>USGP01000004.1 GCA_900554315.1 uncultured Mycoplasmatota bacterium
TCTTGTATTTTTCACCATTTACTGTAATAACGTCTTCTCCATCAATATCAAAATGATCTTTTACTCCATCAAATTTAGGTTGAATGTTAAGAGGAATAGTATTAAAGTCTATTGAGCCTTCTATGTTAATATCATTTTGATAGTATTTACATTTTACAAATGATCTTGGTAAATATTTTCTTCTATCAAATCCTATTACTTCTGAGATATATTCTATAGAATCTTTAGATGGAATATAGACCACAAACTCTGCTTGCCATTCCGGTCTGTTATTGACTCTTGTTCCTGTTGGATAGATTCTATTTACCATTCCATAACATTCTTCTCCTAATTTTTCTGTATTTCTATTGGCTTTTACCTTTTTTATTCCTTTTACTATCATAAATATTCCTATCGCCCAGAAAAGAGCTAAGAAAAGAGCCAATGAAATATTTAACCCTTCTCCGGCAGATACAAATACTAATGTAAATATTGCCATAAATACTGTCCATACAATTCCAAATCCTAATTCACTCATTTATTATCCCTACTTTCTACTCTTTAATCATATCACGAAATATCTTTTTATTATTTATTTTTTTAGGTTGTTTACAAAAATTTGTCAAAGAAAAAGAGCCTAAGCTCTTTAATTTATTTGATTCTTTTTATTTGTTTTTATAACAAATACTGTTGTTCCTATTCCTAATACAGAAAGTACAAGAATTAAAATATATCGATAAATATTATCGTAGGTATTTGGTACATCCATTTCTTCTTTTGGTGGGGTTATTGGTGTTTCTTCTATGGTGTTATTTTTATTTGTATATTCTATTTTTTCTAGGGAGCCACCAATTAATTTTCCAGTTGTTGTTAAACTTTGCTCTGAAGTTTCGTTTTTCTTTACTGTTGTATCATAGTTTTCATTTTCTACTTCTGTAATTTGATATTCTGCTCCCGATGGTAAATTGGTAATATCTATTGTCTCTCCATCTTTTAAAGAAAAAGTTCCTTCACCATTTAGTAATTCTAATTGACCATATTGACCAGTTAGAGGTTCTTCAAATTTAATATTAAAAGTAAACGTATCATCTGTTTTCTTTCCTTCTACTTTTTTGCTTACTTCTATTGCAGCATTGTTTTTATATTTATCAGATACATTAAAATAGATACCGGCATTGGATTGTGATGCTCCTCTTTCTACATAATATATTTTTAAAGTATGATTTCCTGATTTAATATGTGAAATATCATATTGTTGAATCTTGTTGTTGTCTGTAATATCAACTTTGTTAAAGGAAACAATTCCTAATTTATCGGTTGCTTTTGCTGCTCCATTTTGAGCAATAGTTGCTACTCCAGTTGAGAAATTTATTTCTCCATAAATCACATCATGTACTCCTCCTAAATCTAGGATTAATTCATCATCTACATAGACCCACATGTCATCATCACCAGTAAATTTAAAAATCATATCATTATTCTTTAATCCTCTATTTTGATAATTTCCAAATTGGTCTTTGCTTCCTGCATCATCTGGTAATATAAAATTGATATTACTTTCCATAGCGAACCAATAGTTTGTATATCCATTAGATGCTGATAAATTTTCTTTTTGTTCTGCTTGCTCTTTAGACATGTAATTATATGGTAAAAAGTCGGAATCGTCTTCTCCTTCAGATTTTGATGTTCCATAAGTATAGTCATAAACATAAAACCGGTTTTCTTTCTGGTTGTAAGAAGCGGCATTTTTGTTGCTATCATAGTAATAATATCCTGAATCTTCATCAAATTGATATAAGTAGTCACCTGTTCCTACGTAGTTTACTCCTAATGTATTTTCGTTGAATATTTTTTGTTTGATTGTCTCTTGTATTCCTGGTGTAATAATTCCATCATAATATTGATTACCGTTTTCTTTTTGCATATTGGCATTTAAGTTGTTTCGGCCATTTAAAAGTGATAATTTTCCTCTATCCGTTGTTTTAGTTGTATCAAAGAAGACAAGACCTAATGATGGTTGATTTAGGAATGTTGGTTCGTTTTCAGCCTTTAGACTCCAAATTTCTTTTTGCTCATCGTAATCTCTTGATTGTGTTTTTTCTGCACTATTTAAATTAAATAAATCATTGATATCATATAATTTTGTTGTTATAAAGTCGTTGGTACTACTATTATTTACAACATTTTGTTCTGTTCCAAAATTATAATCCTTTGCTTGATAATTTGCATAATATACAGTATCTTTTGTTGGTGTTATTGTCATTCCAGGAGTAATTTCTTCTCCTGTATCAATATCAATCCAACTTGTTATCTTGTAATTATAATTTTGAGGAGTTGATATTTCTTCTTCTGTTGGAACAGTAATGCTATTTCCTACTACTGAAGTTTTGTTTATCTCCCCTGCTCCTGTATACATACTTTCTCCACCATTTGTGGCATCGAAAGAAACTTTTACTACGTCTTCATCAATCTTTGCTAAGTATAAACTGGCTGCGGTTGCTGAAGTTATAAATTTCTTTTTGTCTCCTGATAGATTTAAGTAAAAATTGCCATTATTTATTCTCATGGCAGGAGATGTTGTTGTATGAAAATTTACATAGGCTGGTTCTGTACCTACTGGTCTTTCATTATAAGTGTTATTTCCAAGCGTTAGGTATGAAGTTACTTCTTCTCCCATACTCTGTAATGTTGCATAATTATTTGGTCCGTGATATTCCCAAATAATATTTTTATAATCTTTAGAATCTGCTGGCCAAGTAATTTTTCCTCCCCTAGTACTTTCATAAGTAGTTGCTTCTTTGGCATTTCCTTTTCCTGTCAAAATATAAGCTTTTCCTCCAGTTACACGGAAAATAACGTAGTGCCCTCCTTCTTCTAAATCTTCTTTTTTAATGACTGTGGCACTATCCGTTGGTATACTTTCTGTTATTGGGGCAATATTTTGTATTTGGCTTTCTTCTATATTGTTTGAATTATCTTTTACTTCTTCTTTTTTTATGGTATAAGTTATGATGCTAGGATTTTCTATTGATAACTGTCCTTCATAAGTTTGTGTTGGTGAATATATATAATTCTTATTTTCTGATAATGGAGTTACTTTATATTTATAATCTGCATCAAAAGATATAGAAATTTCATCATTTGGTTCTAGTGATACCGTGGCTTTACCATCTACAAACTCTATATCACTAATTACATCTGTTACGGATTGATCATCTAATTCAATCAAATAGTCAAATGTTACTTTTTCTTCTACATTTAAGGATTCTGTTGTGTTTTTTATCGTTAATATTCTAGGCTCTTCTATAGCATAACTAGATTTTAATAATATAACAGTTATAAAAACTATTGTCAGTGATAGTGATAAAATAAACCATTCTTTTTTCTTGAAATTTTTCATTACCATTCCTCTTCTTTCTATAGATACTTTATCTATCCCAATTATAATTACTATAACGTTTTCATTGCCTACTTGTCAATTAGTTGTCACTTTATTTTACTTACTTTACATAAGTTAACGAACTTTACTGATAAAAAAGATATGAATTATTTCATATCTTTTTTATAGTCACTTATTACTTTATCTAATACTTGATAAGCAGCTTCTTTGGTGTTGCATGTTACTAAGAAACGATTGCTGTGGCAAAAGGAAATATCTTTTATTCCTGATGCTTTTTCTAACTCTTCTCCATCTAGTCCAGCCCAGCTTTCTGGGAAAGATAATCTATCTGTTTTGTCTTCTGATGATTTTTTTATTGTCTTAATACCGTATCCGCCTCTATTTGACGGATACATAACAAATAATATATGATTAGCTTCTTCACATTTTAAAATTGTCTCTTCAAATGGAAGATATTCTTCTAATTCTAAATAATCTTTATCTGCGTTTTTAATTTTTTCTAAAACAATCTTTTTGGCTTTTACTTTTCCTACGACATTACATACTGTTTCTTGAAAAATCATTTTTGCGAGTGACACAGCTTTTATAAATTGTTCTCGCTCTGTTTCATTACTTCCATAGCTAGGATTAAATAATTTTATCATATCACTTATTGTCTTTACTTTATAAGTTGCTGTTATCTCTGGAAATTGTCCATTATCTATGGCATCAATTCCTTCAATTAATTCCTTTTCTATTCCTATATATACATCATCTATATCTTCTATTTTTATAGATTTTAAATAATCTTTTCCATATTCTCTAAATAATAATCCAAAAGATGAATATTTTATGCCATTTTCTCTTACCTCAGCATCTTCTTGATGATGATCATATTTTCCTCGGCCAATATCGTATACTATAGCATCTTTTCTAATTTTATCTTCTTCTACGTGTGGTACTCTCATTAATATTACATCATGTTTATATAAATCTAAAAATGCAGTTGCAAATACTTCATCTGCATGCATGGTACCACTGTGAGTGATATACTTTGCTTGTTTTAAATCTGTAACTAATTTCATATTTTCCTCTCATTTCTGTTGCTATTATATCATATTTTTGTAAAAAAAAAGAACAGATCTCTGTTCTTTTTTATGCGGATTTTTGCATAGATACTTCTTCTTGAGCTTCTTGTTCTGCTACAAAGTCGCTTACCATTTCTGTTAATTCATTTCCATATTTATTTGATTTTCTTGGACTATATTGACTATCCATTGCTGATGCAACTTTGCTTGCTAAAACTACAGCAGAAGCAGAACCTAATAATGTTGTTGCCATATCGCTTGGCATACCTTGTAATGCTTGTACTTGTTCTACTGTTAAGCCTGCTAATTCGTCTCCAAGATTTGTAACATCTACCATTCCTTGATTCATCTTATCGATAGCATCAGGGTGTTGTGCAATATATTCTAATGCAGAACCTAAACCATCCAAAGTAAATTGTGGATGAGATGGTGCATATTGATTAAAGATTGGTAATGCTTGAGCAACCAAATCATTAAATTGTTGTTGTGTTTGACTTGAAACCTCGCTAATTTTCTGTAAAGCTTCAGCTTGTGTAAGTGCTCCTGTTGCATATTGTGAACCAATATCTGTTAATTGGCTATGAGCTTGGTCATATGTATTTTGTGTTATTTCATGCCATAAATCGTCTCCTTGTTGATATGTATCACTACTTAGTGCCCAACCTCCATGCTCTAAAGCTGAATTATCTAAGTTCATCCTTTCATGGGTATTACCAATATTATTGATATCTTGGTAAGCTTGAGCTTGCATTCCTTCAGCAAAATCTCCACGTTTTGCACTAATATCTTGACCAATTTGATGTGCTCTATCCATAGATGCTTGATTTGCGGCATTGACATCTTGAACATGTTGATTATGAGCATCTACAGCCTTTGGAGTTTCTAGCATATGAGTTCTAATCGCATTGGCTGCAGCAAGTGAAGAAACAGCTATTGAGACTGATGTAAATAATTTTTTTACAAATGGGTCATCTCTATAATCAAGTTCTCCAACTAATGGAGAATATTGTAGTCTACCTACAGAACGTTCTCCCATAAGTCCTTTTTTGATTTCTGTTTCTTTACTCTTAAGAGTTTCCATACCAATGAAGGCTTCTAGTGCTTCTTCATCTTTTCCAGCTGCACAAGCTGTTTTTTCAGCGGTATCTAATTTACCAAGGCTGTCTAATATTGCAGCCTGTTTTTCATCAAATCCATAATCTTTGGCAAATCTTAATCCTTGTAGGTTCATTTTAGATCCAGCAGCTTTTACATCTGATGAGAATCCTTGTAATCCATTTGAGTATAGTGCATCTCCTTCATTACGAATCTCTCTAGTTTCTTTTACTAAAGCAGCACTTCCTTTTAGAGCTTCTTGTCTTGCTATTGTAATTCTATCCTTTTCTTCTTCTGAAATATTAGGATCTGCTAATTGTTTATCATATTGTTGAACTGTTCTATATGTTGCGAATAATGTTTGATAATTCGTACTAATTCTTTTATTAATCTCTGTTACTTTCTTTTCTGTGTCAGGTCTTACAATAGTATCTAATATTGCATCATTTAATGGTGCAAATCCTTGATCTTTTAGTTCTACTATTCTTCCTGCTTTATATTCTTGTAAAATTACTTCTTTATCTTCTGGAGGTAATTTTTCTAGATTTTTTCTAATAATCTTTCCTATATCTTCTTGACCAGTAAACTTTAAGGCAATCTTAGAAATTAATTTATATCCAGCTTTAAATGGGACACTCAAAATACCTGGTAATGCACTTACTATTGTATATAGCTTATTTCCCATTTTTAGGTCAGCCATAAAAGATTGTCCAACTTTAATATTAGCAGCTTTTAATCTCTTTCCGGTCTTTTTGTTGATTTCTAAAGGTTTTCCATCTTTATCTTTTAGAACATCACTTAGTATTGCATATAATGCTCTACCTTGTTTTTGTTCTTCTTTAATTGGCTCATCATCGTTTCCTCCACCAGAAGGGCCGTTACCATCATCATCTCCGCCACCTGAAGGACCATTTCCACCGCCTGGTGAATCTGGTTTTTTATCTTTTTCATATGGTATGATTTCTTTCTTTTTATCATCATATGGTACAATTTCTTTTTTGCTATCATCCACTACTGCTGGAACTTGTTTTTCACCTTTATCTTTTTTATCTTCATCGTTTGTTGAAGGCTTTTTGGTTCCTTCATATGGAATAATCTCTTTCTTACTACCATCTACTACTGCTGGAACTTTTTTGTCTCCTTTATCTTTTTTATCTTCAGCATTTGTTTGATGCTCTTTAATTCCTTCTGATGGTACGATTTCTTTTTTACTACTATCATATGGTACGATTTCTTTCTTTCCTGGAGTAGTCTCTTTTAATTTTTCTTGAGCTTCACTAAGCTTTTTACCTTCGTTTCTCAAATGATCAATAATATTTTGACGTTCTCTTTGATACTCTTCTTCTGAAAGATTATTTCTAGCTTCTTCTAGTTGTCTCATTTCGTCATCTAGATGTTTAATTTCTTCTTGCGCTTGTCTTACTGCGACTTCTTCAGGTGTTTCATTTTCAGTTTGTTGTCTTATTTCTTGCTGATCAGGATTAAAGTTTCCATAGTTTTGATTTGAAACATATGCTCCTTCTTGTAAGGTTGGACCATATTCGTTTGTTAAAAAGTCATTATATTGTTCAGAGGTTTCTCCAACTCTTTGTAATCTTGGCTGTGGAATATTCGTATTTGGATAATGCAATACTTTTCCATCCTCATCTGTTAAGAATGCTGGATTATGTTCCTCAGATAATGATCTAACATCTTCTCCTTCTCTAACATATCCCTGTTGTTCCAGTGCTGGTCTATATTCATTGTCTAAAAAGTTTTGATACTCTTCTGCTGTTTCATTTGCACCTCTAGGTCTTGGTTGTGGGAATGTTGTATCTGGATAATAGATAACATTACCATCTCTATTACGTCTATAGTTAGGATTTGTTCTTTCATCTCTTCTTCTAACTAGAGCTCCGGAATACATATCATCAATTCTTCTTAATACATCAGGTTCATTTTCATGAGCATTCCTAGTATCTCTATATAAGCTTTGAAAATCGAAAAATGGCATTGCATGCGGATTGAAATCTGGTGATAACATATCATCTTGAGTTTCTACAGTACCATCTGTTGTTCCTTCTGATCCAGTATCATCTGTTTGAGTATTTTGTTCTCCTACTGGTACGATTTCTCTTCCTGGGGTTACTGCTACCCTTGTTTCTTCTTGAGCATCTGTAGTACCGGCTGTTCCAGTATTACCTGTTTGAGTATTTTGTTCTCCTACTGGTACAATTTCTCTTCCCGGAGTTACCGCTACTCTTGTTTCTTCTGGTGATGTGGCTTGTACTTCTCTTAAGGTATTATTTGCTTCTTGTAATCTGTTTCCTTCTGCACGCATATATTGTAAAATATTTTGTCTTTCGTTGTTATATTCTTCTTCTGTCATAGTATTTCTTGCTGCTTCTAATTGTCTCATCATATCATTCAAGTGTGCTAGTTCTTCTTGAGAAGTTCTAACAGCAGCTTCTTCTGGTGTTTCTTCGTTTGTTTGTTGTCTTACTTCTTGTTGGTCTGGATTAAAGTTTCCATAGTTTTGATTTGAAATATATGCACCTTCTTGTAGAGTTGGACCGTAGACATTTGTTAGAAATTCATTATATTGTTCTGGAGTTTCTCCAACTCTTTGTAATCTTGGTTGTGGTATATTCGTATTTGGATAATGTAATACATTTCCCGAATTATCTGTTAAGAATGCAGGGTTTTTACTTTCTGCTAAAGCTCTTACATCTTGTCCTTCTTGAATATAACCTTCTCTTCTTAATGCTGGTTCATATTCTGTTTCTAGGTACCTTTGATAATCATCAAAAGATTCACTTGCACCTCTTGTTCTTGGTTGTGGGAATGTCGTTTCCGGATAGTACATTACGTTACCGTTTCTATCTCTTCTATAACTTTGTTCTGATCTTTCTCTTCCTCTTCTAACTAATACATCAGAATATATATTATCGATTGTTCTTAAAGCTTCTGGTTCGTTTTCGTGAGCTGCTCTTGTATCTTGATATAGGCTTTGGAAATCGAAAAATGGCATTGTGTGTGGGTTGAAATCTGGTGATAACATATCAGTTGTGGATGATGATACTACATTTTCATTACTTTCATTACGAACTTCTTGTTGTTCGTTCAGGTCTCTTGATAATTGTTCTAACTGGCTCTCTGTAAGGAATCCTCTGTATGTTTTTGCTTCCTCTTCTAATCTTTCTAGCTCTTCTGAATCCATTCCTGTAGTTTCAGCTTCTTGAAATGCTCTGGTACTTGATAAGGCTCTATCGTAAGCAGTTTGTCTATATTCAGCAAGTTGTGTTTGATATTGTGCTAGTTCTAGTTCTAAAGCATTACGTCTAGTTTCATATTCTTCATCCGTCATTGTGTAGCCATTGATTTCTAATGTTCTAAGATCATCTGTAACCCTTGATATATTTCCTTGGGCGTCACTAATTTGGTTGGCTAAGGTTCTTTCTTCTCCAGTTACAGATAAAGCAGGACGTGGAGTTGGGCCCGGCAATCCTACAGGTGTTGTTCTTATGCTTTCTTCTACTTTTTGTCTTGCTCTTGCTATTTGGGCTTGGATTCTTACGTTTATTGGAAGCTGTTCAATACGGGCATCAATGTCACTAAATAGATTTTCTCTTTGTGCTTCAATTTCTTCAGCAGTCTGATTTTCTGAAGGAACCTCTTGGCTTAATCTTTCTACTTCTCTATAATCGTTTACGATTGTATTAGCATTTTCTAATTCTCTATTTAGTCCAGCTATTCTTTGTTCTATTGAAAACCTTCTATTATTTATCGTATCATCTGTTTCTGTTATTCCTTCTAGTCCTCTTAACTCTCTTTGCAATTGCCCAATTTGACTTTGATATGATGCAATCAAATTTGTATATATACTTAAATCATTCATTTGTTATCACTCCTTAAGCTTGTTTTGCAATTTCTTCTAACACGTCATGGACCATATCCAGTTCTTCTTGTGTCTGTATTTCTTTTAATTCTTTTTTCTCAGCATTCATATTGTAATATGCTATATATATTACTTCTCTATTATTTTGATCTATACTGTGATCTGTGTAACCAACATATGTTCTTTGTAATTCTTCATTGTCAAATGTGAAAAGAATATCACACTCTACTTCTTTTCCATCTTTGGCAATGACAATTTTTCCTAATTCATCAACTATATCCATTTTGTCCTCCTGTTTTATTTTTCTTTTGTAAATTCTACTTCTACATAATCATCTTCACTTGGCTCTTGTTTTTGTGTAAGTTTGAATGTATATGTTACTTGTTGTTTTTTATCTTTTCTTAAATGTAGATCTGTTATTTTCTTTTTACCTTGTAATAATTCAAAGTTTTCTTTTGAACTATATACTTCTACAGCAATATCACTACCTCTACTTGTAGTTACTTTCATTTGATAATTCATAGTTTTTGTATTAATATTATCATCATCAATATAATTCTTTGCTAAAATACGATATTCTTTACTTTGATTTTTTTCTACATCATCCATAGCGATTTTTATATTTACTCCGTCTGATAATTCTTCTTCTGTAATTGGTACTTGAATGTCATATTTTGTTTTTTCATTGTTACCATTTTCTGTAATCATAACTGTTGCTAAAACAAATACTACTACACATAATACTAAGAATATTACTAATAAGATTTTTGTTGCTAAGTCTTTTTCTTGCTTTTTACCTTTCTTTGTTTTGGTTGACTTTTTTACTGTTTTCTTTTTTGGTTCTTCCTTTGTTGTTACCGCTTTTTTCTTTTTTGTATCTTTTGATTTTGTGTTTGCCATTTTTATTCCTCCTAATACCTTTCACCATTATAATTTATAAACAAATCTTTACAAGATTTATTTTCCATTTGTTCTTCATCTAAAATCTTATTGTTGCCTTTTAAAAATTCATATATATCATCATCTTTAAAACCAATTTCTCTAGCGTCTTTTCGTGTACTACTATAATAGACTTTTTTTATATTTGCCCAGATGATAGCAGATAAGCACATTGGACAAGGTTCACAAGTACTGTATAGTGTATATTTGCTCAAATCTTTGGTCTGTAACTTTTGACAAGCCATACGGATTGCATTTATCTCTGCATGAGCTGTTGGATCGTTACTTTTTAACACTTCATTATGAGCCAGTGCAACGATGTTTCCTTGTTCATCTACGATTACCGCTCCAAAAGGACCACCTTCTTGATTCTGTATTCCTTTTTTTGCTTCTTCAGCCGCCTCTTCTAAGTAATTCACGTTTTTTCCTCCCCTAACTCATTAACTGTGTTAAAACAGTTGTTATTTTTTGATTTAATAATTCTTGCTGTGTTCCATCTATAGAACTTGCTAATACTGATGTTGAGGTATCTTCTGTTATTTTAGTATCGTTTGTGACTTTAGCATCTAAAGTAATGGTTCCATTTATTATATTTGTATTTTGTGATGTAACATTAAGTGTAATACTAGATTGTTTATCATAAGATTTCCCTTTTTTAAGATTTGTTTTTTGTGAATTGTATCCAAAATCTATTGTTGTAGAATCAGATTGTATTTTGGCTACAATATCATAGTTGGTACTTGTTTTACTTATAGAGATGTTTCCCAGATTATTTCCTTCTTCATCTGTTATATCAATCACTGTTTTATCTTTTTCTGTCGTGATTGTTAAAATTGTTGTACTTTCTTCTGACTTTATTTCCACTGTTTTCTTATTGTTTGTGTCTGTATATGTGATAGAATTATCATTTTCATCTTCTAATATATATTTTTCATTTTTTAATGTTAACTTATTAGAATAAATATGAAGTTTTATTGTTCCTTGTCCTTTTACGTCTTCTGCTGTTAATTTTACTTTATCAAATTCTGGATCATATCCTAATAATATTTGGTGAGCTTTGTCATCTTTTTTTAAGTCTTTTAGTACGGCATTTCCTAATGTGACTGAATCTTTTTCTGTTAGTGTTAAAGTAATGACTTTATAGTTGTCTTGATAGGTTGTTGTTAAATAGTCATCTTTTATATTGTTACCTATAGATTCCATTACTTTTTCAATTACATACTTTAAATTTTCTTTGGTTGTCGTTGTTGAATTTAGTGATTCAAAATAATTATTATTTCCGTTATTAATATAAGTGGATGTTACTCCATCAATATAATAATAGGCAGTGGCATTTTCTATTAAGAATTTCGTATTAAATAAGTTTTGATTGTTTAATTTACTATCGTAATTTACAAATAGTCTTTTATTGTCTTTATCATGAATAACTTGAAAATTATTCTGAGTATTGGTTAAGTTTGTGAGTAACTTGGCGGTGGTAGCATAGTCGGGATTGGTTGTAGATAGTCCTTGGTAATAATCGCTTTGTAAGTTTATCTTTAATGTCCCACTCATTTGATAATTGTCTTCTAGACCGGTTGATTCATCATTACTAAGCCATTTTGTAAGTGATGTTCCTGTCTCTTTTAATACAGTAGATGCTACATATTTAGGAGATGTTAGATATGTTAAAACTCCACCTGCTGCTAGTAATAGAATACTAATAAAAAGTAAAAAAACACCAAACTTGTTTTTCTTTTCCTTTTGTACTTTCGCCATTTTTACCCACTCCTATTATATTTATTATAGCAAAGATGTCTTTTATTGTCGATAAAAATCATTTTTTTTGTTAGATATGTTTCTTTTTTTACAAAAAAAAGCTCTAATGTGAGCTTTATTCTATGCATGAAGATAGTATACTGATTTGATATGGTACGGTTTTGTTCATTGGTTGACCACTGCTTGCAAATTCTGCTGTTACTGTTAGTTTTATTTCTTCTCCGGGATTTAATTCTTGATTGGTAATATCATTATGATTAATCATTACTGGTAAAATAGAGTTTGCTTGATTATTGTCCTCTGTATAATTGGGGCTTTCTGCTAAACCATCTATTTTTGCTTTTAAATTCCCATTGTTTTTAATGGTAATGATATAGGTCAAAGAATCCTTTGGAGTTGACATTTCAAATGTGAAGTCTGCCGTTTTACCATTGTCTATAATATCTGTAGAAGCTGTTGGCAAAATGGTACCTCCTCTAATTGCAGTTCCTTCTTGAATATCTACAATTTCTACATCGTACATTTTTCCTTCTGCATTTTTTTCCTCTAATTTTATCGATATTAGTGTGAAACCAATGCTTAGTAAAATAATTGTTAAGCATAGTACCATAATAATTAGGTTTTTATTATTTATTATTTTTTTCATGAACAAATCCCCTCTTTTCTATCTTCGTTTGATCCATTATAACAAAATGTATATCTATAATTTGATGATGCTAATGTAATTTCTGCATATACTTTATAGTCTTGTATATAATACCAACTATCTGATGATGCATATATGGTATTGTTATTATCTGCTGGAATATATTGAATTGGCATATTTAAGGCATTTTTTTCTTGGTTTTCGACGTTAGCATTAATCATGTAAGTTGTAAGTTTAGCATAAATACTATCCGCATATTGTATCGCTTGGTCTTTACTTATTATTGTAGTATCTGTATTGGTAGTAATCGTAGAGTCCATATTATCTATTATGTCTGCTGACTGTAAATACAAGGACCAGATAATTTCATCTTCTTTATCTTCGTTTATTCCTAGTTCTTGTGCTTTTTGTTTCCAAGTTGAACTTTCTTCTATGACTTGAGATGACATATTATTTTCTAATAAAATATTTTTTACCAATTCTACTATTTGATGGTAGATTGTATTCTCACCATAATTAATTAATACTATGTTTTTATTGTTTATTTTTTGGTTATCAATTAATATTTGAAAAATATCGTTGATAGCTTCTTGTATTTTTTTTCCTTCAATATTTTTATTGATAATTGGTGAGGATTCTTCATTTTCTACTAAAATACTCATTACTTTATCTTTTTTATCTAGTAAGATGAAGAATTCAGGCCCTGTTGGAATTTTTACTTCTACTGCAGTTTGAAAGTCATTCATATTGAATAATTTTTCACTACTTCCTACACTTTCTTGATATTCTGGTAATACTTTTGTTATTCCCAAATAGATACAAGCTCCTACAATTACTAATACTTCTATTATATATATCCAGATTTTTTGTTTTCCCATACTATCACCTATCCAGAAAATTTAGGGTTTAATGTTAACGTTACTTCCAGTCCATCTGTAATAGCAGTTCCTTCCGCTACACTCTGTGCGGTAACATATCCAACACCATCTAATTTTACTTTTACTCCTAACAGTTGTAGTAAATTATTAGCAACTTTGGAAGATAAGCCTACGACATTT
This sequence comes from uncultured Mycoplasmatota bacterium, assembly GCA_900554315.1. Taxonomy (GTDB): domain Bacteria; phylum Bacillota_I; class Bacilli_A; order RF39; family UBA660; genus Faecimonas. The sequence goes on from USGP01000004.1 coordinate 13,820, forward strand.
GGTATCGTTATATTGGTATCATTTGTAATTAGATATACTGTATCTTTATTGGTAATTTTATCTGTTTGTTCAGGATATTGTTTTACCACTTTATTACCATTTCCAAGTATTTGATATGTCATTTGATTAGAATTTAATGTTGTTTTTACAGATTCAATATCTTGATTTAAAAAGCTTGGTAATTCATATTCTGTTACTTCTACTTCTGGTGTTTGAGTATCATCGTTTCCATAATATTTAGATGCGTTATTTACAATTTCTTTAATGGCATTCGATAATGGTTTTTGACTACCACCAGATGGTCTTTTTACAGATGCATATATAATTAACTTTGGATCACTTTTTGGATAAATTCCAGCAAAAGATGAAATAATATCTTCTTTACCACTTAAATATCCTCCACCGTTTTCAGCTGCAATTTGAGCAGTACCTGTTTTCCCTATTAATTCTCCACTTGGAATTCTAAAACCACTTCCGGTGTTTCCAATACCATTTACACAATCGTCCATTAATTGGAGCATCTTTTGTACTGTTTCTGTAGATGCTACTCTTTCAATTTCTGTTCTTTTATTTTTTAATATTGTTTCATTGGTATCTGGATCCACTATCTTTTTTACTACAAATGGTTCTAGTAACATACCATCATTAGTTAATGATGTCATAGCTTTTACATTTTGGATTGGCGTTGTAGTGATACCTTGTCCAAAACCAGCATTATAAATTTCTGTTTCATATTTAAAGTTCAAGCTACCAGCCTCTTCATTGGGAAGAGAAATTCCTGTTTTTCTACCAAATCCTAATTTTTTAAAATATTCTCTTAACATGGCACTATTCATATGTCTATTGATTAGGTTGATAACTCCAACATTACTACTCATTGCATACCCTTTATCAAAGGTAATAGTACCCCAACCATTTCTATCCCAGTCACCAATTTGTGTACCGTCTGTCGTGGTATATACTCCAGATAGATAAGTTTCTTGTCCGTTGTACACACCATTTTCCATTGCTGCCATATAAGTAAAGGTCTTCATGGTTGATCCTGGTTCGTATGGAGACGATACTGTTGGATCTAGATAATTTGTAATATTTCTAATGTTTGGGTCAAATGATGGAGATGTTGCGGTAGCAAGGAGTGCCCCAGTTTTAGCATCCATAATGGTGATATTAAACCATTCCCAGTCATAATCGATATCTGCATTATTAATTGCTTGCTCTACAAAGAATTGAATTTGACTATCTAGTGTTAAATAAATATCTTTTCCTTGTGATGCTTCTTTTCTTCTTTCTGGAGTATCCGCAATTCTATATCCTTGTAGGTCTTTTTGATATTGGACGTAACCATCTTCTCCTTTTAGAATTTTATTATAGTATTTTTCTATTCCCATTTCTCCTACTATGTTTTCTTCTCCAGTTTCTTCGTCTGTTTCTGTTTTAGCATAACCTACTGTATAAGAAGCAAAATCTCCTTTTGGATAATATCTTTTATAGCTTTCTATAAAGTCAAGCCCAGGTAAGTCTAAGGCTTCTATTTTATTTTTCGTTATTTCTGATAACCCTTTTCCTTTAGAACCAAATTCGGTCTGATAAACATCTTCTTTAGATAAATACTTTAATATTTCTTCTTTTGTCATACCTAATATTGGCGCTAGTTTTTCGGCTGTTTCTTCTTTATTGACTACATGTTGTGGATTATCTTTATCGGTTGTTCTTTTAGGATCTAAGTACGCTATTAATTTATAGGAAGCTATATTTTGAGCAAGTGCTTCTCCATCTTTCGTGTATATGCTCCCACGTTCTGCAGATAATGTTTCCATAGCTGTTGTTCTCTTACTAGCTAATTCTTTTAAGTTAATGCCATCTACTTCTGGAGAAAGTCCTAGTTGAATTACTCTTCCTATCATTGCAGCAAACAAAAAAAGAGAAGTAAAAATTACTATCTTAGAATATCTGATATTATTTTTCTTTCTCTTTTTTGCTTTTGCCAATTTACTCACATCCTATTTATCTTCCGTTACAGTCTTTATGTTATTATTATTATAGCTTAATCCTTGTTCTTCTGCAACTTCTTGAATTTTTGTAAGGGACGCTAATTCATTAATTGTCATTGCTAAACTTTCATTTGTTTTTTGTTGTTCTTCTATTTTTTGCTTTTGTTTTTCCACTTCATAGTTAACATTTGCTAGTGTTGCTTTAGAAAACACAATAGAAATCGGAGAAATTACAAGTAAAAATAAAGCTAGTGTATATAATAATTTTTCAAACTTAGACATCTTAAGTCTTTTCTTTATTTTTCTCATATATATCCTCCTCTTTATTCTATTTTATTCTTTCAATTACACGTAGTTTAGCACTTCTAGAACGATTGTTTTGTTCTAATTCTTCTGCACTTGGAAGAATTGCTTTATTTACTACTAATTTAAAATCAGGTAAATACTCATCGGGTATGTTTGGTAGTCCCTTTACTTTATCATCTATTTTACATTTTTCCTTGAATATTCTTTTTACTGTTCTATCTTCTAATGAATGGAAGGTAATAACTGCAACTCTGCCACCTACTTTAATCAATGATAGTGCCTGTTCTAAAGCAGGTTCTAACACATCCAATTCATGATTCACTTCAATTCTAATTGCCTGGAAAATCTGACGTGCAGGATGTTTTTCTTTTCTAAATTTCATTGGTACTGCACTTTTTATAATTTCTACTAATTCTAATGTTGTTTCAATTGGCTTTTGTTCTCTATATTCTACAATTTTCTTAGCAATGTTTCTTGAAAATTTATCTTCTCCATATTTATAAAAAATATCTGCTAGTTTTTCTTTGCTATATGTATTTACTACCTCATAAGCAGATAGCTGATTGTCTTTATCCATTCTCATATCTAATTTTGCATCTTCATGAAAGGAAAATCCACGTGATGCATCATCTAATTGAGGAGAAGATACCCCTAAGTCAAATAATATTCCATCTACTTCTGTTATTCCTTGCTTTTCTAATTCACTTTTTAAATTTACAAAATTACTTTTAATAATAGTGAAGTTAGTACCAATCGCACTTAGGCGATTAGTACTATGCCGAATTGCTTCACTATCTTGGTCAAAGGCGAATAAAAACCCCTTTTTTATTCGTTGCAAGATGTAACTACTGTGTCCTCCATAACCTAGTGTGCAGTCTACGATTATGCTGTCTTCTTTTAGATTTAGGGCAGCTATCGATTCTTTTAATAGTACGCTAAAATGTTTTTCCATTATAAATTCACACTTTCATCAAATAGATTTTCGGCTATATCAGACATGTTGATGGAAGCAGAATCGAAAAAGTTATCCCAAGCTTCTTTGGCCCATATTTCAAGCCTATCTCCGGTACCGATAATGACGCATTCCTTATCGATTCCTGCATAGGTAATTAGTGGGGAGGTAATATTAATACGGCCTTGCTTGTCAAATTCTGCTACAGTAGCACCGGATAAGAAGAAACGGGTAAAATTTCTTGCATCCTTCTTGGTAAATGGTAAGGATTCTAGTTTATGAACGATTTGTTCCCATCTGTCTTCAGGATAGACAAATAAACAATTTTCGATTCCTCGAGTAATAATAAATTTGTCTTTTAGTTCTGTTCTAAATTTTGAAGGAATAATTAGCCTTCCTTTGTCATCAATTGAATGATGATATTCACCCATAAACATAAAAATCCCCCACTTTTCACCACCAGTTACCACTGATTAATTATATATTAAACTAATTTATAGTGATTTGTAAATATGAGAAAAAATTTTTTCTTACCTATTTACACATTTTTGACACAAAAAAAGTACGATAGTTATCGTACCATTTGTTTTACTTTTGGTGCTTTCAAAAGTGATCCATTATACCCTATACTACTTAAGTATTGTTGATATAAGGCTACTTTAAACGCTTCATAAAATTCTGGATTTATTCTTGCTTGATTGTCTGTAATGATCGCATCACGCATAAAGCCCTGTGATTGATTTGTGTAGATTGGTTGTGGTTCTTCTAGATGGTAGAAATCATCTGTTGGAAATACGCTTCTTAGTGTCAGGTCTATCACTTTTTCTTTCTCTTTGGTTAAGGAATAAGCGTGATAAAATGATTCTTTAAAAATTCCTTTGCATAAGGCTACTTGAAGATAATTTTCTTGGTAAGTTCTTGCTAAAAACTCTGCATGTTGAAAGCAACGATTGGCAAGTCGATTTGTATACATATAAGCCATCACTTTGTCATCATCTTGAAAAAAGTATTCTGCTAATTGAAAATCTGTTTGTCCACATTGCTTGCTGAAGATAGAAAAGTTTCCTTCTCCATGATAACTAATATCTTGAATGGTTGGTAAATATAAAAGTCTATGGATTAATTTGCTATTCTTATTTGGATCTTTTAAATTGCCTAAGTATTTAATAGTATCTTTTATTTCCGCTTTTTCATTGTAACCATAGTGACTTAAGATAGAATATAATGTAGGAATATAACTTGGATATAACAAAAGTATTTCTCTTAATTCGTCGAAGCAGGCACATGGGTTATTCTCTACTTCTTCTGGTGTTGCTATTGAATATGGAAATATTGTTCTAAATTGGTCAATTACTAATTTACATTTCGTTTCTACTTGTTTTAGTCCTTCTATTTCTATTGTATTGTAAATTTTTTCACATGGATTAATATCAATCACTTCCTTAAAGGTTATTGTATTTTACTATGAAAGAAAAGAAATAGCAAGAATCTTGCTATCTCATTGTCTTATTCTTTATTTCCTCTTTGATTAATTTTATGAATTCTTCTTGTGATACTGTTGTGGTATCTTTTTCTCCATGTAGTCGGTAGCTAATGGTACTGTCTTGTTTTTCTTTATCTCCAAGAATTAATGTATATGGAACTTTCTTTGTTTGGGCTTCTCTTAGACGATATCCTAATTTTTCATTTCTATCATCAAGTTCTGCTCGAATACCTTCTACTTTTAGTTTTTCTGTTACAATACTTGCATAATCTCCTTGAAATTCAGATGATACAGGAATTACTTCTACTTGTGTTGGAGAAAGCCATGTAGGGAAGGCTCCTTTTGTCTCTTCTATTAAGAAGGCAGTAAAGCGATCAAAAGTTCCAAATATTGCTCTATGAATTACTACTGGAGTTTGTTTTTCTCCATTTGAGTCTACATAAGTTAGTTCAAATCTTCTTGGTAATAGGAAGTCTAGCTGACAAGTAGAAAGAGTTACTTCTGGTCCTACTGCTGGTTTTACTTCTACATCTAATTTTGGCCCATAAAATGCAGCTTCTCCCTCAGCTTCAAAATAATCTACTCCCATATCGTTTAATACTTCACGTAATTTATTTTCTGCATTTTCCCACATTTCATCATCGTCAAAATATTTTTCTTTGTCATTTTTGTCTCTTAAAGATAATCTAAATTTGTAATCTTTAATTCCAAAGTCTTTATAAACATCTAAGATTAGACTTACTACTCGTTTAAATTCATCTCCTATTTGATCTGGTCTTACAAATAAGTGAGCATCATTTTGACACATGCAACGAACTCTTTCTAGTCCTTTTACTGCTCCACTTGCTTCATATCTGAAATCTGTTGCAAATTCTCCAATACGAACTGGTAGGTCTCTATAAGAGTGCATCTTATTTTTATATACTAGCATATGATGTGGACAGTTCATTGGACGAAGAACAAATTCTTCATCATCCACTTTCATCATTGGAAACATATTTTCTTTGTAATGATCCCAGTGGCCTGATGTTTTATATAAGTTAACGGTACCAACGCATGGTGTATATACATGATTGTATCCCATTACTTCTTCTTTTTGGTAAATATAATTTTCAAGTTCGTGGCGAATAAGAGCTCCATTTGGTAACCATAATGGCATTCCTGAACCTACTAATTCGTGAGTCATAAATAATTCTTGTTCTTTTCCAATTTTTCTATGATCTCTTTCTTTTGCTTCTTCTAATTCTTGTAGGTAATTGTCTAAATCTTCTTGATTTTCAAAACATACACCATAAATTCTTTGAAGCATTTTGTTTTTAGCGTCACCTTTCCAGTAAGCACCGCTATGTTTAATTAATTTGAAATATTTTAGTTTCTTTACTGTATCTACGTGTGGACCGCGACATAGATCTGTAAAGTCTCCTTGTGTATAGCAAGAAATTGTTACCTCATTTTCATCCATTCTAGATATTAAATCCATTTTATATGGATCATCTTTAAACATTTCTAGAGCTTCATCTTTAGATAATTCATGGCGAACGATTCTTTTTCCATCTTTGGCAATTTTTTTCATTTCACGTTCAATTTTTGGAAGGTCTTCATCAGTTAATGTTTTATCTCCTAAATCGATATCATAGTAGAATCCTTCTTCAATAACTGGTCCTACCCAGAATTTTGCATCTGGATATAAATGTTTTACTGCTTGTGCTAAAAGATGGGCACATGAATGATTTAATACACTTAATTTTTCATCTTCTTTAATGTTTATCATAATATCACTCCTTATTTTTTGTTTTGTATTGTTTTTGTAATACTTTTGGTAAATCTGCTGGCATATTTTCTTCTAACCAGTTTTTTGGTTGTCTGTGTGGATTTCTGTAAGGAACTAATGGTGCTTTTTTGCGGCGCCTGCTTCCCTCACTTCTAACTAAAATGAAATCTCCTCGTAAGATAGCTTCTTTGCTGATAAAATCAAGATTGACTCTTGGTGGCATAGCATGTCCTTGTTCTAAGACAAATTCTTCCATTCTATCGTGTCCAATATACCCATGTAGTGAACATTCCATATCTAGAAAATTTTCGATAAATTCTCTTGTTGTAACAATATACTTTGCACTGATTTGTGTCGCTTTTTTACTCATAAATAATTCTCCTATTTTTATTATTTATCTATAAAAAAACACTCCTGTTTTTTAGGAGTGTAATTGTTACACGGTACCATCCTTGGTTTTACTTAATTTAGATAACGGCTTGACCGGAATTATTTTTTATAATTCTACTCGAAAGGGAGTAATAAATTAATCTTTTCTTCGTTCTCACCTACCACGAAGTCTCTTAAAAAAGTATTTAATTTATCGTATCCTTTGTCCTTGTATTTCTCACTACACGTTCATCATAGCACTTTTTTGTTTATGGTTCAAGACTTTTTTAACGACTTGTCCAACTAGATGGAACATTTATTACAGATTGAAGTCCATTGAATCCTTGATAGTATCTTTGTCTTCCATAAGTAAAGAAACTATTTAGGTTTGGACAATTGCCATTGGGATCTGTATAACTACAATCTACTACAGCAATGTGTAAGTGAACTCCTGTTGCAATTCCTGTTGCTCCCATGAAACCTAAATAATCATTTATGGTAACTGGTTTTCCAACATATAAATCTGGTGCATAACTGGATAAGTGTACATATTGAGAGGTATAGTTTACTCCATCAATGTTATGATTTACTGTTACAATTTTGGCTCCTGCTGAATCTCTATATATACTAGAAATTACACCATTTGCGATAGGATAGATAGCTTCTCCTGTTCCCCTAGGGCTCGTAATATCAAAAGCAAAATGAGATGCAGATGGGTAGCTTGTAATCGTTCCCATTTCTGTTGGCAAATACCAGACTCTTTTTGGGGCTTCTAAGGTTGCAACTGTATTAGATTTGGCTGGTAGGGAAACGGCAACTGGAGATTCTTGTTGTTCATAAGTTCCATTTTTCATTTCTTTATAAATTGCAAATACGCTATTACTTTTTTCTTTGGAAGAGGTTTTCTTCTTTTCTGGTACTGCTACCATGGCCATATCCTTGGTATTAATTAGTTCATAATCTAGGCTAAATTCTTCTTGTTTTAAATTATACTGATAATAAACCAAGGTAAAAGATATCAATAAAAGAAAAATTGATATTTTTTTTACAACTTCTTTATTAGCCAAGATCTTTCCCATCTTATTTTCCCCCTCGAAAGTGAGTTTATTTTACCACTTTTTTATTATAATGTAAAGAAAAAAAGTAGAGATTTAATTTCTCTACTTTGACTATTTTATTATGCAATTTTCTGATGAGATTCTTTTTGACTTCTTAGTTCTGCACTTCTTTCAAATGTTTCTCTTAATCCATCAATTATTTGTGTTGAAAACAAATGAGAATCAGCTTGTGCTTTCATAACATTATTTAGTAATGTAAATTCTTCTTGATTTAATGTTAATCCATTCCAATTAACTCCTCCGCTTGGATTATGGTCAAAATGCATTTCACTAAATAACATTCCTTGTATCGCTCCATTTTCATCTACTACTTTTGTATTTGGAAGGTCATCTGTTCCGTACATATTTCTTATAAATGTCTTTCTTTTCATATTGCTATCGTCATATAGACCTACCCATATTAAATCTCCATGAATCTCTTCGTTTACCATTTTTGGCATTATAAATTCCCCCTTTTTTATTCACGCTGCTTATTACAGCACACTTTTAATGTTATGTCTACTTTTTTAGTTTCTTCTGTTTTTACCAATTAGCTCCATTGGAATGGTTAATTGTTTAATTCTTTCTATAATTCTTCTAGCTTTTACTTTGTCTACTCCTGATGATGTTGTTGCAAGAGATGTTTCTAACTCTTCTAGTGTTAAGTTTGAAGTAAAAAAAGTTGGTAAGTGATTTTGCATTCTATATTGTAATATTGGTCCTAGCACTTCATCTCTTGACCAATTACTTTCATTTTCTGCTCCAATATCATCTAGTAATAGGACGGGGGAATTTTTAATGTAGTCAAATTTTTCACTATAATCTGTTTGAAAAGAGGCTTTTAGGCTTCTTAAAAATTCTGGATAATATACAAGGACACAAGAGACATTCTTCTTTGCCATTTCATTTAGTAATGCTGCAATTAAATAGGTTTTGCCACTACCAAAAGAACCTGTTAAATAAATTCCTTTAGGGCTTTCCTTTTTTTGATATTGATCTCTAAATTCTTTAAAATATCGAATGATCGGTAGTCTTGCTTTATCATCTGTATATACGTCTTTTAAAGAAGCGTCTTTGATATCTTTTGGCATATCAAATAATTCTAGATTTTCTTTATAAGCATTTTCTTTTAGGGCTTTTTGTTCCCATTTACAGGCAACATAAGAAAACTGAATGATATCTTTTTCTTTAGAAGGGGTATAACAGTACCCTTTTACTTCATTTTTACAATATGCTCTACCTTTACACTTTTTACAATTTTTATATTCTTGAAAAGCATCTTCTAGGTTAGAAGTATATTTCATTAATGTTTCTTCTTCTATTGGAAGTGATTCTAAATAATCTTTAAATTCAGAATCATTTTTTGCTTCTTGATAATTGTTGATTAATTCAATATCATTTTTTTCATCTTTTAATATGGTATTTATGTTTTTCATAAAATCTCCTTCACTTCTTTTTTATTTTATCTTTTTTTTGAACAATTGTCTATCTTTCTTTTTTGTCTTCTGTTACTTCTTTTGTCTTGGGATAAATAGTAATTGTTCCAGAGTTTTTTGTTTGAAGTGTTGGTATTCTTAATGTTTTTAGTCTATTCATTACTTCTTTACTAGGATGATGATAGCGATTTTCTTTTCCAACTGAAATAATTGCTAGTTTTAAAGAAGTGTGAGTCAAAAACTTTTTACTGGAACTAGTATTAGAACCATGGTGCCCAAGTTTTATTACATCTGCCTTTACTTGGTAAGTTTTCATTAGATATGCCTCTGTCTCTGTTGTTGCATCTCCCATTAGTAGCATCGTTAAATTCGGATGATAAACATAATATACTGAACTACTTGTATTTTCTTCTTTCCAATTTTTATTTAATTGTTGAAGGGTAAAATCTCCTACTGATATTATTTTTTCTTTTGTACTGATTTGATAACTTGGATAGTTGCTTTTGATTTCTTTTTCTAAATACGAGGTTTGTCCTAAATTTAAATAGACGTTTTTTATTTTAAAGTGATTATTTAAATAGAAAAATTCTCCTATATGATCCATATCTCCATGAGTTAAAATTAGATGGTTTATTTGCTTTATTCCTTCACTTTTTAATAACGGTATTGTTGTATATTTAGAAATGGTTTCTGATTTTGTCCCATCATATTTTACAATTCCACCTGTATCTATCAAAGCTGTTTTTCCTTTGGAAAATATTAAAATAGCATCTCCTTGTCCAACATCTATTACTTTTATATAGTCTGGTTTTACATAAAAAGAAAAATAATGCAAGAAAAATATTATAATCATTACCATCATTACTTTCTTCTTTTTGGTTTTGTAATAATAAATAATTATTATTAATTCTAAGATATAGACTAGAATAGGTAGACGTGGAAAAGTTAAATTTAGAAACGTAATATTTTTTAGAAAAAGGGATGTTTCTTCTAGTATTAAAATTAATAATTGATATATAGGAGATAGTATCGGTAATACCAGTGTCAATATGGACATAGGAAAAATGACGTAGTTGATATAAGGAATATAAAATAGATTATAAATCATACTTAAGGGATTTATTTCATAAAAATAATATAGGCTAATGGGAATACTAAAGATAAAAGCTAGAATAGAAGAAGTTATAAGGCTTTTTAGATAAGAGAAATTGGCTTTAGAAAAGTAAAGTAGTGCAATACTAATAGTAAAAGAATACCAAAAAGCAGCTTCTGTTATAAAGTATGGATTTATGAGTATCGTTAAAAGAATGGCATAAAGAATACATCGTCTTTTAGAAATTTCTAGTTTCCATACTCTATTTACGGAAAAAAAGATAAAAAATAGTAAACCTCTAATGATAGATGGTGTTATTCCTAATAGCAGTAAATATAAAAATAAAAAGCAATAAATTATTTTATAAGCTGTTTTTTCTTTTACTTTTACTCTTTTTAGTCCTTTCATCATGATAGTTGCTAATAAATAGAACTGCATTCCACTAATAGCAAATAAGTGACTAATTCCATTTACTTGATAACTATCTTTTACTTCTTCTTTTATCTTATCATCTTGTCCTAATAGGAAGGCTTTTATATAAGGATCTGTTATTTTTTGATTTAGAGTTTGTTTTATTTTGTTTCTTAGAGATGTATTTTTTTCTTGTACTATAATTTTTTCTATTTGTATTGTGTGGTAAATATTTTGTTTTTTTAAATAAAAAGCATAGTCAAATAAATATTTTGTGGTAGGTGATTCTGGTTCTTCTATTTTTCCTATTACTTTTACTTTATCCCCTATTTCTAATTTGATTGGTTTTTGGTGTTCTCGATAAAAATAAGTGCCTTTTACTTTTTCTTTTCCTTGGATAATTAAAGATAAATACTCTTTATCCTCTTCTATTCTTAAAATGGTTCCTGTTATGAATGTTGTTTTTGTTGAGTATTTTGGTGTGGGTTTTATAGCTATTCTTATGATTGTGGATAGAATTGTTAGGATAAGCAGTATTATTAAAAGATAGTTAGACTGTAATATTGTTTTTAATTTCTTCATAGGTGCTATCACCAATACCAGATACGTTTTTAATATCTTCTATTGTTTGAAATGGTGTTTTTTGTCTGTAGGCGATAATTGCATCAGCTTTTGTTTCTCCAATCCCAGATAAAGTCATTAATTCTTCTTTTGTCGCAGTATTAATATTTACTGTTGTTGATATTTGTTTTTCTTCCGGCATATTTTCTTCTATACAAGCATCATTTGGTGTCTGCTCTTTTTCTCTACTAATACATTTTTCTTGAAGATAGGATTCTTGTTCTTTTGTCTCTAACCAATTTTCTACTTCTTTTTTACTATAAATGATAATTACCATTTCATCTGTTATCTTTTTGCTTAAGTTGATTACACTAGTATCTGCAGATTCTGTTAGTCCTCCAGCCTCATTAATTACATCAATGATTCTAGAATCTTTTTCTAATTCATAGATCCCTGGTGTTATTACTTCTCCTTTAATATCTACCATATATGTTTTTTTCACATCTTCTTCTGTTTCTGATTGCTCTTTTTTCTTTTTTACCTTAATTGTATTTATTGTCTTTTTTTTCGGTGGCTCATAGAAATAAATAAAAGCAGAGATGGAACTGATTATCATTATTACTATTACTGATATTATAATAATTTGTTTTCGATATCTATAATGGAATGTCATATTACCTCCTCTATTATATTTTTCGAAAAAAAAAGATAAATTGTTTAAAAATTTATCTTTTGGGTTTTTGTATTTTTCTTACTAAGACAACAGGTTCTTCTGCCTCTTCTTTGGTTTCTGGTACATCTTCAATTGCCATTTCTAATACAGCATCCATTAAAAATTTTTCTACTGAAAAAATATCTGATGTTGTTACTCTACCTCCGGCATTTTGTTTATTACCCCCACCACTTCTAGTTATGGTATAAGATGTGTTACTAGATATTAGTGGAAAATCTACGTATTGGAGCTTTCCTAAAATATTTCCCACATCCATATCGCCTCTACTTCGAGCAGAGATTCCTACATCTGTATCACTTACATATCCCATAACAAAACTAACATCTGCGTACTTTAACATTTTATCTGCTGTTTTGGCAAGTTCCACTTGCTTATATTTTTCCATTGGATTCATTCTGTTCAACGTAAAGGATACGGTAGGATTTCCTAATAATTGGCTATATGCCTGTACTTGGGTATTTCTTATTTCTACTGCTTGTTCTTGTCCATCTTTTTCTTCTATGGCACTTTTCTTTCCAAATATTAAACTGTAAATTTTATCATCTTCTAGGAAATTGGATATAAATAAGCGGTTAACAGCATCATAGTCTGCTCCTTTTCTACACAGCTTTTCTACTGTATCAAAGGTATTAGGCTTGGCATTTTTTTGAAATCTTTTCGTATCTAGTAAAATTCCTGCTAGTAGATAATTGGCAAGTTGAGCAGAAATAGGAATTTTTTTCGCTAATAAAATTTGTGTTACGATTTCGCAAGCACTTGAGGCATCAACTTCTATCAATTGATTGTTAGCTGGTACACTAAAAGAATCTTCCTCATGGTGATCAATTACCATTATTTTACCTGGCTTGTCTAAATCATTTTGAACAGAAATTAAATATTTTTTATTTACATCGGTTATTAATAATAAAGAATCTCTATCTACTAGCCCTTGAAAATGTGCTAATGTTATATAGGCATAATCTTGACTGGTAGCATCTAAAATATTTTTGATACCCGAATCTATTTCTGCTTGTAAATCATTTATAATTATATAAGACTTTTTCCCCAAAGCTTTCGTAAGTGTTGCTAAAGCTAGGGATGAGCCTATTGAATCATAGTCTGGATTATTATGTCCAACAATAAATACTTGAGATGCGTTGCTTATACTTTTGATAAGGTCGTCTCTAAATCTTCTTAATTTATTGCTCATGTTTCCTTACTCCCTTTAATGAGCTATATTTTAACAAAAAAACCTGAAAAAGTCAATCTATTTGTCTTTTTCAGGCTTCTCTTTGGCTAGTCCATTTTCTACACTAACACGTTGTACAATGGTTAATGCAGCAATTAAACAAATTGTAAAACTTCCTCCATAACTCATAAATGGTAATGGTACACCAGTCATTGGCATCATTCCAAAGATTCCCATTAAATTAATTACTATATGAAGGAAAATATAAACTGCTACTCCATAACATAGGAGTGCTCCTCGATTCGTTGGACTATCACGTCCTATTTTTAATATTCTATATAGTAAAAACATATATAAAAGTATAATTCCAACACCAGATATTACACCTAATTCTTCTACTATAATAGCGAAGATAAAATCTGTATATGGTTCTGGTAAATATAGATACTTTTGTGTAGAGTTTCCTAACCCCACTCCTGTTAGTCCACCATTATTAATTGCGATATAACAATTGCAGACTTGGTTTCCTGTTGTCAGTAATTTATCACAGGGATTTGAAAAATCAAAACGTTCTAATTGTCTAGATTGTAATAAAGACTTTCCTGCTCCTAAGAAAATAATTCCAGCAAATATAATGAGTCCTAAGACTCCAAAAATTGTTTTTACTTTTATTTCTTTTAAGACAGGAGATGCTAAAAACATAACTCCTACAATTACTGTATATATAATAGCTGTTCCTAAGTCTGGTTGAACAAATATTAATAATGCAATAATGGCACAAATTCCTAATGGAAATAAACTTTTTCCATAACCTGTAATTTTTTTATTCTTTTCATAGTATCTTGCGAGCCATACGATAGTAATTACTTTTGCAAATTCACTGGGCTGGATACTGATAACTCCTAAATCATACCAAGAAATGGCCTGGTTTTTTGCTTGTCCTATAATTAATAAACATAATAAACTGATTATAATAATGATTAAAAATCCCCAGGAGAATACTCCGTATGCTTTGGTTGTAAATTTAATCATTATGAGGGACATGACTAGTCCAGCCAGTAAGAAGGCTGCTTGTTTTAAAAAGTAGTTATAGGGACTTACAGCATGTGACATGTATGCTGTTACATTAGAGGCAGAAAACACCATAATAAGTCCTATGATAAAAAGCAAGACAGAAACTATCAATAGTGGCTTGTCTACATATTTGATGATTTTTTTCGTCTCTATCACTCCCCATCCTATAATATATAATATATCATATTTTTCTTTGTTTTGCTAATTTAACTTTTTCCTGGTTTCTTTTTATGAACAAATTTTGTCAATTTACATAACTTATATTAGATTATGTAAAGGAGGCTATCTATGTATTCTTATGGAATGAATGGTAGTGGTTGCTACCAATATAATCAAATGCCATATTATCCTTATTATGGAACAAATAACAATTCTAATTATGCTATTATATTGGTGTTATTTATTTTATTAGTTATTGTTATTGGTTCTCGTTTTACAGCTTAAGTATTGTAAAAACGTATAATTTTATACGTTTTTATTTTTTTTCTTTATTTTTCAAGCTTTTTCTGATAAACTATACTTGCATAAAGAGGTGGTAACATGCTTAAAACAAAAGATATTTTAGATGAGAAAGATAAGCGTTTAAGAATGATTAGTAAAGATGTAGAATTTCCTCTTACGAAAAAAGATAAAGATTTAATTCATACAATGATACAATATTTACATGATTCTCAAATTGAAGAATTATCTGAAAAATATGACTTACGACCTGGTATGGGAATGTCTGCTATTCAGTTAGGTGTTCCTAAAAGAATGTTTGTTGTTGTCAATGAAATTGATGAGGGTGAATTTGAAACTTACGTTTTAATTAATCCTAAAATTATTAGTAATTCTGTTGAGAAAATTTATGTTGAAATGGGTGAAGGTTGTCTATCTGTTAATCGTGAGGTAGAAGGAATTGTTCCAAGATATGCAAGAGTTACTATGGAAGCTTATGATATGGAAGGAAGAAAAGTGCATATTAGAGCACGTGAAGAACTTGCTATTTGTTTCCAACATGAGCTTGATCATTTAAATGGAATCTTATTTTTCGATCATATTGATAAAAAAGATCCTTTCAAAGGAAAGGATCAATATAGAGCTATTTAAGCTCCTTTTTTTTGATGTTATTTTCTGGTTTTGCTTTTAGAGATAATTCCTGTAATACTTCTTCTGTTGTCATGTCACATACTCGTGGACAAATAGAGAGCATGGTTGAAGTTACATCTTCTCTTTCTCTTAAATCCAATGTATATTTATTTCCTACAATATAAGGACAGGTTGTATACAAAATGTTTGGTTTTGTTAATAAAGTAACGGTATCCATATCAATATAGGAACTCGCTATTTCTTCTATTGATTTATGGCATTCCTTTTCAAAAGAAAAATCAGGATTCTTTCTCTTCATTTTTCTTTCTAAATCTTGTACCTCTTCTATTTCTTTTTCTAGTGTTACTTCTTCCCCTTTTAGTCTTTTTTCTATTCTTTCTACAATACTTTCTATATCCATGCAATATTTGCTAGTTTCTGATAAGCGCATGGTTATTCGCTTTTTAATTTCTTCTTCGGAATAATTTTTTTCTTTTAAAAAGTCACACATAGCATACTCAAAAAAGATACTTGGTAGCTCAGTTAAAATAGATGGTGTTTTTCCAGATGGCTCTTTATTTTTTAAACACATATAATGAACAAATTCATGAATAAAATTTACACTATCTGCTAAAGTATATTCCCATGGTGTATATATGTACCAATCACCATTAGTATTAAATGTTTGCCAATTTAATTCCTTTTTGTTTCTCAGTCTTTTATCATTTTTATCTTCTATTATTTTATTATCTTTTTGTAAAGTTAGGAATTCTTGATACCAGGTTAATGTTGGATCTATTTTTATTAAAAATTCTGAAATTAAAGAAAAACTCTTTTCTTTAGAAATATATTGGTTTAACGCTTCTAAATTTGTTATTTCTTCTCTCTTACTCTCTTCATCTATTATGTTATTTAACCATGTTATCAAGGATAAAATATTAGTACTGTTATCTTCTTGTTGCAGTCTTTGTATTTGAATATCTAATAATAAATTTAATAAGTCTTCTCGATAAGTTTTTTGATACCAATCAAAAATTTTATCTTCTATTTCTTTTCTTTCTCCATGCGTATATTTATAATAGCCTGCAAAGTCTTTTGTTTTCTTAACGTAAGTCCAAACAGATAAAGTATGTAACATTTTTCTGTCAAAAGGAAAATCATATATATCTTTTAGCAATCTTTCTTTCCATAAATATAAAAGAATAAATTTTTGATCTTCTTCATTTATAGGTGAAGAATTTAAAAACTCTTGAGCGTTATCTATTGATATATCTTTTAAATGTTCTAATAGGTCTTCCGGAGCTTTTATAAACATTTCACATTTTTTATCAGTTAAACTAATTTTATTTCCGTTTAAAAAGAAAGAAAAAAAGTCTTTGTTATCTTCTAGATATTCTTTTAAATAAAATGCTAATTTTTCTGTTGATTGATCATATTCAATCGGTATTACTTGTGTTTTGAGGATAGACATCTTTTATTCCTCCTAATTTCTTTTCTTTGCCTTGTTCTCTTTCAAAAATAGCTGTTTCGATTTCTTCTGGGGTTAATATTTCTATATTTTTACTAAGTTCTATCATCATAGGAATTATATTTTCTCCTTGATAGTATCTATCTAAAGCTTCTTTACAGTAATAGATTCCTAATACATATTTTAAACTATCCGTATAATGAAACGGCTCTTCTATTATCAGTTGATTTCGTTCATCACAATTTTCATTTGCCAGCATTTTTTTTAGATTTTCAGAATCATCTTCTGATAGATCTCCAGCTTCCAATAACATATTAATTTCTTGTTCCTGGCTAATTGGTTCTTGTTTTGATAATACTTCTATTAAATACATGATATCTTGAATATCATAAGCAAGGGCTGAAGATGAGTTTAGGCGATTTCTTTTTATTTTGTCTACTTCTTCTTTTGGATAGTTTTTGGATATTAAAAAGTCACACATTAGAGTTTCAAAAAAGATAGGAACTATTTCTGTTAAAATATTTCCTTTTTCATTATCATAAATGCATTTCTCTTCTTTTTCCATATAATGAAAAAACTCGTGAATTAAAGCAACCGCATCGTTAATTGTGTTAGTCCAAGGCATATAAATATACTTACTACCATCATTGGCTGTAATTGTTTGTGGAATATTTTCATCTTTGTTGTTTTCTACTATTTTTTTATTACTTATAATACGATTTTCTTTTTGGAGTTGGAAAAAGTCTTGTAATAAGTTTAAAGAAGGATCAATTCTTTGAAGAAATTCTTGACATAAAGCAATTGATTCATTAGGTGTCATAGGAAAAGTTATGTTTATTTCTTCTTCTATTCCTTCTCCTAATCTTGTAACATCTTCTGCAATAAAGTAAGTTTGGTCTATTACATTTCCTATTTCTTGATTAAAATATTGAAAATAATAATTATTTAATTGCATTACAATTTCTAATAATAGGTAATTCGTTAATTGATAGCGATATGTTTCCATTAACCAGTTTTGAATATTTTCTTTTGTTGCGGTTGATGGATGATTCAAATACTCTTTTAGTCCTTGATAATCTTTTTTATGGTGAAAATAATCATAAACTCCTGCTACTTCTCTAATTCTACTATATTTAAAATCTTCTGTTTCTCTGCTATTCCAATAATAAGTGACTTCTGGTTGTTCCTCTTCACTTAGATAATTTTCTCTTAAAAATCCAGTAGCATCATAAGCACTAATTCCATCTAAGTACTTTAGAATTGTTTTTCCTGCTGCTACATAAATAGGAGCACTTTCATCGATTAGACTGATTTTATCTCCTTTTAGAAACACACGAAAGAATTCTGGATTTTTATCTAGCATTTTTTCTATTTTTTGAGCTTTTCTTTTGGTCTTTTCATCATATTCTATTGGTACTACCTTTGTTGTTAAAATTGACATAAAATCCTTCTTTCTACTCTTTTATTTTTTCTTTGGGTGTGGAAAAAGGCTGAACATTTAGTTTTTGTAAACTTTCTTCTAAACTCCAATTTCCTGCCTCTCTAGCAAAATTTAACATGCTTGATATTTCATCTTTGTCTTCTGCTGCTCTATCTAATAATATTTCTGATATTTTTTGTCCTATTACATAGGGAAAAATAAAGGCTATATACTCTGGATCTTGTATATACTTTTTATTTCTTTCATCACAGTTAAATTTTAAAATTGTTTGTATTTCTTCTTCTGAATAAACTTCTGGTAATTCTTGTCCAAATAATGTTAGTTCGTCCTGTGGTGTAATTTCTCCCTTTTCTAAAATTGTTTTTTCTAGGAGTATAGCATCATATATATCTTGAGCATTTTTAGCAATAGTTACCCTTCTATTAAACATTAAACTTCCTACCACTTCATTTGGATATTTTTTAGCAAGTAAATAATAGTAGAATAACTCTTCAAAAAAGATTGGTGCTAATTCTGTTAAAGGATATGTATATTGCTCTTTTGTTGTATGCATTTTTGTATAATAATGAAAGAACTCATGGACAGAGGTTGCAGCATCATCTATGGTATTGGTCCAAGGCATATAGATAAATGGTGGATCAGCATTGATTAAACCTGGACTTCCTGTTATATCTTCTTCACTTAATCTTTCATCATTGGAATCTGATACCCAGACATCATCTTTTTCCATTTGTTCAGCAAAAGAAAGAAGATTTCTTTTTGGGTCCAAACAATATAGAAAATTTTTAAATAAAGAAATAGATTCTTCTTTTGACATTGGATAGGTAATTGGGATTTCTTCTAAATATGAATTTTCTATTTCTTTTATTTCACTTGCTAGTTGAAGAATTTGCTCTAGAAGCCTTTCGTCTTCTTCTACCTTAGACTCTGGAAACTGTTCTATTAATAGACTACTAATGTTATCACTGATGGTTATAGTACTAATGACATATCGATACTCTTTTTTTATCCAAGAAAAAATATCTTTTTCTGTTACTTGCGAAGTTTTATGCAGGTAATTATATAAATCTTGCCAAGTTCCATTGTTCCTAAAATAGTCTACAATACCAAATTCGTATAAATGTTCGTTGGGCTCAAATTCATATTTTCCATCATATATTTTTGTATACCAATATAGAGCAGTTGCTTCTTTTAATTCGTCTGTCATACCATCATTCATCATAGTACTTGCTACAGAAGGAGAAATTCCATCCAAGTGATCAAAAACATCTTTACTCTCTTCTAAATATAATGAGGATTTTTTATCGATAAAACTAATTTTATTAACTTTTAGAAACACTCGAAAAAAATCACTATTTTGATTGATTATTTTTTGTAATTCTTCTGCTTGTTCTTTATGTTCTTCATCATATTCTATTGGTACTATTTTTGTTTGCAATAACACGGAATATTCCCCCTATGTTTTTATTATTCTAAGACTATTTTAATTTTTCGTCAATAAAAAGAGAGTTCTCACTCTCTATAATGTTTCGATTGCATCATTTAATTTAACACTTACTAATTTAGAAACTCCAGACTCTTGCATCGTAATTCCATATAAAGTGTTGGCATACTCCATTGTCTTCTTTTTATGGGTAATAATTAAGAATTGTGTTTTATTTTTATAGTGGTCTAGATATTTTCCAAATTGAGCAACGTTTGCTTCATCTAGGGCTGCTTCTACTTCATCAAATAAACAGAATGGGACTGTTCTAACATTTAATATCGCAAATAATAGTGATATTGCTGTTAGAGTTTTTTCTCCACCTGATAGTAAAGAAATAGTTGTTAATTTTTTTCCTGGTGGAGATGCGACAATTTCTACTCCTGTTGTTAATAAATTATCTGGTTCTGTCAATTTTAAATCTGCATTTCCTCCACCAAATAATTCTTTAAAGACTTGTTTGAACTCTTTGGTAATCTGTTCAAATGTCGTTTGAAATTCTTCCTTCATGACATCGTCCATCTCATTCATAATTTCCAATAATGTATCTTCTGCTTTTAATAAGTCTTCTCTTTGATTGGTTAAAAATACATATCTTGTATTTACTCTTTCATATTCTTCTATGGCTGCTAGATTTACCATACCAATTCTTTTAATATTAGCTCGATAGACACTTACTTTACTTCTTGCCTCTTCTGGTTCTACATCTAGATGATATTTTTCTTTGGCTTTTTCGAAGGTCAATTCATATTCTGTATTTAAAGTCTCTAACATGGTATCCATTTTTATTTCAATTCGATTTAAATAAACTTCTTTTTCGTGTAATGTTTTTTCTAAATTTCTAAGATTGGCATTTTTTACTTTATCTTGAGCTATTCTTTCTTCTGATTCTCTTTTGATTTCTTCTATATCATTTTTTACTTGTTCTATTCTTACTTGGATAGATGCTTTTTCAGCATTTAATGTGTGATATTGTTCAATTAATTCTTGTTCTTTATCACTTAATGCATTGTTAGATATGGCATTTAAAGCCTGCCACTTTTTTTCTATTTCTTCTAAATAATTTCTTTGTTCTTTGATTTCTGTTGCTTTGGTATCATATTTTTCTTTTATCGTTACTTTATTTTTAGAATCTGTAAATTCTTCTTCTTCTATAGCTCTTTTTTCTTCTTCTACTTCATCTAATTCTTTTTTGATTTCTTCTAGTTCTTGATTCATTAATGATACTTGTTCTAACTGACGCTTTAATTCTTGTTTTAATACGATGATACTTTTTGTTTGATGAATCACAGATCCTCCGGTTAGGCTTCCTCCTACATTCACTACATCTCCATCTAGGCTTACTACTTTGTAACGTCTATTTGTCTTTTGACTAAGTCTAGTTGCAGAATCTAAATCTTTCGATACAATTACCATACCTAGTTGATTTTCTACTATATTTTGATAGGCTTTATCATATTCCACTAAATCACTTAGCACTCCGATAAAATCTTCATCTTTTTCTAATACTTTTAAAGAATCTTTATCTATATATCTTGATTTAATAACTGTTAATGGGAAGAAAGTTCCTCTTCCTAAGTGATTATCCTTTAAGAAGTTAATGGCTTTTTTGGCAGATAGTTCATCTGATGTAATGATAAAGTTCTTGTTAGCAGCTATTGCAATATTTAAAGCTTTTACATATTCATCTTTGGTATTTAGAATATTACCAATCGTATTATGTATTCCCGTCAAAGAAGAAGTTTCTAAAACTTTTCTAATTCCGTTTGGTAAATCTCCACCCTCTTCAATTTCTCGTCTTAAACTATTTATTTTATGATTTAGACTAATAATATTTCTTTCATGGGTTGAATAATCACTTGTTAACATATTTTTCTTGCTGTTTACTTTTTGAAGTTTCTGAGTGCTTGATTGCTCTTTACTATCTACTTTTTTGCCATCTTCAATAATAACATCTAATTCTGTTTTTAATTTTTGGATAGTTGCTTCTACTTTTGCTTTTTCTTCTAGTGTTTTTCTTAGTTCTTCTTCTACTTGTTCTTTATCTTGATTTTGTTTATTTCTTTCTTGGAGTAAGTTTTTTTCTCCATTTACTTTTTCTACCATTTCGGTTACTTCTAGAAGTCTTCTTTGTAAACTAGATTGTTCTTTTTCTAGTTTTTCTAATTTATTTGCTTGCTCTAAGTCTAGGGCGTCATTTTTAGAAGATTCATTGGATAATTCCATAACTTCTTTTTCTAATTTTTCTTTTTCTGTCTTTACTCGTTCTAATTCAATACTGGCATTTTCTATATCATATGCTAGTAAAGCAACTTCATAGTTGTCTAACCCTTTTTTATTTTCTAAATACATTTGGGCTTTTTCACTTTGTTCTTTTAGAGGTGCGACTTGGTTTTCTAACTCACTAATAATATCATTTACTCTATCAATATTATTATGTGTTCTGTCTAATTTACGTAATGCTTCTTCTTTTCTCTTTTTATATTTTAATATTCCAGCGGCTTCTTCAAAGATCGTTCTTCTATCGGTTGGAGAGTCACTTAATATTTTCTCTACCTCGCCTTGAGAAATAATATTAAAAGATTCTTTTCCCATTCCGGTATCTAATAATAAATTATTAATATCTTTTAATCTACATTTTTCACCATTTAAATAATATTCGTTTTCTCCGCTACGATAAACTCTTCTTTTGATTGATAATTCTGTATAAGGAACGTTTAAAAAATGGTCAGAGTTGTCAAATACTAGTTCTACTGACGCTACATTTAAAGGATTTCTACTTTTACTTCCAGAAAAAATAACTTCACTCATAGAGCCTTCTCCACGAAGGGATTTTACAGATTGTTCTCCAAGGACCCATCTAACGGCATCTACAACATTACTTTTTCCTGAACCATTTGGTCCTACTATACAAGTTATTTTGTCATCTAATTTAATATCTAGTTTATCGGCAAAGGATTTAAACCCACTTGCTACTATTTCTTTTAAGTACATACTCTTCACCCTGTAATTAAGTATACTATAATTTTCAAGGTAAAACAATGAAAAGTCTTGTTTCTTCTTGTTTTAACATAAAAAAATCATTCTTTCGAATGATTTTATTTTTATCTAGGAACATAAACTTTTCCAGTTGATTCTAGGTCTTTTAAAACAGCACTAGTATCTCCTGTTTTTGGAGCATTAATTTCTTCTTGAACTCTACTTTGCCAGTTTCCGGCATGAACGATACGTCTACAAGCAGGATTTTCTATTAATTCACTTTTTGGTAAAATGGATAATCTTACAAAATCAGTAAAGTCCATTGTATAAATTGCTTGTCCATCAGCAACTCTACCAGTTTCAGCATTTTCAAAGAATTTATCTAAAATTACTTTACCATTTGGATAAATGTATCCTATGTATCCGTTAAATGTATTTTCTCCCTTAATACGGAAAAATGGATCTGTTTGTTCATAGAATTCTTTCTTTTCCATAAATAAGTCTAGTAAACGTTCTTGTTTTCTTCTTTTTTCTTCTTCTGTTCTGTGTTCTGCCCCAATTTGTTTTCCTGTTGCTACTGCTATTTGATCTAATTCTGACTTTGGTAAGAACTTCCAGTTAGCTTGAATGTCTTCTAGTCTTGTTCTTACAAATTCTTCTGCTTCTTTTAATGTTAGTCCATCTAATTCATGTTCTCCAAAAGATAGAAGTTGAATTTCTGGATGACTTACTACAAATTCCTTGTATTGATTGTAAACATCTTTTGGTGTAATTGTAACGCCTTGTTCCTTGCGGCCTAATTCTACATTGTTTACATTACCAACTGTAATTTGTAATTTATCATCTTGCTTCTTATCCGGATTTTCTTTAAAGTAATTAGCAACAAAGATTAGGTAACGTTGTGGGTCGTCACTTCCATAAGTTTTGGCTGCTTTTATAAATTCAGAAGCCAAATATAAATCTAATTTTTCTTTGTTTCTTGGTGATAGGCTTTCAAAATTAATTGGATGTTGCTCCATGAATGCTATAATTTCTGGAACGTGATCTACAATGTTTTGTAGTGCCTTAGCACAATCTCTAGAGAATTTATTAACACTTGTTGGTTTACTATGAACAAAATCCGGTATATTAGTAACACCAAATTGTTTAAGGTTTTGTTTAATAAACATTCTTTCTATTGCCGAAAATCTTGATAAATTTTGAGCACATAATTTTAATTGTCTTTCTGCTTCTAATCTTTTTTCATATTTTAAATATAAAGATGGAAAGTTTCTTTGTAATTCTTTTGCTGTTTGCATCCTTTGTAATTTAGAAAGATATGGTTTGGTCTCTTGTTGTGCCCATTTCAGAAATTCTTTGTTAGTTAGCCCATTTGAAAAATTAACAACTGGCATGTTTAAGTTCATAACTAATGTACTCATTATTGCAGATGGAGAAAAAATAATGCTTTTTTCTAGTGTGTTTTCGTCTGTTTTTACTTGCATTGTTTGGAAAAATTCAATATCTTCAGTTGGCCCTAGCGATGCAATATAATCCATTAATTTGCCTTGAGCAGCTGTAATAATTTTTTCAGTTTGTTTTGGATTTTCAAATAATGATATGATGTCTGCAGCTCGTAAAATAACTGGTGTTTCAATTGGTACACCTCTTTGAATATTTTGTGTCAATACCGACATATTAATCCCCCTTTTCATTGTTGATATATTATACCACAAAAAAGCAAAAGTGTCAACTTGACACTTCTATTTTTTCTTTGTTAATACTTTGTTTTTATCCTTGTGTTCTTTTTTCTTTTTACCTGATAAATATCCTACTCCAAAAGCTGCTACTCCAATAGGAACAACTTTAATCCAAGGATTGTCTTCTCTTGATTGTTCTTCTTGTACTTCTACTTTTGGTGGGTCAATCGTAATCTCTTTAGCTTGAACAGTAGTTGGTAAAAAGATATTTCCCATTAATAAAACTGAACATAATATTATAGCTGTTTTGGTTACTTTGATATTAGTAGGTAGTAATTTCATATTATTTGCTTTTTCCCTTCTCTATTATATCTTTTTCTTTTACTTCTGATGTCATTAGTTCATTTCCTAGTATTGTCTTTTTTGCTTTTACTCCAGAATAGCAACTTATTTTAATTAAATCTAATGACTCGGAAACATCTTTCATTGTATCATCAAATGATGGATTTGACTCAGATTGCATGTCATATATTTTATAAATCATATCTCCATATATAGAATGGTTATCTACTTTTACGTCTACTACTTTACCACTGATTGGATCGGATACTGATAGTAGTAAATCTGCACTATCGGATTTTTGTCCTAAGATAGTTACAGAAGAAAAATATTCTGCTTCTAACCCTACATATTCACAAGCAGCACCTTTTACACTTCTAAATAAACCATCTAAAACGATTTTCCTTCCATCTTTATCAATCTTTCCAGCAGCATAAGTTTTTAAATATGATAGGTTTTGTTCTACTCTAGCTCTTTCTATTTCTGTTAAATTGTCTGAATCTAGGCTTTCCACTAATAACTTAATGTCTTCTAAACTTAATTCTTGTAATTCTTCTTTTGATTCCTGGGCTAATTCTTTGTAGTCATCACCTAAATCCAAATCATCTAATAATTTATAGATATTTACTTGTTCTTCTAGCGTAGATAAGTTTTCTAATGTGCCTTCATCGTTTTCTTCGGCATCCATGGATAATACATAATCCATATTAGAATTTTCTTTGTTAGCAGATACTGATGTTTCTATTGGTTCTTTTATAGCTGGATCATCTGATGCACAACTATATAATCCTCCTGATAATAATATAATGGACAAAATAGCTGCTGCTTTTCTTGTTGCTTTAATATTTTTTCCTTTTAATTTCATAGGAAATCCCCCTTCTCAACTGTGCTTGATTATAACACATTTGTTTTAGTTTGTCAATTTACAATCAATCTTTGCATTATGCTCTTTTTCGTAGTACGATATAGTTATAAAGGAGGGAGAATTATGAATTTTCCTTATTCTGATGAAGCAAAGTCTTTTCGAGCCATTCTTGATAACCCAGCTTTACTATCTACTTTGCCAACTTGCTTAAAATATGATACGGAATTTTTAGATATTTTCTATATTGTTTTAGGTGACGAAATTGCTCCATACATTCCTTATCAAATTTTTGAAAAGCTAAAGTATGGCGACAGACAAAAAGCTTCTTCTGGTTTACAGGTTGAAAATGCTCCTAAGACTATGTTAGGAGATGAAGAAGATGTTATCCATCAATTATTTTCTGATCCTTCTTCTTTATCTTTATTGTCTACAGATGACAAGTACGATGACTCCTTGTTAGAAATTATGTACTTGTTGTGGGGTGATGAGATTTCTCCCTATATTCCTGATGAGATGTATCAACAATTAGTTGTGGAAGAGTCTATGCGTACCTATCATCTTCAATATGAAAGAGAATGTGAAGACTGGGCCAAAAACTTTCCGGGGTCTAAAAAGAAAAAATAAATGTTATCGGTTGATAACATTTATTTTTCATATTCTTCGCTTAATAATGTTTGTAGAGTTACTAACTGATATCCTCTTGATTTAATATAATTAATAATCGTTGGCAATTCTGTTTCTACAATACTATTTATTGGTAAAGAGATAATCGCTCCATTTTGTAATTTATCTTTTATCTCTTGAAAAGGGCTATTAGTTATCTTTATTGTTGGTGTTACTGTATGTAGCTTCAGTTTACTACATAGTTCTATTACTTCTTTATTGTCATAGTCAGCATAACAGTACCGGGCAGCATTACCTGTTATATTTTTTAAATACTGAATTGCAGATTGAAAATAGATTTCTTCATAGTGATGATTGTAATTTAAAATTTCTAGCTCGTGATTTTTTATATTTTTTACTGTTGCTAGATTATTTTCTAACCATAGGCCATCTAGAAAAAAAGTTGCGGGAATATTTTCTTGATTTATAATTCTTATTATTTCTTCTGGATTAGATTGGTTTTCGATTGGAAACAATAAAGCTACTTCTCTATTTTCTCCATTTCCTCCTATTACAAATTTATCATATGTATCCTCTATGGAAACGGTTGGGGTCGTTTCTTTGAACACTGTTAACATTTCATTATAGGCACCATATTGCTTCATTTTTTGATATGTTTTATCAATATCTACCGTTTGTCCATTCTTTCCAGATTTTATCTTATTTCCGTCTGTTTTAGCATCCATTGCTTCTATTTCTTTTTTCTTGCTTTCTTCTTTGATTTGTTTCATTAGTGGATCTGTTTGTCTAATTAGATTTATAGTTTTATCTGTGTAATAAAAACTAAATAATACTAGGGCTATTACTGATATCATTTGTAATAGTTTTTTTATCATTATTATCACCTAGAATAATATATGAAAAAAAAGTTCATTTCTGAACTTTTTAATTTGACTCTTTATCTTCTTTTTTCTTTTGTTTTGGAAGAGCATCTTTTCTTGAGAAATTTTGTCTTCCTTTTTTATCTGGTCCAAGAGCTTTTACTATAATCGTATCTCCTACTTTTACTACGTCTTCTACTTTGTTTACTCTTTCGTGTGCTAGTTGAGAGATGTGAACTAATCCTTCGCATCCTGGCCATAGTTGGACAAAACATCCAAAGTCTTCAATCTTTACAACTTTTGCTTCGTAGATTTTACCTACTTCTACTTCTCTTACTACTTCTTCAATCATCTTTCTTGTCTTGTTGATAATTTCTCTATCACTATGATAAATGATAACTCTACCATCATCTTCTAAATCAACTTTAACAGCATTGATATTGTTGACGTCTGTTACATTAGAGGCGTCACAAATGATTTTTGTAATCATTTCTCCACCTTTTCCTATAACGTCTTTAATTTTAGCTGGATCAATAGTAAATGTTTCCATCTTTGGTGCGTATTGAGATACGTCTGGTCTTGGCTTACTAATTTGTTTTTCCATTACATCTAGTACTTGCATACGGGCTTTCTTAGCTTGTTCTAAGGCTTCTTGTAGGATTTGTTTGGTGATTCCTTTTATTTTGATGTCCATTTGTAAGGCACATACACCTTTTCTTGTACCAGCTACTTTAAAGTCCATATCTCCTAGATGATCTTCCATTCCTTGAATGTCTGTTAAAATTGTGTAGTCATCTCCATGTGTAATTAATCCCATAGCAATACCAGCAACAGGAGCTTTGATTGGAACTCCTGCAGCCATTAGAGACATACAACCAGCACAAATACTTGCTTGTGATGAAGAACCGTTAGACTCTAATATTTCTGATACTACACGAATTGTATATGGGAATTCTTCTTCACTTGGTATTACTTGAAGTAAAGCTTTTTCTCCCAAAGCACCATGTCCGATTTCTCTTCTACCTGGTGCTCCATATCTTCCAGTTTCTCCTACTGAAAATTGAGGAAAGTTGTAGTGTAACATAAAACGTTTTTGATCTTCTAGACCAAGTCCATCTAGTATTTGATGTTCTCCTAAGGCACCTAGTGTTGTTACTGAAAGGGCTTGTGTTTCTCCACGAGTAAATAAAGCTGAACCATGTGTTCTTGGTAATAAATCAATATCCGTAGATAGTGGTCTAATTTCATCCATCTGTCTACCATCTGATCTGATATGTTCTTTTACGACGATACTTCTAAATAAATTATATTCAATATCAGATACTACCATATTGGCTTTTACTAATATTTCTTTTAATTCTTCTTCTTTTACTTTATCTTCATATTCAGATCTATATAATTCTTCTACTTCTTCTTTTATAGCATCGATTGCGGCATATTTTTCTAATTTTTCTTTGATACGAAGTGCTTTATCCATTTTGTCTGAAATTAAATCTGTAATTCTTTTTCTCATTTCTTCGTCTATTTCAAGGCGTTCATATTCCATTTTTTCTTCGCCAATTTCAGAAATAATTTCTTCTTCAAAAGCAATTAATTTCTTTACTGCTTCATGTCCAAACATCAATGCTTCCAACATGATATCTTCTGGTACTTCTTTAGCACTAGATTCTACCATATTAATAGCATCTTTTGTTCCTGCTACAGTTAAATCTAACTCTGATTGTTCTAACTCTTCTGGTGTTGGATTAATTACAAATTCACCATTTACTCTTCCTACTTTTACTCCAGCAATTGGTCCATTAAATGGTATCTTAGAAATAGATACGGCTAAAGAAGAACCTAACATGGCTGTTAATTCAGGGGAACAATCTTGATCTACTGATAAAACAGTAGATATAATTTGTACTTCATTTTTAAATCCTTCTGGAAATAATGGCCTCATTGGACGGTCAATCATTCTAGCTGCAAGAGTAGCATTTTCGCTTGGACGTCCTTCACGTTTGATGAATCCTCCTGGGATTTTACCTACAGAATATAATTTTTCTTGATAATTTACTGTTAATGGAAAAAAGTCAGATAATAGGTTTACTGTTTTTGATACTACTGCTGCTGTTAAAACAACAGTGTCATTATAACGTACTAAAACAGCTCCATCGGCTTGCTTAGCAAGTTCTCCATGTTCTACTATAATCTTTCTTCCATAAAAATCTAATTCAAATGTCTTTTTCATACTTCCTCCATACATGTTCCATTACTAGAATATCAAAAAATTAAAGAAATTTCTACATTTTATTGGATTTCTTTCCTTTTTGCTGGTGAAGATATTCTATTAAAAAACTCCTTTATTTGTTGTTCTGATATGCTTATTGCTGGTATTCGTTGATGGTTAGAAAAGTCCATCCCTTCTATTAATGTCATCTCACTCATTCTGTCATAACTTGGTATTTGGTATCTTAGTAATGCTTTATCATTATATCGTATTATTTCATTTTCTTTACTATAAAATATTTTTTCATCTGTTGTCTCTCCATCAGATATCCCTATTACTTGACATAAAAAAGCATAATCTCTTCTTACATTTATACCATTTATTTTTTCTATCCAAGATATTTGTAAATACTCTTTTCCTTGTTCATCTTTTATTCTAGATATTAGTGTATTATCATTGGCTAAAAATGTTGATAGTATCTGAGAAGCCAATTCTTCTCTCATAGTATTTTTCATAAATCTCCTTAAAAAAAACAGTGCCTAAGCACTATTTTCTTAATCCTAATTTTTTGATTACTTCACGATAACTTTGGATATCTTTCTTTGCTAAGTATCCTAACATATTACGACGTTGTCCAACTTTCTTTAAAAGTCCTCTACGTGAATGATAATCGTGAATATGTGTTTTTAAATGTTCTGTTAAATCGTTGATTTCTTTTGTAAGAATTGCGATTTGTACTTCTGCAGAACCAGTATCTTTTTCGTTCTTTGCAAAATCTTTAATGATCTTTGCTTTTTCTTCTTTTGTTAAAGCCATCATTACACTTCCTTTCTTATAGATTCACCAAAACTAAGTAAAAAGTCGGAAATTCTTTAGACTGAGTATTGGCAGCACATATAATATACTATACTTTTTCATTTTTGGCAAGTATTATCCAAATATTAAATAGGCATAATAGGCAATAAATATTGTTAACATTAAAATTCCTTCTTTTTTGGATACCTTTTTTTCACTTCTGGCAAAAAGATATAATAACAATGATGTTAAAAATACTGTGATGATATCGATTAGATTAAAGTTTTCTAATACTAAGTCTCCATACAATACAATGGGTAGTCCTAACACAATACAGATATTAAAAATATTAGTACCTATAATATTTCCTATGGCCATATCAAATTCTTTTTTTCTAGCGCTTGTTACTGTCATTACCATTTCTGGAAGAGATGTTCCTATTACAATTAAAACCATGGTAATTAGTTTTTCACTGATATTTAATTTTTCTGCTAAAATCGTTGCATTATTTACGATGACATCACTACTTAATGTAATACAGATTAAAGATGTGATTAGTAGAAAGATGATTAAAAAGATATTCTTGTATACTGGTTCTACTTTTTCTTTTTCTTCATCTTTCTTTTTTAATAATTGTACAATGTAGGAAACAAACATACAGAAAAGTAAAATTAAGATAATTCCATCTGCTCTAGAAAAAGTATTGGGCGTTAATGGATTAAAAACACTGTCCAACATTAAGACTACAAAGCCTGTTGTTATAATTAGTAGAATTGGTAATTCTTTTTTTATGGTAGCATGTTTTACTCTAATCGGTCGAACGAGTGCCGCTAGTCCAATTATCAAAAAAGTATTTACAATACAACTTCCTACGACATTGGCAAAAGCTATCGTTCCGTTTCCATCTGCTACACTTTGAAAAGAAATCGCTACTTCCGGTGCACACGTTCCAAAGGCTACAATAGTTAAAGCTATTAACATTTTAGGAACATGACAGCGAAGAGCAAGTGAAGAAGCACAGTCTACTAAAATATCACTGGATTTTATAATGATAACAAAACCTAAAAATAAAAATATCACTTCTAACATGCTAACCCCTACTTTCCATTTTATTATACTATAGACGCTTCTTACTTTTCTAGGGTATATTATTACTTTACAGTAAAGAAAAAAAGAACTTTTAAAAGTTCTTCCATACTTTTAGCATGTCCTTTTCTACTTTATAAATACCTAAAATTTGATTTTTTTGATTTTTAAAAATTACTTTTGTTGATACTTGGTAGTTATTCGGTAATTTTCTACCATTTTTAATTTTTCTTTCTGTCTCTTCATCTACGATGATTGTTGGATAATCTAGTACTTCATCAATACTGTGTAGTTTGGCTGTTCCTTGCTCTATTTGTTTTAACGTATTCGTATCTTTAATATCTATTTTTCCTTGCTTGGTTCTTGTTAGTGTTGTCATTGTGGCATAAGTATCTAAGCTTCTTCCAATATCTCTAATTAAACTTCTGATATAGCAGCCCTTGGTTACTAATGCTTTTATCATAAATGTATCATTGTCACTTGATAACAATTTTATTTTTTTGATGGTTACTTCTTTTTTCGGTAGTTCCACTTCTTGATTTTTTCTTGCATATTCATAAAGCTTTTTTCCATTTACTTTGATAGCTGAATACTTTGGTACTTCTTGTTGATAGGTCTTTTGGTAACTATTTACTACTTGTTCTAAATCTTTAGATAAGTCGATAGGTTTGTTTTTTACTACTGTACCTGTAATATCTAAGGTATCTGTTTCTATCCCCAATAAGACTCCAGCTATATACTCCTTATCTTCTGCTGTTAGTAGTTCAGAAATTTTTGTTGCTTGTCCTAGTGTAACAATTAAAACTCCTTCCGCTAATGGATCTAGGGTACCTGTATGGCCTACTTTTTTTATGCCAAAAATATTACTTATTTTATTTACTACATCAAAAGATGTCATGCCAGCTTCTTTATTAACATATAAAACGGCCCCAAACTTTGTTAAATACTCTTCTAGAGTCCAATGATTTTTCATGATAATTTCAGCTGGAATTTTTCCTACATAACGAAAATGCCATGGTTCATACTGATATCCTGTAATTTCTTCTTTTCCTTTTGGATATCTCAAAATAAAGCCGAATTTAGCTAAATATAAATGTATTTTTTGATAAAGTTGTTCTCTTTTTACAGTATCTTTTTCATCTTCTTCATAAGAATCATTTATCTTTATGGCTATATCAAAGGCTAATCCGGTATGATGTTCACTAGTTCCTGGAAGTGCTACACGATAGCTTACATCAACTTGTCCTAATTTTTTTTGAAATCTTTCATATAATTCTTGTTGATACTCTATACTTCGGTAACCACCATCTAAACCAATTTCAATTCCTTTTTTCTTTAAAAATAATTTTAATTTTTTATACGAGTCTAGGGTTTGTTCTTCTAGATAGTCTTCTTCTCCATTATAGTCTTTTACTGGTAATAGATTTATATATTTATGAAATGATGGTTTTATTTTATTTTGTTTATTGATTAAAACTGTATATTTATTCATATTATCCCTCGGTCTTATTATACAAAAAATAAAAAGGTATTTCTACCTTTTATTTTGTTTTTGAATATTGATATGGCTCAAATGTTGGTACTGCCAAAGTATCAGATATTACAGCATATTCATTTCCAGTATCAATAATACTTTCTTCATTTAGTTTTATTAATGATTCTTTATCTGTGTTGTAGCTAGCAGCATATTCGTCTAAGTTTTCTCCATTATAAATAGCTGATTCTGTATATGAAGAAATTTCATCTTCTGGAATATGATATGGAATCTCAATATCTGTATCAAATCTTAATATTCCATCATAGATTACATCTTGATTATAATTTTTTATATCAGCTTGTGTACAGTTTGCATCCTCTGCTAATTCTGATAAAGTATCGCCTGCTTTAACAGTGTAATGTCTTATTACTATCATTTCTGGTTCTTCTTCAGTTGTGTTTGCTGTACTAATTTCTGTTGTCTGTGGTTGTTCTGCTTGTGAAGAAGACATTCCTGGTACGACATTAGTCATACATAAAAAGGCTGCTAAAGTTGCTGCTACTACTTTTCCTCTATTACGAGCAATAAATGTATAACCGTTATCTCCTCTTTGTGGAATGATTCTTCCAACAAAAGAGACAAATTCTGGAAAGACAACTAATTTTCCTATATTAGGAATATTTACTCTGGTTGCGGATAAATCCTTTTTGTATTGACGAACACGTTCTATAAAGTTTGGATATCTTCTTCTATCTTGACGATATGCTGCTCCAAATTTGCTGGCAATATCTGATGCTTTATCTTTGATACCATATAAAATATCTTCTATTATTTCAGCAACTCTATCACTATAAGAGTCTTCATATTCTTCATCATCATAACCATATTCTTCATACTCATCATCATAGCCATATGTTTGTTGTTGATATCTATTTTGATTTTGATTGTAGTATTGTTCTTGTCTTCCTGTCTGACTTCTTTCATAATATCCTTGTTCTTTTCTTCTTTGTTCTTCTTTATGTGCTCTATATTTTTGATCGTATTTTTCTCTTTTTTCCGGATTTGTCAATATGTCCTTTGCATCATTTAACTGAGCTAATATATTTTCATGGAAAGCACGTTCTTCTGGTGTCCATTCTGCGTGGACATCTGGATGATTTTCTTTAGCCACTTTACGATAAGCTTTTTTTATTTCTTCAAATGTTGCGTTTTCTGATACGCCTAACAAACTATAATAATCTATAAATTCTTCTTTTGTCATATAAACTCCCCCTAAATTCTTTTTATTTGGTTAATTGTTTGCTTCCCATTTGCATTTGTTCAAATTGACTTTTTGTAATCTCTGGAATAATACGATATTCTTCGGCAACCATATAAATTCCATCCGTTAATATATCTGGGTCTTTGCTCACTAATTGGTGAAGTGATGTTGCAGTAAAGTCTTGTCCAATATATGGAGTGACATCTTTACCAAAAATATCTTGATAGTTTCCTGCTTTTACACTTTCTTTATTATATCCTGATACGAGCATATGAGTATCACCAAATGATACCACTGTTAAATCCTCTAATGGATAGTACTCTGTTTCTTCATCTGCAGTTGGTTCATCGGATTGATGAATCGCAATATATTGTCTTTGTTCTTCTTGAGCTTTTGCTAAATATTTATCTTGTTTTCCTAAATCATAACCAGAACTAAATAGAGTACTTTGGGCATAGTCTGGATTTTTTTGTTTAGCCTCGCTTTTAGATTCATATCTTGTAGCAGCTTCATAACCGTATGCAAAATAACTGGCAACATATAAGCTATTATCCTCTTCTTCTGTAGTTGCGATGATAGATTGATCAATATTTGTTAATTCCTCTTCTGTTATTTTGTCCCACTCTAATTGTCTTTCTCCATCGTTATATATTGTCATATAGATGGCATCATAATTCGTCTCTTCTGGTTCTACATCATTACTTTTAGCACAACCTCCCATTAATGTTATTGCTAACGTAAGTGCTACAGTTGATGCAAGTTTTTCCATATTTTTGAAAAAACGGATATTTTTTACCATATTAGTTTCCCCCTTAAAAGCAGACATATTATATCATGTTTACTTTATTTTGTCAACTTACGCAAGAAAAAAGAAGGCTTGTGCTTCTTTTAAAATAAAGATAATTGATTAGAGTCTGGTAAATCTTTTAATATTCCCATACTTTCCATTTTATCAATTAATGTCTTAGAAACTTTTCCACGTTTTTGTACATCTTCAATGCTAATAAAAGGTTGCTTTTCACGTTCTGCTACAATTGCTTTCGCAACAGTATCACCTAATCCTTCAATAGCATTGAATGGTGGATAAATTTCTGTATCGTTTTTTGCTACCCAGACTGTTGCATCACTCTTATATAAATCTACATTTAAAAACTTAATTCCTCTAGCTGTTGCTTCTAGTGCAACCTTTAGACTTTCAGCTTGACCATTTTCTTTATTGGTTGCTTCATATCCTTTTACTTGAATATCTTCTAGTCTTGCTTTAATGGCATTGTAACCTTTAGTCATGGCATCTAGGTCTACATCTGTTGCTTTTGATGAATACCATGATGAATAGAAATATACTGGCATATGAACTTTATACCAAGCAATTCTAAATGCACTAATAACATAAGCTGCGGCATGGGCTTTTGGGAACATGTATTTTATTTTTTCACAAGAATTAATAAACCAATCTGGAATTTTAGCATCTTCCATGGTCTTTTTATGTTGTTTCCAAGTTTCTGGATCTTTTGATGCTTTTCCTTTACGAACAAACTCCATAATTTTGAAAGCTTTAATTGGTTCTAGTCCATAATACATTAGGTTAACCATGATATCATCACGACAGCCAATAACATCTTTGAATGGAACTACGTTATTGGCAATTAATTCTTGCGCATTTCCTAACCAAACGTCGGTACCATGAGAAAGTCCTGATATTTTTATTAGTTCGGCAAAAGTTTTGGGCTTGGTATCTTCTACCAATTTAATAGTAAATGGTGTACCAAATTCTGGTATTCCTAATGTTCCAGTATTACACATAATTTGTTCTTTGGTAACGCCTAATGCTTCTGTTGATGTGAAGATACTCATCGTTTTTTTATCATCTAGTGGAACTTTCATAATATCTGTTCCTGACTGCAATTGAATTAATCGTAGTTGAGTCGGATCAGAGTGTCCTAAGATATCTAGCTTCAATACATCTTGGTCAATAGCATGGTAATCAAAGTGTGTGGTTCGCCATTCGGCATTTACATCATCAGCTGGATATTGATATGGAGTGAAGTCATATACATCCATATAATCTGGTATAACAACAATACCACCAGGATGTTGTCCAGTTGTTCTTTTTACTCCTGTACATCCCATAGCAAGTCGTTCTACTTCTGCTGTTCTCATATCTTCTAAGCCTTTTTCTTCACAGTATCCTTTTACATATCCAAAAGCTGTTTTTTCTGCTACAGTACCAATCGTTCCTGCTCGGAATACATTGTTTTCTCCAAATAATACTTTTGTATAAGCATGAGCACTTGCTTGGTTCAAATCCGAGAAGTTTAAGTCGATATCAGGAACCTTATCTGCATTAAATCCTAAGAATGTTGCAAATGGCATATCTTGACCATCTTTAATCATTGGAATATGACAGTTTGGACATTCTTTGTCTGGTAAATCGAATCCTGATGAATAAGTAGCTCCTAATGGATTTCCTTCATCATCTTCAAAAATACTTAATTTACATTTACTACAACGATAATGTGCAGCTAATGGATTTACTTCAGTAATTCCCATTAAGGTAGCAACAAAGCTGGAACCAACGGAACCACGGGATCCAACTAAGTATCCCTCATCATTGGAATGCTTTACTAGACGTTGGGCAATTAAGTAGATAGGATCAAATCCTCCACCGATAACTCCACCTAATGATTTGTCTAATTTTTTCTCTAGTTCTTCTTCCGATAACTCTTCTTCTGATTCATCTTTAATATGTTGCCTAACTAGAGCTTTTACATTGTCTACTCCTTTTATAATTTCATCATGTAAACGTTTATGTACTTCTTTTTCAAATTCATCTTCCGATAAGTTTTCTTTTTCTAATTGTTCTTTTACTGTTTTAAAAACGATATCACCATATAATTCAGTTGAAATACGCTCTTCAATAGAATATGGTAGAGGGTCTCCATACCACTCTTTCGCTTTATCATATACTAAATCTGTTACTACTCTTGGACAGTCTAGATAACTTTTACCATCATCACTTTTTACACGTGGAGAAAATGGAATTCCACCTGTATCAATGATTACTTCTACGATTTCTACCATATCTGCAATTTTATTGGTGTTATCTATTACAATTTTCGCAGCAGTTTCTTCTCCTAAAAATTTAAAGTCATCTAACATTTCTTCTGTCGTTCTAAAATGATTAGATGGAATCTCTGTTATATTGTTTCTAGCTAATGGATGGCGTCCTCCACCTGGTACTTTTTGATTGACAATAATTTCACGGTAGATTTTATCATCTCTTGTTAAATGGTGTACATCTCCAGTAGCAACAATGATTTTTCCGGCTTCTTCTGTTACTCTAACAATTTTTTCAATATGCGCAGCTAGTTCTACTTCTGTTCCAAATTCTCCTGTTTGAACTAAGTGATTATAACATTCTAATGGTTGTACTTCTACATAATCATAAAATCTAATAATGTTAGATAACTCATCCTCACTTTTTGATTTTGCTAATGTAAATACTTCACTTTCATAGCAACCACTTCCTACTAGTAATCCTTCACGGTGTTTTTCAATTTCACTACGTAGTATTCTTGGGGTTTTATATAAGTAAGTGGTATTCGCTAAGGAAATAATTTTAAATAAATTTTTCAAACCAGTTTTATTTTTTACTAATAAATTCACATGATAAGCACGACCATATTTATGAATTTCATCTTTACTAACTAAAGTATCTAATTGATCCATAGTTTCAATATTACGATTAGATAATTTCTTTAGCATTTTATGAAATACAAGAGCAGTTCCTTCCGCATCATAGTCACCTCTATGATGTGCACTTTCATCCCATGGTACTTCATATCTTTTTACTAAAGCAGATAATGAATGTCTAGCATAAGTATTGTCCATTGTTCTTGATAGTTCTAGGGTATCGATAACTGGATTGGTAAATGTTCCAAGATTGTACTTTTTATAAGCCATTTCTAGGAAAGATACATCGAATTTTGCATTGTGGGCAACCATCGGACAGTCACCAAACCATTCGATAAATCTTTTTACAGCGTTTTCTTCGTTGTCTTTTCCTTCCAACATTTCATCTGTGATGTTTGTTACATCAATGATTTTTTGTGGAAGTGGACGTCCTGGGTTGATTAATTCATCATATCTTTCTAATATTTCACCATCTTTTATTTTAACAGCACCAATTTCAATAATAGAGTCAGCACCACCGGCGTTAAATCCTGTTGTTTCAAAGTCGAAAACAACATATGTCTGATCTAACATTACTTTGTCATTTGGTCTTACAACTATATTTACAGTATCGTCAATTAACGTTAACTCTGCTCCATAAATAGCTTTAAATGGTTCTTCTCCCTCTTTTAGTTTTTTGTTATAACTTGTTACAAAGTTAAAAACATGAGGAAAGGCTTGTACTCCATTGTGATCCGTAATAGCAATTGCTTTATGTCCCCATTTAATTGCTTGTTTTAATAGGGCTTCATCATCTACTACACCATCCATCTGACTCATTTTGGTATGACAATGTAGTTCTACTCTCTTTCTAGGAGCGTTGTCCATTACTATTTCTTGTTCTTTTTCTATTTTTATAATATCTCTAGCATTTAATACTAATTCTTTAGCAAATTGATCTTCTTTTGTATAACCTCTAATTTTAAACCAAGAACCTGCTTTTAGTTCTTTACATAACCTTTTATATTCATCATTATCTCTTACAAAGACTTTACAATAAATACTATCTGAATAGTCTGTAATTTTTAATGTAATGATTTTAAAATCTGTTTTACTTGATTCAAAGTAATCCGTACCAAATACATATCCTTCTACCACAACATTATTGTCTTCTCCAATTAAAGTTTTAATTTTTATTGGGTCTTCTTTGATACCTCGTCCAATAATACTATTCGGATCTTTTGGCTCTTTTCGATATTTTTTTTCTTTAGGTTGGCTAGGTTTTTCTTCTTCTTTTTTATGTTCTGGTACTTTGACTTTTACGACTAGATCTTGTTTGATTTCTTCTAAAATATTGTCTTCATGTCGCAATACTACTTCTATATTAAATTTATAACCTAGATGTTTATATATTTCATTTATTTTATCTAATACATGTTCTAGTTTTTCTTTTTCTACTTCTGATGTTGCTACTAAAACTAAAAATCCATCCTCTATTCTTAAGGCGTCTGTATATATTTCTAATACTTTTAGTTCATCTTTTACTTGATTTAGTACATATGGGTAATATGTTAAATAAGTATTTACATCAATTGTTTCAATATCCCAAATAATCGTAATTTCACTAGCTTTTTCATCTAATAGATGTTTTTTCTCTTCTAACTCTTCTATTACTTCTAATGGAAGTGCTGTAGGACTTGATATAAATACTTCCCATGATTTTGTCTGTGAATGGATTCTGATTCTTGTTAATTTGGCATTAGAAAAATATGGATATTTTTCTTTATCCATATTTATTTTGTTTAACAAGATTTCCATTTTATCATTCATATTCATAGCCCCCTAACAGCATTATATAATTTCTAGTTCATGTATTTTTACAATATATTTTTGATTCCTAATACAAAAATCAATAAATTCTAATAAGTCCTTTTTCTTTAATTCTTTTTCATAAGGATATTTATCAATATCAAAAGCAATCTTATCTCTCATCATTAGATTCATCATTTCTTCTTTATCGGTTCCTAAGTACATTAACCAGTAAGGATAAATTTGTCTTTTTAAATAGTTAAGTGTTGGATCTCCAGTTAAGTAATGACTCCTTCCTGTCAATCTTGTTGGATATTCATTTAAGATTGCTAGTTCAATTACAGCATCAACAATTTCTTTATATTCTACTTTGTAATCTTGTAGTTCTTTTTTTAAGATTCTAAAGATTAATTCTACTAGTAGTTTTAATGAAGTGTCAACAGTTACTTTTTTTCCTAATACAATTGTATTTATTTTAGCATCTTTTGGTGTTGTGGTATCCATAATATCTAATTGATCAGATACTACTAATACTTCATATGGTTTCCAATCTATTTTGGTAATTGCTTTTAATATTTTATTTGTTTCTTTTTTATTATCATCCCATATTTTTAATACTTGATTACGATATTTTTC
This sequence comes from uncultured Mycoplasmatota bacterium, assembly GCA_900554315.1. GTDB lineage: Bacteria > Bacillota_I > Bacilli_A > RF39 > UBA660 > Faecimonas. The sequence continues at coordinate 54,016 of USGP01000004.1, forward strand.
TGTATTTTTTTTGATTCTATCATATTCTTTTGTCTCTAACATAATATTATATATTCCATCGTCATTTGGGATAAAGTTTTTAGGGTCTTTTAACATTACTTCTTTATCACGATATGTTGCGTTATATTCTTGTTTATAATTAATCCATAATTTTTGCTTTAATTTATGGATACTCTCATTTATTGAAGCTTGAAACAATAAGTTCCAGATTAATACATAATCATTTACTACAAACTTTAGATTCACAGCTATTCCTCCTACATCCTATACCTATTAATATATCACAAAATAGGAAATGTTGGGAATAGTTCCAGTAAAAAAATACTCAAAAATTTGAGTATTAAAATAAATTCTTATATATGAAAAATCCTGCTACTACAATAACGGCAATAATTAATATTATTAATGCTATTTTTAAAGCTACTGGCATAGACTTTTCTTTGAACTCATCATCCATTTCAAAATCTTTGTCTGATAAATCCATACTTCTTGTATAAAAGTCAGTATCTGATTCATCCATAATACTTCCGGTCTTCTTTTCTTCTTTTAATTGATTTACTTTTTCAATTTGCTCTTTGTCTAATATTTCTTTAGATAAAGATAATCTTTCTTCTGTGTCATCATCACTAAAGGTATCATCCATGTTATCTTCATCTGGAATATCATCATCTTCTTCTGGTTCTTTTGGTTTTTCATCTGGTTCTGGTTTTTCTACTCGATCCATTATGTTTGTTGCCATTAAGTCACTAAGTAAATCAACACTTGTTGCTTGATCGATTTCTCCAGCTAAAGTTTTAGAAGTAATTGTATCAATTAAATCTCTAAGTTCTCCTTCATCTGGTTTTGTTCTTTCTACTTTTTCTTTTCTATATTTTTCTAACTCTTCTGGGTTTAGGCTAGCTAGTATATTATAATTTGTATTTTTTAGTTTTCTTTTGGCTTCTAATTCATCTTTTTGTACTCTGTTCTTTTTGGCTTCAGCAATTACGCTATTAATGTCATAGATTTTATTTTCATGGTCTTGATATAAATAATTAAAATTATCTAATTCTTTTTTTACTTTTGGTTCTTGAATGAAGGTATCACTATATTCTTTCATCTGATGATATCCTTCTCGAGTACGATAGTTTTTTTGAGCAGTACCTAAATCGATGGCATTGGCATTGGTTACATCTGTAAAGTTTGTATATTTGGTATTACGTCCTATATTTTCATACAACTCTTGATTTTTATTAGATCTACGTGCCATTTCTTGTCCTTCTCTTTGTTGATAGCGTTCCATTCTGCTTCTCATACCGCTCACCTTCCTATACTTAAGTTTATCACACCTTAGTTAAAAACAAAAGAACTAATTAGTCCTTTACGTCAAACAATTTTTCTTGTATAATTAGGTGGAAGGAGAGATTAAAATGAAAGTAAAAGTAAATAGAGATAGTTGCATCGGATGTGGTGCTTGTGCAGCAATTTGTGATGATGTTTTTGAAATAGATGATGAAGGACTTTCTACTGTAAAAAAAGAAGAAGTAGAAGATGACAAAAAGCAAGAAGTTCAAGATGCTGCTGATAGTTGTCCTACTGGTGCTATTGAAGTAGACGAATAATTTTATTCGTCTTTTTTTATGCTCTATTCTCTGCTATACTTATACTAGAGGTGGGAGTATGAAGTGTCCAAGATGTGGAAAAAAAATGTCCAAAGATAGTAGTCATACCTTCTGTACCCATTGTGGGTATTTAGACGATGGAAAACAGATTCATGGTTATGGAGATGAAAAAGCTAGCGACTTAGAGATTTATTTAGGAAAAGACTTTGATAAGATTTGGAGGAATGAAAACTGGTTTACTAGTCTTGTTTTAGGTCCTTTATATTTATGCTACCGTGGTTTTATTTTCTTAGGGCTTTTTTTCATGCCTTTGGAATGGTTATTTTGGGCATTGATGTATAGTTCATTTTCTCATTTTCGTTATGTTTTGTTGGTTATTGCTATTATATTATCTAGAGCATTCTTTATGGGAATCAATAATATGATTTGTATCTATTTTTATAATAGACAAATTCAAAAAATTAAAAAGAAATATCCAGATACTTACCTAGAAGAGCTTAGGAAAAACAATGGTCATATCAATCATTATATGTCATTTTTTATAGCTGTATTACTTTTTGCCCTTTTTGTTATTTCTTTTATTCTTATCTATAATTATTTATGGGGATAATTATTTTTTATAAGTAGGAGGTACCTTATGAGATGTCCTAGATGTGGAAAAGATATGTCAACTTCTAAAAGTCATGTATTTTGTACGCGTTGTGGCTATTTAGATAACGGAGAACAAATTCATGGTTATGAAGAATATCAAGCTAGTGATTTAGAAATTTATTTAGGGAACGATTATGATAGTATTGTTCGGAATAATAATGCAAAGTCGTGCTTTTTCTTAGGACCACTTTATTTTTTAGTACGGGGTTTTCTTCTTTTAGGAACTCTTTTGCAAGCTTTAGAAATCTATATTTGGTACCTTATTGTTCAATTTGGAGAAAATATTATTTTAGTTTTTCTTGGGATATTAATTACTAGAACGATAGCTATGATTAGTTATAATCCATTATGCGTCTTTTTATATCGTATAAAGATTAAAGCATTAAAAAAGAAGTATCCTGCTTCTTATTTGGAGTATTTAAGAAAAAATACTCATAACTCTATTAGCGGTCTTGGTATTTTGTTAATTTTACTTTTCTTTATTACACTTATTGTTTGTTTTTATATTCTTTATTCATCCATGTAAAAAATTCCCTTAATGGGAATTTTCTTTTTGTTCTAAGGCATATACTTTTGCTACTTCTTTTGGAGTTAATTTTCTATATTCTCCTGATTGTAAATTTTTTAAATCAAAAAATGCTTCTTTTTCTCTTTTTAACTTTTCTACTTGGAATCCTACTGCTTCAAACATTTTCTTTACTTGATGATTTTTTCCTTCATGAATCGTTATTTGTACCATACAAGTATTTGATTTGTCATTTACTTTTTTTAATTTTACACGAGATGCTTTCAATGTTTCTCCATCTACTTCTACTCCATCTTTTAATTTGTTAATTTGCTCGCCTTTGATAATTCCATTTAATTTTGCCATATATACTTTATCTACTTTTTCACTTGGATGCATTAAAATATTAGCAAATTCTCCATCGTTAGTTAATAAAAGTACTCCAGTTGTATCATAATCTAGTCTTCCTACTGGGTAGATTCTAGCATTGGTAGGAATTAAGTCTACTACAGTTTTTCTATGATGTTCATCACTTGTTGAGGTGACCACTCCTCTTGGTTTATTTAATAAATAATATTCTTTGGGCTCTTTTTCGATGGGTTTTCCATTTACTTCTACTCTATCTTTATGAGATACTTTTGTACCTAGTTCTGTTATTACTTCTCCATTCACTTTTACTTTTCCGGCTGTGATTAATTCTTCGGCTTTTCTTCTTGATGTAATTCCTGCTTCTGCAATTACTTTTTGTAGTCTTTCCATAGTATCACCTATTCTTTCTTCTGCTTTTTCTTGAAATTACGGGCTATATATTATCATACTATTTTTGAATTTACTAGTATTTTCTAGTCCTTGTATGTATTATATCATAATTCTTACACGGATTTTTTCTTTTTACATACATTATCATAAAGGAGTGTTAATATGATGTATTCTACTAATAATTATGGAGTACCCACTACTTATGAGACTCGTGTATATGAAGGTATGCCTTATTCTACAGCTGTTCCTACAGAAGGAATTTCTCCTGATGGAGAAAGATTTTTCTTAGCCCCATTTTTAGTTGGTGGTCTTGCTGGTACAGCACTAGGATATGGCATCGCTAATAACAATCAAATCAACCGTCCTCCTATGATGTTTCCTCCAATAATGTATCCTACTCCATATCCAGTTTATACAACCAATTATTATTACTAAAGCTTCGGCTTTAGTTTTCTTTTAATGGTAAAAGTATGGTGACTTTGGTACCTTTTCCCACTTGAGATTGATAATTTATAGTTCCATGATGTTGCTCAATAATTTCCTTTGATAACGCTACTCCAATACCAGTACCATGTTCTTTTGTAGTATAAAACACTTTATAAATCTTATCTAAATTTTCTTTTGAAATTCCTGTTCCTGTATCTTCAATTTTAATTTGAATTTCATCTTTTAACTTCTTTACTGTCGTTATTATTTTTAGTTTTCTTTTATCATCTTTGGCTTCTATAGAATTTTTTATTAAATTTACAATTACTTGTTTCATTCTATTATAGTCTAATTTGGTATATAATTCTTCCTCTTTTATATTAAAAGATGATTCCACTTCTTTTTCTTTTAATAATGGTGCTAGAGTTTCTTCTATATCCTCTAATAAAACTGCCATATCTACTTCTTCTTTTTCTATTTTTAATTTTCCATAATCAGAAAAATCATTAATGATTAATAATGTCCTATCTATTTCTTCTTTGATAATTGGTAAATATTTCTTTAATTTTTCTTTGTTTTTGATATTTAACATTTCTAAATATCCTTTACAAACAGCTATTGGATTTTTTATTTCATGAGTCAATTTAAATAAAGCCATCTTTAGTTCTTTTTCTTTTTCTAGTTTTTGATAAGCTTTATTCTTTTCTATAATTTCTTCTCCTTCTTTTAAGAGCCATAAAATACTACTCATTGTTAATATTAATAAAAAAATAACAAAAATTAAATATAGAAGAGTTTGCGTTTTTGGATAACTATTTGTATTTTTTAAGCAAATACAACAAGCGATTAGAAAAGATTTTATACCAATAAAACTATTTAATAGGATATTGTTTTTGGAGTGTTTTTTTAATAGAATTAAATAAATTATTAAGTAGATACTATATTCTATTACTTCATACATAATAGGAATGTTTAATACTAGATAATAATAGTATATCGTAACGATTGATAAAAAGATAATTAGTAAAGTTCTTCTTTTCATATAAGCAATCAATAATGGGAAATTAATTAAAATTAAACTAGCTACAGATTCTTCTTCTCCTGTATATCGAATCATTAAAAACATAGAAGAAAAAATAGCTAAATCTAGTACTATTTTTTCTTCCTTGGTATTATTTTTATAGCTCATATAAATTGCATATAATAAAAATGGAAATAGTAAAAAAATTAAATTTGTAATTAAAGATTCAAAAATCGACATAATATCACCTTTTTTTATTTTATCTTATAGCTTTGTCGAATTTTGTCGTTTTTTGAAATCTTATTTTCTTTGTTTACCGCCTGTTTACATACTATTTTTTTACTTTGTTTCATAATGATGTTATGGTGATTGCAATGTATGAAGTTAATATTTATGAACAAGTTTCTAGAAATATTAAGAAGTACAGAAAAGAAGCAGGTATGACGCAAGCTCAATTAGCAGAAGCTATTGGAGTATCTCATGAATTTATTCGTAGAATTGAATCTAAAAAAGGTAAAAAAACATTTTCTTTTCAAACACTTTGGAATATTTCTAATGTATTACATATTAGTCTAGATCAATTAGCTGAAATTGACCTTGAAGAGTTAAAACAAAAACATTAACTCTTTTTTTTTGCAAAAAAAAAATGGATTATTTCAATCCATCTATATATTTCTTTAATTGTTTTGACTCTGGTCCTAAAATAATTTTTAATTGGTTATCTATTTCTACAATTCCTTTAGCACCTAATTTTTGAATTCCTTCCTTATTGGCTTTGCTAACATCTTTTAATGTTACTTTAAAGCGGGATAAGTTGGTTTCTGTATCAATTATATTATCCTTTCCACCTAATAGTTCTACTAATTTATTGAAATCTAAATTAGCGTCTTTTTTGGTTGCTTTTAATATTGCTAATAAAATAATTATTAGAACAACAGCAATAATTAAATATTGTATTATATTCATATTCATAATTCTTTCACCATCTTTATTATACTATATTATTTTAGAAAAGAAAACTATTAATTAGTTATCATAATTGACTTTTACAATATTCGTAAAATAGTTTTGACCAACTCGATTGGCTTCTGGATTCCAGTCTTCTGTTACTTTTCCTGTTGTGGTATCCATTTTGGTAATATTCATACCGCCTGTACCAGAACAGTGACTGACTGTGATTTCATTGCCATCTACACCAATTACCATACCAACATGTCCATCCATAGAGGCTAAATCTCCTACTTCTACTTTATTGGTAGCACTAGTTAAGGGAATATTTTCACCTAGACTTTCTAGTTCATCTACAACCATTGGTTGGTTGATGTCATAGCCACCATTTTTTAAAGCCCAGGATACATATCCAGAACAATCAAAACTATTAGGTTGAACGGTACCTGTTTGACTTCCTCCTGGAGCTGTTACTGTTTTACTTTGTCCCCAGGTAGGATCTAGTCCCTCTGTCAGATTGATATGACCTCCACCCCAGAAGTAATTCATATGTGGGAAAGAAGTTACTAAAAACATAGCAGCTGCTGCTGATTTTGCTCTTTCACCAGAGGCATTAGATAGAGATTTTTCAAATAAATTTTCATAATAATCGTAATCATAACCGGCTAATTTTTGATTAAATGTATTTTCATAAAGTTCTTTTAAAGTTTTATCGTCTAAGATCATACTATCTAAGCCAGTTAAACTTAAAGTAAGATTTAGTCCACCTTCTGATTTTGCAAATGCTACAACAGCAGCATAAATATCAGAAGAAAATTCTTTGGATTTTTGAATTATATTATTAAGTTCATATTCTACATCATCTGATACCGAAGAAAAACAATCATCATGATCTTTCCCTAGATTGATAATTTGTTCTCTTTTTTCTTCTAAATCATTGGGAGTATTATAAATTTCACTTAGGACCATATCTATATCTTGTTTTGATCTTAAAACTTTCATATAATCTACTTTAGTTTCTGCCATTTGATCACCTATTTCATTTTACAAAGCGTATCATACTTTTCTTGATATGCCTGTAGACTTTGATTTAAACTTTCTCTTTTGTTTTTTAAATCTTCACTATTAAATATTGCTATTTGAATATTTAACCAAAACATCTCACCATTAATTTCATCTATTTTGGCTTTTACTTTTGTTTTTAATTCTTCAATCTCTTCTGTTCTTTTTTCCTCGGCTTTTGCTATTATATTGTCTTTCCAACTATTAATAGTATCTTCTAAAGTCTCTGCTTGTGTTATTAGTTCATTGCTTTTATCTTTTAAAACAGTAGCTCCATCTACTGTAAAACTTTCTTCACCCAATCCACTTTGCTGAGCTTGTTTTATGGCTTGAGTAAAATTTTTTTTGGCTTCTTTTGCGGTAGTAGCATAGGCATTTGTTAATTTTTTTACTTCATCTAAATCTAAAATAGCTTTAATTGGTGTGTCACAAGTTATTGTCATTCTGTTTCTAAAGTCTCCAATGGAAGTGGTTGTTGATTAGACGATGGTGTTTGCTCCTCTTTTATTTTTTCTTCTATTTTTGTAATAAAGCTATTAGATTCTTCATTTTTATAGCCAGAGAAAAATATTTGATCAATTTGTTCATGGTTAAAGACACAGGTGATATCGGAACGAAGAACTCCTTCTGGGAATACACATCCACAATAATCATAAATTTGATTTGGTCTTTCTTGTGTCCTCATACGATATCCTATAATCATGATTTTTTTTCTTCCACCTTTTAATAATACTACACTACCTAATGGTAAAATTTCTTGTTCCATATGTTTCCCCTCTTTTCCTTATTCAAGTTCTCCGTTATTATCTGTTGAGCTTTGTTCATCTATCCATCTTCTTGGGTCAAACTTTAAATCTTCCTCTGATTCTTCTTCTAACGGTTCTGATTCTTGGAATTCATCTTCTACTTCTTCCGTTTGTTCATTCATAAAAGCAAAGGAATTGTGTTTATGTTTGTAAGCACTTACTACTTTTGGTCCACCTATTCCAGCTGCTGCTGCCATACCAGCAGCTCCTACTCCTAAAGCGATTGGAGCAGCAGATGACTTTGTTTCTATTGTTGTTGGTGTTGAAGTTTCTTTGTCTAACGTTACTACGTCAACTGGTTTCATACCGGATGAATTATTATTCGTTATTGTATTCTCTAACGTTCCATTTGGACCCAATTCAGTATTTGGATTTGCGTCTGGTAAATCTGGTAATGGAGCTACACCATTATTAGATGCATTGGCAATACTAGCAATACTTCCAGCTGCTGTTGCAGTTGATGTACCAGTTGGAGTTGATGCATGATTTGTTACAATATTTGAAATATTTCCAGCAACTCCTTCTGGAGTCGTTGGTGCTGGTGTTTCTATTGTTGGTGGAGTTGTATTGGTTGTAGGTGTTTGCACAGATACTTCAGGTGTTGGATTCGTAGGTGTAATTGTTGCAGTATTACCTTGACTTACATTTTCTTGTGGAGTTACTATTTCTTCAATTACCGGTTCATTGTTTGTTGTAACCGTTGGTGTTTCTACTGATAAAGTAGATGCAATTGGCGTTGTTGCAGCCACGGTTGTAGCTCCTGTTGCAGACGTGATTGAATTTACTCTTGCACCTGTACTCGTAGTGCTTGTATAGCTTCCACCTGAACCACCAGATGGAGGATTTGATGGTTGAGAAGCTGTATTAGTTGCAGTAAACTCCGCTTTTTTGGCATTTAAAATATTTAATGCTTCCGTATCTGTTCCCACTGCCCAGTTATCACTAGTTGTCTCTACCAAATCTACAGCATCATAGTATTTCTGCTCTAGTGATGCAAGTTCTTGCGCTTGTTCTTGTGTATATCCTTCATTTAGATATTTATTTACTAAATCGTCCATGTTGGCTGGTTCTAATCCACTTCTTAAATCTGTTACTGTACTTGCAGTTAGCCCAGATACAACGGTTCCACCAGTTTCAGCCATTTCAGCTTCAGCCATTTCCAATCTAGCTAGTCTTTGAGCTTCTTCTTCGCTGTAGCCTCTTCCTATATATTTTTCAACTAAAGCATTATACCAACTAGCTCTATTTCTGTATTCTAGTGATGGGTAATAATCAGATACACTAGACTCCATCATCTCTTCTATAATCGTTGCTTTTGTTTCTTCTAATATTCTTCTTTCATCATCCGTCATATGTTCAGTAAAGGAATCTTTTGTATAATAGAAATTAAAAGTTTCACTTTTCATGTTTTCTCTTTCTTCTTCTGATAGAAGAGGAGATGTTGATATAAAGTTTTTCCATTTTTCTTGATCTACTGTATAACTACCATCTTCTGCTTTTGTAAAGCATGAAATGGCTGTTGACATGGTATCGGCAATAGTTGCTACTGATGCAAAGGCTTTGGTTATGTTTTCTTTTTCATCAACCACAGCAGAAATACCTGAGTCAAGACAATTATCATGAGATTTACTAGTGCTACTTAAATCATCTACAGTATCAATTGCAGCCAACATTGGCTCTTGATAATCAGTAATTGTGTTTACTGAATCTAATGCATTTTGTAAATCTTCTATTAATACTGATGTGTTTGCCATAATTACTCCTTTCTATCCTCTGAAATATTCATCTTGTTCCACTGTTGTTTTTCTTGCCCTATATGTTTCTAGTATTCCTTCTAAGCTATCAATTTCATTTTGTATCTGTGTTGCATTCATACCTGAAGTGTCGGCAACATAAGACTGGTATTGACTAGGTACATTGCTCGTTCCATTTAGTGCAGCTTCATATTGGCTTTTCTCACTTTCTAGTGCAGCAATTTTTGTTTCTAGTTTGCTATAAATAGTTGATAATTCTTCTTTTCTATGTTCTTCAGCAGCTCTTATGATTGCTTCCTTTTGTTCCTCTAGAGAATCAAAAACTTGTTGTAATTCTAATATTGTTTTTTGTGTTTTTTCATAAAGAATAGGTTGTCCTCCTACATTTAATGAATATTCATCTAATCCTCCACCAGAATTCATATGTCTTCCTAAAACATCTACTGTTTCAGCTGTAAATGTTTTTAAATCTATTCCATTCAATGTTTCTGTTATTTTTCCAACATCAAGAAAAGTTTTAGGATCTGTATCTTCTGTTATTTCTGATATTTTAGGCATATTACTCCTCCTTACTGATGCAATACATTGTAAAGAAAAAAAGTTTTTTTCTCTTTACAACACACTGCATGTGCAGTGTATTTTTTAATTTTCTTCGGATCTACCCCAACTAGTGATGGCAGCCATAACATTATCAATTTCTTTGTTAAACATACTTTTATATTGTGGAAACTTTTCATCTGTAAATTCATTCCACTTTGTTTTGAAATCAGCAGAAGATGCACCATACCAAACTTCTTGGTTGTTAACATTTTCATCTACTAATGCTGTAAATTGATTAAATAATGAAGTTAATTCATCTAAATTTGAACTAATTTCACCTTTAATTCTTGTTAGTTCACTATAATTTAAAGCCATCTATAATTCCTCCTATCCATTAATTGCATTCATTGCTTGTTGTTCAGCATCTGTATATCTGTCAACTTGTCTTAATACTTGTTGTTCAAAAGCTGTCATAGTATCATATCCTTCTTGCATACTTGATTTGAAAGTATTAAATTGTGTTAATAATTGTTGATATACTGCTTCTGCTGCTGGATCTTCAACCCAATAATTATGCATTTCTGTAATTTTACTTTCTAATAAACCTACTAATTCGTTATATTTTTCCTTATCTCTTCTAATATCTTCTGATAATACTTCCATCTTTTCTTTATTGTAGTTTGTTGTGTCTGAATAACTCATATCTTTCACCTCCTATATTATAGTAAGAATAACCCTTCCTACTCTTATAATTTCATTATAGTTTGTTTTACCCTTTATAGTCAAGGAAGTTGACAGTCTTTCAATTTTATTTACAAAAAAAACTTCAGATTATTCTGAAGTTTTGTTTTCTTGTGCATTTGTATTATTAGAATCTGCCTGCATATTTTCCTTAAACTTTTCTATTCCGGCTTTCATGTCATCAGAAAATTTCTTTTGTTCATCTGTTTGGTAACCCATGTAGCAGACTTTTTCAATATTTTCATGGTTAAAAGCTATTGTTCTATCACTTTGTAAAATTCCTTCTGGGTAAAAGCAAGCTCCATAGTCAATAATCTTTTTTGTGTTTTCTACTTTTCCATTTTTATCATATACTTCTCCTGTTGCTACTACGCATGTTGATGTAATCATAACTGGTTTCTTTCCATTTTTTAATAATACAACTGTACCTATTGGTAAAAACTTTTCTGGTATTTTTTGTTCTTCCATTTATTTCTCCTCCTATTCTAATTCTTCTTTTTGAGGAGCAATAATGTCGTTGTCATCGATTGTTACGTCTGCTCCATCATCTAATGATAATTCATTCATTGTTCCTGCTCTATATTTTTCTGGCTCCGGTTCTTGTTGAGAATTATCGTACTCACCAATTGTATCAATATTTTGTGCGTTATAATTTCCGCCTAGGAAACTATTTTGAGTATCATTTGATGAATCTTCTTCATCTTCATAATATTCATCATCTTTTCCATTTTTCTTCTGAATATAATGAATTCCTGCTACTCCTGCAGCTCCTGCGGCTCCTACACCTAATACTGCTGGTATTGCAGATCCTGCACTACTAGTATCTACATTTGGTGTTGTTGTATCATTCTTATCTATACTAATTACATCTAGTGTATTGTCTTTTCCAGGTTTTACAGCGGAAATTGTTCCGTTTTCTATTTCAGAATTATCACCAGCTATATTGGCAATATTATCTTCTGGATTAAGTTGTGCTTCTGGACCAATTGGTGTATTTTGTGATTGACTATTAAATCCACCAACAACTGATCCACTATAATTTCCACCTGTTGAAGTACTTGGTGTTCCTGTATTTGAACCTGCATTATTAATAATATTTCCTGCTACTCCACCTGGGGTTCCTGCATCTGGTGTACTTGTTGATGGAGTTTCAGGTACTTGTTCTTCTCCTGTACTTATATCTCCACTCATGTCTCCATTTGTTCCTGTATCAGGAGTTTCAGTGCTTGGCGTTCCTCCTGTTGAAGGTGTTTCAGTACTTGGAGTGTTTGTTGATGGAGTTTCGACTTCTGGTGCATTTACTGTTGGTGTTGTATTACTTGATGTTCCTCCTGTATTTCCAGAAGGTGTTGTGCTGCTATCTATTCTAAATTGAGTAGATGCGCTTCCGCCTCCACCGCCATTTCCACCTGAATTTCCATTACCATTGCCACCAGTTGGAGAAGAACCACCACCTGATGTATTATTTGAAGTATCTTGTGGGGTCGTATCTTGAGGTGTTGCATCTTGTGGAATTGGTTGTCCTGTTGCTGCTTCTAAAGATGCAGTTTCTGGAGCATCTAATGTTACTTCACTTGCAAATTGAGCTGCTGCATTATCTCCAGCACTTCCTACTAAGCTTCTTCCTGCTGCATTTAATGCCGCAACGGTTTGTGCTGGGTTATTTTTTACTACGCTTATACCAGCACCAGCTACTTTTTTCGCTGCGTTTAATGGAACTGTAACTGGTGATGTTACTACCTTACCGACCGTTTTTATAGGATGCTCTTTTAGAGATGTTTTGGCTGCATTGAATACTTCTCCTGCTTTTTGTGTTACTGCATTTTTGGCATTTCCTGCCGCTGTTGTAACTGATGTTTTTGCATTTCCTGCTGCGGTACTTATTTTATTTGGCAAATCTTTTACTGTATTTGGTAGATTAGTAACTGCATCCCCTGCTTTTTGTAGTCCACTACCTGCCGCTTTTAATCCATTACCAGCGCTTGTTGCTAGCGTTGTTCCGGCAGCAGATGCTGTTGCAAGTGGATGGGCTGCAGCATGGGCAAATGTATCGCCGGCCTTTTGTCCAGCCTTTGTAATTCGATCTGTATAACCTTGATAGTTAAAATTCTTAGCATTATTCAAATTTATTTGTGCTGTTTCACGAGCTGTAAGTGCATCATCTAAATTTTGCTTTAGAACAGAATCAGGTACCATATCGTTTGCTGGATTTCCCTTGATTGCATTTGCAGCATCATCGACTTGTTGTTGAGCGGTTTTAAGTTGTTCTTGTGCTGATTTAACCGCACTGGATTTTTGGGCATGCTCACTCCATTTACCGCCAGCATAAGCCAAGCCTCCTTGGACAAGCCCCTGTTGAATTCCTCCATTTGCTACTGCTTCGTTTAAAGTCATACCTTGTTTAAGATTAGATTCAGTACCACTTCCAACTCCTGATAAGAAAGCGGTTGCAGTATTCGTTCTTGTAGTAGAACTCAAGAATGTTCCTGCGGCTTTTACAAATTTTCCTGCTTTTGTACTATTAGCAGCAACTGCCCCTGCTCCTGATAGGAATCCACCAACAGCTAAGTATCCTGCCGTGTTACCTACCAGTTCAAGTCCTCCAGCAATGGCGCTGTCCTCTGTAAAGGCACTAGCTTTTGCCAGGTCACTTTCATAATAGAAATTAAAGGCATCATGAGACCAATCTGCTTCAATAGCATTCTCAATTCCTGTAGTATCAAATCCAAGACCACCTGCGGCAAATCCTATAAGTGATAAACCACCGTCACCAATGTCTTCAAGGACACCTAAAGCTCCTTCTCCAACCTTTGAAAGTCCCATCAGAATTGTACTACCTGCCTTTTCATACCAAGGTGCTTCTTCGTATGCTTTAATGTCCTCTGCTGCAGAAGTGATTGACTTTCCAATTTCACTGATTGCTGTTGATACTGTATCTAGTGTTGAATCAAATGTATTTTCTGGTAAACTTCCTACGTATTGTTGAAATCCGTTTACATTATTTAATTCTTGAACAGCTGCTCGTATTGCTTCTTTAGCATCATCGACATCATTCTTTGCAATTTTATTTATTCTATCTGTTACATCCGCAACTCTATCATAGTCTGCATAAACATCTGCTGCTTTCGGGTCACGTCCGGTAAGCCATTCTACAAAACCCATTTCTTCTTTCCCCTTTCTATTTTATCCTGATACTGTTACTACACCGCTTGTTGATTGTACTTGACTATGCGCTTGTTCGTTTAGTTGATTTTGTAAGTTGTCATGAGCAGTTTCTGCCGCCGTATAAACTTCTCCCAATGCTGGTGCGAATGTTCCTTTTATTTTATTTACTGCGCTTTGTGTTTCTGATAACATTTCATCCATATTAGTTCCTTGCACGATAACAGCATCTTTTTCATCACTAGTAATGCTTTGTAAATTTGATACTAATATTGCTATTTCATCATCTGCTACATCACCAATGTTGTCTATTTTTGCCTGTACTTCCGCAGGATTTATCAATGTATTTGCATCTGTTGCGGTAAGTTGTATCACCACTTCATTTTTATCGTTATAGCCTGTATATGACCTTGGCTCTACCATTTTCTCACTCTCCCTCTTTATACAATGCATAGTAAATGGAGAAAGAGTTTTCTCCACTTACTATACATTGCACTAGGCAATGTATTTTTATCTTTCTTGATCGTAAGCTAAAGCTTGATCTACAGCTAATCTTAAGTTTGTAGCTGATAATTTCATATCTGCCATAGCTTGAGGAACATCAGCAGTGTAATAGCTTTCCCAGTTTCCTCTTACTGTGTCTGACCAAGTTGTTTGAATTCCATCTGGAATTGTTCTTTTGATTGCAGCGTCTAATGTTTGCATATCTTCTTCCATTTGAGCAACGATGCTGTCGATTTGAGATGCATCGTCAGTTGCTGCACCTGGATTAATAGTAATGTTCATATATTTACCACCTTTCTTTTTTCAATTAATAAAATTAGTGCATTCCTGCTTTTGTTTCTGTGATTAAATCACCAAACTTAGTTGTTTGCATTCCAGCATAATCAGCAGCTTCATCAATAGTGTTTGCTAAAGCATTTAAAGTAGATTGTTTAGCTTCGAATTTGTTTTTTAAGTCGATTGCTAAATCTCCTTGAATGTCTCCACTAGTGATTTCACTAATTAAGTTTGTTAATCTTGCTAAATTTTGTTTGTAAGATTCTCCAGCATTTGCTAATGCATTTTTTAAATCATTTAATGCTGATTCTTCTACATGAACAACTGCCATATGTTCACCTCCTAAATTATTAAGAATATCTCTACCCTTTATATTCTTATAAGTCTATTATAGTTAATTTTTATGATAGTCGTCAAGGTTGTTTACAAACTTTAACATTTTTTTGTATTGTTTGACATAGTATTTTATAGGTATATATAAACACCATTTGATTGATTTAGAATATTTTATATTAGGTATCGATAAGAGGTGGTAGTGTGAACTATAATTTATGTATTTTAAATTCACTCAAAGTTATTGATCTACTTCAAAAAAATTCTTTATGTAGCGAAAAATACTCTTTAGGTTGTGATAAGCCTTATTTGGGACCAGATTGTAATCCTATATATTATAATACACGTCCTATTTCACTATATAAACGTGATGGTAGTATTTTTATGTTAAATACTTATCAAGTTTTTCGTGTAGAAAAAGTTTCTAAAAATTGTGTTTTATTGCAAGCTCTTTCTGGTACTAATCCTAATTTTTCTGCTACTGGAGAATTTGTTTCGATTTCCCCTGGTTGTTTTTGTGTTATACGCTCTTTTCCTGATACTTCTATCACTTGTATATAGAAAGGAGGAGATGATATGAGTTGCGGAGATGTAAAAAAAGATTGTGGTTGTCTTGCGGATATCTTAAAGAAAATTTTATTGTTACAAAGACAAGATTATGATAATGAACATTATAGTGGTTGTGATAAGCCTTATTTAGGTCCTATTTGCAACACTATCTGCTATAACACTCGTCCTATTATGTTATATAATTGTTGTACTGGTACTCCTTGGACTTTTTCTTATACTATTAATAATCAAACTTCAACATCTGATGTATTTAGAATTGAAGCTATTGATGATTGCTGCTGTACATGTCGAATTCTTTATTTAGATCCAACAACGAATCGTTATCTTGGCACTTCAGAGTTTTTCACTATTAACTTAGATTGTGTTGGAGCTCTTCGTTGTCTTCCAGATACATTTATTGATTTATGCTAAATAAAAAAGACAGGATAACTTCCTGTCTTTTTAAAATCCTCGAGAACTTCCTCCACCGCCGGATGATCCTCCGCCTCCTGAGAAACCTCCCCCAGAAAAACCACCGCCGGAAAATCCTCCTCCACCTCCATAGAAGAATATTCCATTGATTCCACATTGGCCCAATATTGCTAAAACAACTTCAATTCCAATTCCTGTTGATAAAATCTCAGGAATTTTAAGAATAGAGTAACCAATTAATAAAATATTTAGAATTCCTAAAAAAATCATTCCAAATTTCATTGCACTATTTATGCGATAAGTCCTTCTTTTTATCATTAGTAGGCATCCCCAGAAAATTCCTAATAATGTAAATCCAAACATGCAGAATATCGCTGCTGGATCTACTTCTTGAGATTGAGAAGGGTTTGTTATGTTAATATCACTTACATCTAAATTATAGTTTTCTGCAATTTTTTTATAGAATGCATCATAACCATTTTTAATTCCTTTATTCCATTTATCATCTTTTAAATATGGAATAATATATTCATCTTGATATCTTCCTGTTAATCCATCTGGTAACATTCCTTCTAGTCCATATCCTACTTCTACTCTAAATTGTCTTTCTTCTTTTGCTAGAAGTAATAACAAACCATTATTTTTATCTTTATCCCCTATTCCAAATTCTCTGAATAAACCTGTTGCATATTCTTCTAAACTTTCGCCTTCTAAATCGGGGACTGTTACTACTACAATTTGAACAGTTGTTTCTTGTTCTAAGGCAACTGACTTTTCCAAGATGTATTGTTCTGTTTCCTCAGATAAAATATCAGCATAATCATTTACGTAAAATTCTTTGGTTGGTTCTACTAATGCATTGGCATGGATTGGTACTAAAAAGAATACCAGTGTAATACAACTTAATATTATTGCTTTTATTTTTTTTTGCATATTCATTCCTATTTTAAAAAAGAAGAATTGGTATTCTTCTATTCACTAAAATCTACTTCTGGTACTTCTTTTTTACTGTCGTCAGCTTCAAAATATTCTTTTTCTTCGAAGCCACTTATAGATGCAATAATATTAGTAGGAATTTTTTTGATTTTTGCATTGTATTCTTTTACAGCAGCATTATAATCTCGCCTAGCTGTTGATATTCTATTTTCTGTTCCTGCTAACTCATCTTGTAAATTAATAAAATTTTGACTAGCTTTTAAATCTGGATAATTTTCTACGATTACCATTAAGTCATTTAATGCTCCAGTTAATTCATTATTTGCTTCTGCTTGTTCTTCTATTCCTTTCGCATTAACTAAATTTTCTCTTGCTGTAGTAACTTTTTCAATTGCCTCATCTTCGTGATCTGCATATCCTTTTACCGTATTTACTAAATTAGGTACAAGATCTGCTCTTCTTTCTAGTTGTACTTCAACATCAGCGTATTTATTATCTACGCTTTCTTCTAATGTAACTAAACCATTATAGCTACTTACAAATATCATAATAATTGCAAGAATAATTACAACTATTACACCAATAATAATATAACTTTTCTTCATATTTTCCTCCATTACTATTATTGTACCTATAAAAGTTACAAAAGTAAATGGTTAAAGTCTGATTATGTCTATTATATCTTTAATGGCTATTATTTCGTTGTCAATTGTCAGTACATTTTCTTTTGTTTTGGTAACTAAACTTGTATGATATACTTTATCTTTCGTTATTATTTTTACTGGAATATTATAAGAATACCCTAAAGTTTCAAAAATATGTGTTAATTCATCTTCTACCTTGTTTTTATTTTGTTGTGGTTTCTCTGTAGGATAATATACTTGTCTATTATTATCTTTTGGTTTACAGTTTGTATTTTTGTAAAGTTCTGGTAATTTTTTCATAAAATATCTCTCCTTCGTGATATTTTATGTTTTTTAGATATAAAATTTGCACATTTTTGGTATAATATATAGCGAGGAGATTATTATGACGGTAAAAAGATTAAACAAAAAAATATTAATTCCTATTTGTATTATGGCAATTATCAGTATTATTACTATATATAGTGCTTTAACATATACGTCTAGCGATCAGGGAAACTTAGCGTTAAAACAAGCTTTATGGTATTGTATTGGTGCACTTTTAGTTGCTTTTTTAATTCATATGAAAAATGAGTATTTATATCGGCATACTGTTTTTCTCTATGTTTTTGGAAATATTTTATTGCTGGGACTTTTATTATTTGCTGATCCTGTTAATAATAGTAAATGTTGGTTTACAATTCCTGGTATTGGTAGTATTCAACCTAGTGAATTTATGAAAATTTTTATTATGTTGATGTTAGCTACGATGATTCATAACTTTCGGAGTGATTATAAAAATCCTACTTTAAAGCAAGAATTTATTTTTATTTTAAAAACTTTAGGAATTGTTTTGATTCCTTCTATTTTAACTTTTTTACAACCTGATACTGGGGCTGTTATTATTTATTTCATTATCTATTTTTGTATGATGTTTGTTTCGGGTATTCGAATACGATGGTTTGTGATTGCTGGTGGAATTGTACTTGCTCTGTTAGCGTTTATATTTGGTCTATTCTTTTTACAACAGAATTTATTTATTGATTTATTTGGTACTGATTTATTTTACCGATTTGAACGTATTTTTAATTGGCAAAGTGGTACAGGACTACAATTAGAAAATGCATTAGCAGCGATTGGTTCTGCAGGATTGTTTGGACATGGGTTTAATCATACTCCAATTTATTTTCCAGAGTCTTCTACAGATTTTATTTTTGCGGTCTATGCTTCTAATTTTGGACTTCTTGGTGTTATCTTTCTACTTGGTGTTATTATTTATTTTGATACTAATATTATTTTACTTGCTAAGAGAAAATTAGTAGATACTGATAAATATATTTTAGCTGGAATACTTGGAATGTTATTATTTCAACAGGTTCAAAATATTGGTATGACGGTTGGATTATTACCTATTACAGGTATTACTCTTCCATTTATTTCTTATGGTGGTTCTAGTTTACTTTCTTATATGATTATTGTGGGTATTATTTTAAATATTTCTATGGAAAAAGCTAGGCATTATAAATATAGATAAAAAAAAACGGATTGATTGTCCGTTTTTTTTATTCTTGTTTTAATCCACAATTTGGACAGTAATTTCCTGTTACTTGTCTTCCACATCGTGGACAGAATCTATTTTTCGTAGTTCCTAAATTCGTTGCTTCCTGAGCTGCTATTTTTACTTTCTTTAAAGAGATGGAATATAAGAATATAATAAAGGCTACAAAGACTATAAGTATCATTCCTGATGCGCTAAAGCAACAATAGTCATATATTCCATGATATATTGTTGGTATAACAATACTTTTTATTTTGTTCATCTTTGCTTTTTTTGGTGATCCATATTTTTCGTGGTATCTAGCTAAGCTTAAGTAGTATCCCATAGCGATACCATAACATACATGTCCAGGTATTGCTAGTAATCCTCTCATAATTCCTACTTGGATACTTCCTATACCAAATACATATAAAATATTTTCAAATGCAGCAAAGCCTAATGCTACAAAGACGGCATATACCACAATATCGTATACTTCATCAAATTCTTTATCTAAATAACCAATATAATATGTCATTAACCATTTGCATAATTCTTCTAAAAAAGCAATTGATATAAAGACATATATACAAAATTCGATAAAATTCATCGTCTGAACATCATTTTTTAAAAATGGTAAAAGTATTACTAAGATATCTGTTAATGCTAGTACTAAAAAACAAGATACAATTCCTGCAAAGAATAATTTTACTAATAAATAGGTAGGTTCTTTGTGCCTATCTTTTTTATAAATATAGATTCCTAATAAAATAACAGGAAGGATTGCAATGATTAATAACTCTTCTTTCATACATCCCTCCTATTCTATCTACTATAAGTATACTCTATCTATTTTTCTTTTTCAATTGCTTTTTTGGTTTATAGATGTGAGAAAATATTTTTGATGTTTCATATATAATAATATTACTTTTATTTATCGCTATTGTTTTTCCTAAGGCTTTTCCACCTATCGTTAATGATGCAACAATTGCTGCAACAATTAAGCTTGTAAAAAAAGTATTTGTATTTAGTTGACTAGCAATAATCAGAGAAATACTAGTAGAAGCAGCACCTGATACTACACCACAAATATCCCCTATGACGTCACAACAAAAGTTAGATACTTTGTCTGCATTTTTTATCATCTTTACTGCAATATCTGCACCTTTTACTTTTCTGG
>USGP01000005.1 GCA_900554315.1 uncultured Mycoplasmatota bacterium
TGATTCTTTTATTATGAAAGTTATGGATTATTATTATTTTCCATCTACTGTAGTATTTTTCTTTATTTGTTTATTTATGATAGGTGTTTTTATTTATACATTATTTAGTAAAAAATTAAATACTTTAAAAAAAGTTATTAATTATTTATGTTCTATTGTTGTGTTTTTGTTTTTCTCATTATTTACTTGTATTGCGATTGTGAATAAGTTGGATTTGGCCGATCAAATTGCTTTGTATGAGAATAAACAGATTATTACGGTGGTACAAGTTAGTAATTTGGTTGTATTATTTTGGATTATTGTTACAGTTTTTTATTATTTATATCTATTTTTTAAGAAAAAGTTTGATAAAGAAAAAGTTGAGAATTAGTTTTCTCAACTTTTTTTTGCAATATATTCTTCTAATGTCATATTGTGGTTGTGTATGTATTTTGCTACTTCTTTTCCGACGTATCTATAATGCCATGCTTCATATTGGTAGCCTGTAATATCTACTTTATCTTTTGGAAATCTTAAGATAAATCCGTATTTGTGTGCATTTTCTTGCATCCAATTAAATTCTTCTGTTTTTTCAAATGATGTATAAGGTAATTCTAAATTATATACATCTACAGCTAGACCTGTTTGATGTTCTGAGTAACCTGGTCTTGCAGAGTAGGTATCTGCAGCTTCTTTTCCATCTGTTTTTACATAATTATTATATAGATTCACTTGATAGTCATAGCTTCTATAGCTAGACATTGCTATAATATTCATTCCTTCTTTTTTAGCATCATCTGACATGGATTCAAAGGCTTCTTTGGCAATATCTACTAATTGCATTCCACTTCTTGCATAGGAAGTGTTGAGTGGTTGTAGGTTTTCTGGAACATAATTTTCTGTTACATAATTATACTTATTTACTAATATTAGTTCGGTATTTAAATTTGTGGATGGTTTCGTATTTGTATAATAAGGATTATCTAATCCTATATTTACATGAGTAACAATATTCTCTATTGATAGATCTTTATTTTCTTTTTGGTAAGATAAATATCTATTTTTGTATTCTTTTTTATAGTATGGTACTTTTTTTAGTTTGTTGACTTGTTTTTGCTCTGAGGTTAATTCTTTTTTTTCGTCTTTTTTATTTGGTAAGATTACAATGATTAAAATTATGATTAAAAAGCAAATTAGAATACTAAATATTTTTTTTGCTCTTTTTTTTAGTTTCTTTTTTTTCATATTATCACCTACTTTCATCTTATCATTTTTTTAATTATTTATGTATAATTTTTTGTCATTTTACATAGAAAGTAATGGAGGTTTATATGAAGAAATTTTTTTTGGTGCTTTTAGTGGTAATTAGTTTTTCTTTTCCATTTTCGGTATTGGCAGAGAAAGCGGTAGAAACAGAACTTATTCCCGGGGCTGTTAGTGGTGTTTTAATGGAAGCAAATACTGGGAAAATTGTTTTTCAAAAAGAGGCTGATAAAGAGGTTGCTGTTGCATCTATGACTAAAATGGTTGCGCAGATATTAATTTTGGACGCTATTAGAAATGGAAATATTTCTTGGGAACAAATGGTTACTGTTAGTCAAAATGCTGCTGATATGGGTGGTTCTCAGATTTATTTAAGTGTTGGAGAAAAAATTAGTATTCGTGATTTGTTTAAGGGTATTTCTATGGCTAGTGCTAATGATGCTACTGTGCAGATGGCTGAAGTTATTGCGGGTAGTGAGGATTCCTTTGTTAAATTAATGAATGAAAAAGTTAAGGAAATGGGGCTAAAGCATACAGTATTTAAAAATTGTACTGGTTTAGATGAAGATGGTCATTATTCTAGTGCTTACGATATGGCTATGATAGCTAGAGAACTCGTGACAAATTATCCAGAAATTTTGGAGTTTTCTTCTGTTTATGAAGATTATTTAAGGGAAGATACAGAAAATAAATTTTGGTTAGTAAATACGAATAAATTGGTTCGTTTTTATGAAGGGGCTGATGGACTTAAGACTGGACATACAGATGCTGCTAAATATTGTTTAGCGGCAACTGCTAAAAAAGATGATTTAAGGTTTATTGCTGTTGTATTAGGAGAAGAAAACAGTAATGTACGTAATCAAGAAGTTATGAACTTATTGGATTATGGATTTTCTCATTATCAAATACATATGCTAAAAAAGCAAGGAGATGTTGTTAAAAATATTTCTTTGAATAAAGCAAGTAAAGATAAATTATCTTTAACACCAGTACATGATGTCGGTGTTCTAGAAGAAAAGGAAAATCAGAAACATAAATATCAGTTGCAACTAAAGATTAATGATGCTTCTTTACCTATAAAAAAAGGCGATGTAGTTGGTAAGGCTATTGTAAAAGAAAATGGAGTTAAAATTACTAGTGTACCGCTTACTTCATTGGATGATGTTTCTAAGTTATCGTTTTGGCAATTACTTGGAAATGCAATAAAAGAATTAGTGTCTGGAGAGTTTTCTTTTGAATAGGTTTGACTATTCTATTTTCTATGATGTATAATCATTTTGTGATGGTAAGGTGATTATATGAATAATAATGAAACTCATAAATTAAATAATAACAATCATAACAACAATAGAAGACGCAGTTCTAGATACTCTAATAATAAAAATCATCGTAATAATTATCGTACTCAAAATAATAAAAACGAAAATAAAAAACATGTTAATAAACCAAGTGATGAGTCAGAATTTAGTGTAACAAAACAACAAGTTTTTGATTTTGATGAGATGAAATTTTCTGATGAATTAGATACTAGTTTTGTAGATGGTCGTAAGAGAAAAAAGAAGAATATTGAAGAAGAGTTAAATCGCTCTTATGAAAAAGCTAGAGAGAATGAAAAGAATCGAGAAGTTAGGAAGAAGCCAAAACTTCGTAAAGGTAGGTTAGTGGTATTTATTCTTTTCTTTGTGTTACTTTTAGCTTTATTAGTTACTTGTATTTTTATTTTATTAAAACCAGTTAAGACGAAAGTTATTACGAAAGAAAAAGAAGTAGTTGTTATGGATGATAATTATTTGTTCTTGGGTGATTCTATAACTGAACAATATGATTTAGATGAGTATTTTAAAGATTTGCCGGTTGTTAATAGTGGGATTAGTGGTAATCAAACTTCCAACATATTAGAAGATTTAAAAGACCGTGTATATCAATATAATCCATCTAAGGTATTTTTACTTATTGGTACTAATGATATTCAAGCTAAGGTAGATGAAGATGAAATTATAAATAATATTGAAGAAATTTTAAAAGAAATTCATGAAAATCGTCCTTATGCTGAACTTTATTTAGAAGCTATTTATCCTGTGGATGAAAGTCGTAGTGGGGCTCAGGACAGAACCAATGAAGAAATTAAATCTATTAATGATACTCTAGAACAATATTGTAAAAAGAATGATATTACTTTTATTGATACTTATGAATTGTTACTTGATCCTGAGAGTGATGAAGATGAAATATTTGAAGATTATACAAAAGACGGGTTACATATTACTGATGAAGGGTATGAAGTTATTACCAATGAACTTGAAAAATATATGAAATAGGTACAATTTTGTATCTATTTTTTTGATTTTATTTTATACTAATAATGGGAGGGATTATATGCATAATAAAGTTGTTATTATAGGATGCGGTAATGTTGGTATGAGTTATGCATATGCATTGCTTAATCAACGTACTAGTGTTAATGAATTAGTTTTAATTGATTTAAATAAGAGTAGAGCAGAGGGAGAAGCTATGGATTTAAATCATTGTCTTGCATTTGCTCCTTCAAAGATTGATATTCGATGTGGCGATTATGAAGATTGTGGCGATGCCAAAATTGTTGTTATTGCTGCTGGAGCTAATCAGGAAAAAGGCGAGACAAGAATGGATTTAATTTATAAAAATAGTAAAATTTTTAAATCTATTGTTTCTTCTGTTGTGGATAGTGGATTTAAAGGTATCTTTTTAGTTGCTACTAATCCTGTTGATGTTATGACATATCTTACTTGGAAATATTCTGGATTTGATTATCATAGAGTTTTAGGTAGTGGTACTAGTTTGGATACATCTAGGTTACGTTACTTAATTGGTGACAAACTTGGAATAGGGCCAAAAAATATTCATGCTTATGTTATTGGTGAGCATGGAGATAGTGAATTTGTTCCTTGGAGTAATGCTGCAGTTGGGTTACAAAATATTTCTAAATTTATCTCTGTTGAGGATAGAGATAAAATTGCTGATGAAGTTAAGAATGCAGCTTATCAAATTATTGAACGTAAAGGGGCTACCTATTATGGAATTGGTATGTGTCTTGTTTATATTACCAATGCTATTTTAGGCGATGAAAATACTATTATTACTGTTTCTACTTATGATAAAGAAAATGAAGTGTTTATTGGACTTCCTACTATTGTTAATAAACGTGGGGCAAAAGGACGTGTTTTTGTTGATTTAACTGAAGAAGAAACAGAAAAATTACAACATAGTATTGATGTAATAAAAGATGCTATTGAAAAAGTAAAATAGTAACATATTTTTCTTCTTTTTTCATATATTAGTGATATAGAAAGAGAGGAATCATATGGAAACTTTAAAAGTTAGCAGTAAGTCTAATCCTAATAGTGTAGCAGGAGCTTTAGCTAATGTTTTTCGCGAGCAAGGTTCTGCAGAAATACAAGCTGTTGGTGCTGGAGCATTAAATCAAGCAATTAAAGCTGTAGCGATTGCGAGAGGATTTGTAGCACCATCTGGTAAAAATTTAGTTTGTATTCCTGCCTTTCAGGATATCTCTATTAATGGAGAAGAACGTACTGCTATTAAATTAATTATAGAGACCAAATAGGTCTTTTTTTTTGCCTTTTGTCATGATAAACTTATAGAAGATGGGAGGGTTTTTATGATTTGTCCTCGTTGTGGTGCTGAAATGAAGCCAGAACAAAGATATTGTATGAAATGTGGTGCTCTAAATTATAATCATCCAGATAATCAAAAAATGAAGCAATATATTACCAATGAAGAGTTTGAAAAAGCTAATGAAGAATATCAAGAGGCTGCAAAAGGTCCTACTAATACTATTGTTATTGGTGGGAAGGTTTATGTGGATGAACCTGCAAAGGATAAAAAATCTTCTTATGTGGATACACGATCTGCTTTAGGACTACTTACGATTGTAGCTATTGTTATGGCTGTCCTTTGTTATTTTATTTTTCATTTCTCCATCTTATTATCTCTTGTTTTTGCTCTTTGTTATTTTATTATTACTTTTTATTTGATTGTAAACAGTTGTATTTATATGAAAGGTGGATATTCTGGTTTTACGCCAATTATTCCTTTTTATAGTCAGTATGCTTATTATGATATTGCTTTTGGAAATGGATGGTTGTTTTTAATATCATTGATTCCTATTGTTAATATTTTTTATGGTTTATATGCTAATTATAAAATTGGAAAGGTCTATGGAAAAAGCGGTTGGCTTACTTTGTTTTTCCCTTTTATTTTATTACCTATTATAGCTTTTAGTGATAAAGTTATTTATGATGGAAATGGGAAAAAATATAAAGAGTATGTCGATAAGGGGAAAAGACGTAATACGGTACTTCCGGCATTTTTGTATTCTGGAATTATGTTTTTTGCCTTTGTGCTTATTGCAACATTACCTATTATGAATGTTGTTAAAGAAAAATTTTATGAAAATGATGTAAAAAACATTTATCAAATTATAAGAAAAGATGTTGAAGATGGATATTATCAATGTGAGGATGGTAATATTAATAGTGATGATGGTACATATTATATTGTTATTGAGGATGCTACAGAGTTAAATACGTTACCAATTCCAGTTCGTTCATCTTTAAATGGTGAGCCTATTTCTGGTTACATTCGTATTGATACAGTAAATGGAAAACCTAAATATACTTATGTTATGACTGATGGAGAAAATGTTGTATCTAATGCATCTATTTATCAAGTGTCTGTGCCAGGTGATGCAATAATTTGTGAAAAGAGTTGATAATTTTTTAGAAACATTATATACTATTAACAAATCGATAATTAGAACTAATAATAAGAATCTTTAATGATAGAGAATTCGTGGTTGGTGGAAACGATATTAAACTCTTATTTGTCTACTCTATAGATGGTAATCCCGGAGAAGTCCGTTACACTTTGAGTTAAATAAAGGATGGTACCGTGCTATTGCACTCCTTGATGGTATCATCCTTTTTTCTATATAAGGTGGTGATTATTTGGAGAAAAAACTATATATTTTAAAAGATATGGATGATGATTATGATAGAGCTTATCGATTGGTTTCTTATTTGTTTAAGGATAAAAAAGATAAGGCAGGTGAACCTTATTTGGGACACTTAATTAGAGTAAGTGATCGTCTTTCAATGGGAGATGCTAAAGTTGCTGCTTTACTTCATGATGTAGTAGAAGATATCGATGATATTTCTTTTGATGATTTAAAAAATTTGGGATTTTCTGAGTCGATTGTTGATATTGTTAAAATTGTTACGAAAGATAAAAGTAAAGGAATTAGTTATCATGATTGGATTGGTGAAATTATTGCTACTGGTAATGTAGATGCTATTAAAGTTAAGTATTCAGATATGATGGATAATTTTAGTTTAGATAGACTGAATAAGTTAGATGAAGAAACAAAGCGTCATTTAATTTCTAAATATAAAGATGAAGTAGAACGACTTAGAAATTATTTGGATAAAAATGAGGTGATGTTATGATAGATTTACATTATGATTTACTTTCTATTTTGTATTATAGTTATGTAAAGAATGATTTTAGTTATGTGGAAACGATTCAACAAAGAATAAAAGAGTCTGGTGTTACTGGTGTTGTTGCTAATCTTTATTTTATGAATGAGAATGAGATGAAAGAAGAGTTGGGAGAATATTATAAGCCAATTGATGTTGTTGAGATGTTTCGAATAGCAACTTCTTTATTTCCAAAATATTTTCCTGATTTGGATGTTGTTTACAGTATAGAGGGGTGTGATTATATATCGGGACCCGATCAATTAGAAGAATTATATCATTTAGGTCTTCGTAATATTTTACTAGTGTGGAATAATCCAAATCGATACGGTTCTGGTAATCGTGGAGATTATGGCCTTACTGAATTGGGTAAAGAATTTTTAAATAGAGCTATTGACTTGGGAATTTCTATTGATTTATCCCATATGAATCATAAGACTTTTTATGATACAGTTGAGGTTTTAAAAGAGGCTAGGCGTCATGGTAAAGATGTAGTGGTAATGGCAAGTCATTCCAATTGTTATTCTTTGTGTAATCATCCAAGAAATTTAGATGATAATCAAATATTAGCTTTGAAGGAGTTCTCACCAATTATTGGACTTGTTTCTTATGGCCCTTTTGTTTCCTCGAATGAGAATATGGAAGAGTTGAAAAAGCAATATGTGATGCATATTCGACATGTAAAAGAGTTATTAGGTGTTGATTGTGTTGCTGTTTCTACAGATGATATGAAGTTTGATCCTGAATTTTTAGGAGGAGAGGACGATATACAAGTATTTTCTTATCAACGTGTAAGAAATGAAATAGAAATGTTATTAAAGAAAAATGATTTTTCTGATACAGAAATTAATCAAATATTATATCAAAATAGTTATCAAAAATTATTTAGGAGGTTATTAAAATGATAGATATAAAATTAATTAGAGAAAATAGAGATTTAGTAAAGGAAAATATTAAGAAGAAATTTCAAGATGAAAAATTACCATTAGTTGATGAAGTTTATGAGATGGATAAAAGAGTACGTGAGGTACAAGTAAAGGCTGATGGTTTAAAAGCTGATAAAAATAAAATGAGTAGTGAAATTGGCAAACTTATGAAAGAGGGTAAGAAGGATGAGGCTGAAGAAGTAAAACAAAAGATTACTTCTATGGCAGATGAAATTAAGTCTTTAGAGGAAGAACAGGAAAAACTTTCTCATGATATTCATGAACGTATGATGGTGATTCCTCAAATTATGGATCCTTCTGTTCCAATTGGTAAAGATGATAGTGAAAATGTAGAAGTGCAAAGATTTGGTGAACCTGTAGTTCCTGATTATGAAATTCCATATCATGCTGATATTATTGAAAGACTTCATGGTATGGATAAAGAGGCCGCTGGTAGAACTAGTGGACAAGGATTTTATTATTTACTTGGTGATATTGCTCGTCTACATGAGGCTATGCTTGCTTATGCAAGAGATTTTATGATTGATGCTGGATTTACTTATGCTATTCCACCATTTATGATTCATAGTGATGTTGTTACCGGTGTTATGTCTTTTCCTGAGATGGAAGCTATGATGTATAAAATTGAAGGAGAAGATTTATACTTAATCGGTACTTCAGAACATTCTATGATTGGTAAATTTAAAGATCAAATTATTAAAGACAGTGAACTTCCTATTCATATGACAAGTTATTCACCATGTTTCCGTAAAGAAGGTGGATCTCATGGGTTAGAAGAAAGAGGACTTTATCGTGTTCATCAATTTGAAAAACAAGAGATGATTGTTATTTGTGAACCAGAAGAATCTATGGATTGGTATGAGAAAATGTGGAAATTAACAGTTGATTTCTTTAGAAGTTTAGATGTTCCAGTAAGACAACTTGAATGTTGTAGTGGTGATTTAGCAGATTTGAAAGTTAAGTCATGCGATGTAGAAGCTTGGAGTCCAAGACAAAAGAAATATTTTGAAGTTGGAAGTTGTTCTAATTTAGGTGATGCACAGGCTAGACGTTTAGGAATTCGTAAGAAAGGTGAAAAAGGAACATATTTCTTACATACTTTAAATAATACTGTTGTTGCCACTCCTAGAGGATTAATTGCAGTTCTTGAAAATAACTATCAAGAAGATGGTAGTGTTAAGATTCCTAAAGTATTACAGCCTTATATGGGTGGTAAAGAAGTTATTAAACCAGAATAAAAGAAATATATTTGTATATTTCTTTTTTCTTTGTATATATTATTAATGGTGATAGAATGAAAGATGAAAAAAGATGTGAAGTTGTTGCAAAAGAAAGTGGATTGAAAAATATTCATATTGATAGTAATTCTAAAGAGGGTAAATTATTGGTTGAAGTCGTAGAAAAGGAGTCTAGTATGAAGAAAATAGAAGAGTGATGTTCTTCTTTTTTTTATGCATAAAATTATTAATTGTAGAATTGAATACTTTATTTTATTGATTATCCATGAAATATATGGTACGATTATGATGTATTAAGATAGGAAAATTGAACCTATCCTAGAACATTATAAAAATAGAAGGAGAGTTTTTTATGGGGTTAATTAAAGCAGCAGTTGGTGCTGTTGGAAGTACTTTACATGATCAATGGAAAGAGTATATTCGTTGTGATGATTTAGGACAAGATATTCTAATGAAAAGAGTATCTACTCCTAATGGTATTATTTCAAAAGATAGTGCTATTCAAGTAGCACCTGGTCAAATTGCTGTAGTATTTCAAAATGGACAAATTTTAGATGCTACTGCTGAGGAAGGAATCTTTACTTTTGATCAATCAACTTCACCATCATTTTTTGCTGGACAATTTGGTGCAGTATTTAAAGAAAT
This sequence comes from uncultured Mycoplasmatota bacterium, assembly GCA_900554315.1. Taxonomy (GTDB): domain Bacteria; phylum Bacillota_I; class Bacilli_A; order RF39; family UBA660; genus Faecimonas. The sequence goes on from USGP01000005.1 coordinate 9,604, forward strand.
GTGGGGAAGATTTACTTATAATGGTGGAACATTTAAGGAACAAGCTGTATTCTATATCAATGCTAAAGAAATTATGGATAATAAGTTTGGAACACCTGCACCTATTCCTTATCAAGATTGGTCTCATCCAATTCCAAATCAAATGACTGGTACTATGAGTCCTTTACGTGTAGAAGTAAAATGTTTTGGTAAGTATACATTTAAGATTAGTGATCCTGCAATATTTATGTCACGTATTGCTGGTACTGCTGAAGAATATCGTAAAGATGAGTTATGTGAACAAATGAGATCTGAAGTTATTGGAGCTTTTCAAAATGTATTAAATGAACTTGGTACTTCAGAACATAAAGTTCCAGTATTAGAATTACCAAGTAGTACTGATGAAATTAAGAAAGTAATGGATGAAAAAGTTTTTGATCAACCTATTCGTGATAGAGGTCTTAGTCTTGTAGGATTTGTTGTTGAATCTGTTACTTTAGATGATGAATCTAATAAGAAAATTGATAATTATGAATTATCTTCTAACCAATTTATGCAACAAGGAACTCTTGCAGGTGCTTATGCAAATGCTGTTCAAGATGCTGCTAATAATGAAGCAGGAGCGGTTAATGGATTTTTAGGAGTTGGAATGATGAATATGGCTTCTGGTGGAGTTATGGGTGGTGTTAGTAATGCTGCTATGAGTGGTCAAGGAACAACTACTGCTCAACCTTATAATCCATATGCTAATCAGGCTGCTGAAACAATTGCTAATGCTAAAGCGGTTGCTGCTAATCAAGCTGCACAACAAGCTCAAGTTGCTCAACCAGTACAAGGTAGTCAACCAACTGTACAAGGTGCTACGACAGGAACTGCTAGTTTTTGTCCAAATTGTGGAACACCAACAAATGGTGGGAACTTCTGTACAAATTGTGGAACAAAATTAAATTAAATTAAATTAAAATAAAAAGGAATCAAAAGATTCCTTTTTTTAATACTTTTTGTTGTTGTGGCGTGTTTTGTATAAATATTTTTCTATTTGTTCATACTAGGTGTAGAAGGTGATAATTTGACAAATAGAGGGTTTTCTGGTAAAATATATAACTGTCACATAAACAGAGAGGTGTTATACATGTTTTATGATGAAAAACAAGCATTACGTGCTTGTGAAGAGGAACCATCCCTGATCTTTGAATTAATCAAAGAAGGGTATTATCATTTAGTTGATGAACTTATCTCTAAAAATAAAGTAGATATCAATACAGTGGATGTTGCCGGTAATGATGTTGTATGTCGTTTGTTAAAAGCAAAACAATATGACTTAGTTATGAAGTTTATTCGTAAACGTAGCTGGAATCCTAACCATCAAAATTTGGATGGTAATACAATAGGTCATATTTTAGTAAAAGATACTTCAGTATCAGCTTTAAAAATTTTAGAACATTTAACTAGAAGTAAGAGATATCTATTAAATATTAAAAACAACAATGGAGAGACAGTTTTAGATAGAGCGGTTCATAATCAGAGTGCTTTTCAAGCATTAAAGATTCTAGAAGAAAAACGTTTTAATAATATTGATGTATTGTCATTTAAACAGTTATATCAATTATGTATTAAAAATAATTATTATGGTAAATATTCTAAATTAACTAACTTAGAAAATATTGTTGGTAGTTTAGAGAAAAAAGATGGGTTAGTTCCTAGTATGAGTAAATTATTAGATAATATTGTTGACAATATGGAAGTAATTAAACATGATTTAATGAATGGAAAATTTTCTTTATTAGATCAAATGATTAATACTTCGTTAGCGGAAGCTATTGTATAGGAGGAATTTTCCTCTTTTTTGTTTTCTTTTTTTATGTTATAATTTTTGGTGATTTGTGAGGTGGTATTTATGCATTTACCAGATTATAAAGAAGCTAGAACTAGAGATATTAGACCTTATAAAAGAATAGAGTTTACGGAAGATAGTGAAGTAAAAGATAAATATAAGGGTATGACTTTTTATTTGAAAACTTATGGTTGTCAGATGAATGAGCATGATAGTGAAAATATTGAAGCTTTGCTTGTCTTTTTAGGATTTTCAAAAGTAGATCGTTATGAAGATGCAGATTTAGTACTTTTAAATACTTGTTCTATACGTGAAAATGCTCATAATAAAGCTTTTGGTATGTTAGGTAGACTTAAACATTTAAAAGAAGAAAAGAAGAATTTAATCGTTGGGCTATGTGGTTGTATGGCACAAGAGAGTGGTGTTGTAGAAAAAATTCTTCGTGACTATAAATGGGTAAATTTTGTTTTTGGTACTCATAATATGTATCAATTACCTGAGATTATTGATAAAGCGATTGAAGAAAATAAACAGCAGATTGAAGTTTTTTCTCGTGAGGGAGATTTAATTGAAGGACTTCCTGTACTTCGTGTTAATAATTATAAAGCGTATGTTAATATTATTTATGGTTGCAATAAGTTTTGTACTTATTGTATTGTGCCTTATACTAGAGGTCGTGAACGTAGTCGTTTAAAAGAAGATGTTTTAGCTGAAGTAAAAAAATTAGTAGATGATGGATATAAAGAGGTTACTTTACTTGGTCAAAATGTAAATGCTTATGGTAAAGATATATATGATGATTATACTATGGCTAATTTATTAGAGGATGTAGCTAAAATGGGAATTCCTAGAATTCGTTTTACAACTTCACATCCATGGGATTTTACAGATGAAATGATAGATGTTATTGCTAAATATCCTAATATTATGCCAAGTGTTCATTTACCTGTTCAAAGTGGTTCTAGTCGTATTTTAAAATTAATGGGTCGTCGTTATACTAGAGAAAGTTATTTAGAGTTATTCCATAAAATTAAAGATAAAGTTCCTGGTGTTAGTATTTCTACCGATATTATTGTAGGTTTTCCAGGCGAGACAGAAGAGGATTTTCAAGAAACTTTATCTTTGGTACGAGAGTGTCAATATGATAATGCTTTTACTTTTGTCTTTTCTAAGAGAGAAGGAACACCAGCTTGTCGTCTAGCAGATCCAGTTTCTCAGGAAGAAAAAGAGGAAAGACTACAAAGATTGAATGAAGTGGTAAATACTTATTTCTTAGAAAATAATAAAAAGTTAGTAGGAAAAGAAGTAGAAGTATTAGTAGAGGGAATTTCTGAAAAGAAACATATGTATTATGGATATACAGATACTAATAAATTAATTAATTTTTCTAGTAAAAAGGAACTTACTCCAGGAGATTTGGTTATGGTAAAAGTTAGTGAAGCTAAGACTTGGAGTTTGGATGGTGAAGCTGTTGAATAAGGCAGTGGAGGAAGTAATTTCTGTTATTCAAAAAAGTGATGATTATCAAAAGTGTCTTGAACTAAAAGAAAAGATGAAGCAAAATAAAGAATTGATGCAGTTAATAGAAAATATTAAAGAAGCTCAAAAAAGATATATTAAGAATGGTTCTCAGGATAAAAAAGAGATTCAAGTATTGGAAGAAAAATTATCTAATTATCCAATTTATGTTTTGTATCAACAGCATTTAGAAAAAATTAATTCTATGATTTCTTATGTTCAGGATGATTTAAATGAATTTTTTACTCAATTATTAAATTAAAAAGCCTATGAATGAATTAGTTCATAGGCTTTTAATTCTTCTAAAATACGTTCTTTTGTTTTTTCTATAAATTCTTTTATAAGATAGATATCAAATATGTAATTTTTATCTTGTTTTGAGTTTTCAATAATAATTCCCATTTTATCTATTAAGATGTCTAATTTTTCACTTGGAATTTCTGTAATATCTGTTTTAGGAAGTTGAAAATCTTCATAAAATAAAGATAAATCCATGTCATATTCTTCTATTACTTTTACGTTTAAATTTGTATAGTCAGAATAAATTAAATCTGTTAGCTCTTCTGGGGTCGTTTTTATTATTGTTCCATCTATTAGTTTTATAGAATTACTTTGTGTTAGATTGGATATAAATTTATCAAACCATAATTTATCTGTAAATAAATGAATATAATATCCTAAATCAAAATCATTTTTATAAAAATTTGGATATTTATCTGTAAACATTTTTATATTAGGAACATCTTCTTTTTCGTTATATAAGAAGTGTGATTCTTTTTTTGTTCTTCCTATTTGTTTTGCAATATCTGGAGCAATAGAACCCAAATAGTAATCTTTTCTATTATTTATTTTTAGGTATGGTTCTAATACTTTTGCTACTGCTAAATGAATTACTGCTGATGCCATATCTTACCTCCTGTTATAATTTTATAAAAAACCAAATAAATAGTCAAACATATCTTCTTATTTGCATACATTAATTTAGGAGGGGTAGATATGTCTAGTTATAAAGAAATTGTTACCAAAGCTGTTATTGGTAAGGGTAAAAAATTATTTACTACGGAAAATACTATTAAAGTGAGTCATGCTCCATCTACTATTTTAGGATGTTGGGTTATTAATCATAATTTTCAGGGTGAAAAACAAGGAAATCAGGTTATTATATCTGGTAGTTATGATGTAAATATTTGGTATTCTTATGATGGAGATACAAAGACTGATGTTGTTAAAGAGACAAATCGTTATCAAGAAGTTGTTCATATGAGAAATGTGGAGGATGAATCTTCTAATGATGATATTATTGTTCGTAGTTTGAAGCAACCTACTTGTACTGATATTTCTATTGATGGTGAAGAAATTCATTATACGATAGAAAAAGAGCTGGGTATTGAGTTGGTAGGAGATGTCAAAGTAAAGATTGATGTGTCTGAAGAAGAAGATCCATGGGATGAAATTGTAGATGAAGATGTTGATGAAGTAAATGATGAAGAATTAGATGATAATTTTATTCAAGATGATACTATTTAGCACTTTATAGTGCTATTTTTTTTGACTCTACTAATAGTCGATTGCTTTTTTTTGTTTTTTCATTTATATTGTTGGTAAATATTAATGAGGAGTGTTGTGTATGAAAAGTCGTAAAGCTATTTTTATTACTATTGCTTTGATATTGGGATTTTTGGCATTTGTCTTTTGGATTTTCTTTGCTGTTATTTCTTATCGTAGAGCAATTTATGGACTTGAAGGTATTGGTAAATTTTGTGGTAGGGATTCTTATGAATTATATGCTAAAAAAGATGGTGTAAAGTTTTATACTGCTTGTTATGATAAGGTAAATGTAGTAGAAGAGAGGTTTATTTTTCATTATAGAAAAGATTTGAAAAAGTATATTCAAGATGGTTCTATTTATGGTATTTTACAAAAGGCTGATATTTATAAATGGAAATTTAATAACGGAATTCAAACGGATTATACATTTTCAGACTATGATGATATTTCTTTAACGGTTACTAAGTGTACCGTTGATGGAAAAGATACTTATTATGTTCATGGTAGTCCAAGTAATACTTTTTGTCAGTACTTCTATCAATAGTTTACTTCATTTCCTTTTTTTGTTATAATAACTGACATGTTTGGAGGCAAGTATATGAAGCCGTTAGAGAAAGATTTAAAGTTTGCTAGATATATATTAGATGATACTGAGGATTGTTTTGATACTTTGGATTCTGATCGTTTATATTTAAGAAGTAATGAACCGTTAGAATTTATTTTTTCTCAGTTTGATTTTTCTTCTAAAGATATTCTTTTGGTACTTGCTTCTTCTGATCAAGTGTTTTCCTTTTATCAAGATGGGGCAAACTCTGTAGATACTTTTGATATTCATCGGTTAACTGAATATTATTATTATCTTCGGTTATGGTGTTTGAGAGAATATCAAAATTCTTTTCCTTATGAGTTTTCTAATAGTTCTTTAAAACAAGTATTATCTTTTACTTTTCCTGATTTTCCAGAAGGAGTGCAGGCTAAGAAGTTTTGGTCTACTTTATTAACGGAGTATCCTGGATTGATGAGGAGTTCTATGTTTTTTTCACCTATGTCTGCTTCTACTGCCCCTTTTGAAGGAAAGGAAGAATCGTTATTGGTAGATGTTCCAGATTATCCTTTGTCTTTTAGAGAACAGGACTTTTTTTCCTCTTTTGATTCTAATAGGCAGTATGATGTTTGTTTTATGTCTAATGTTTTAGAGTATGCTAGAGGAAATGAGCATAAATTAATGATAGCTAGAGATAATTTAGATAGGGTTTTAAAGTCTGGTGGTATTGTGATAGTTACTAGATTTATGGATTTGAGTTCTCAGACTAAAGAAAAAGAAAGAAGAATATTTTCTTCTTCTTTTGAATATTATCCTGGTAGAAAGAGGTCTTGTGAAGGATTTTCTGAGGGATTAGATAGTTATTATGTTTATCGAAAGAAGTAAAATTTTACTTTTTTTTCGTTTGGTGATATAATCTGTGTCTCTAGGGGTGATATGATGGATACTGTAAAAAGATATGATAATTTACCTGATTTTATTGATGTTGCAGTTTTTGAAGTTGAACAGGCTTTTTCTTTGAATGAAGTGTGTAGTGAAAGATTTAGAGAAGTATTTACGGATGTTGTGGTTAATGATATTTTATTTCATAGAAGTAATTATAGTGTAGATGGGGAAGATGTATATTCTGTTCGGGGTAATCCTAAATTTGTTAGTCTTAATATTTTAACTGCTTTTAACCGTGCTAACTTATCTCCTATTATGCATTCTGATGCTTCTATTGATTTAGTTACGATTCCAATGAATGCGGATACGATTGCCCAGGCTTTGGTTTTAAAGTCAAAATCTATGATTCAGGAAGAATCTAAAAAGTTTATTAGATAGCTGTTATCAAAAAAAGGTTGACAGCGGTCTTTTTTTTTATTATACTATATATGCATTAAGAAACGGAGGGATATTATGGCAGTTAAACTTAGATTAACAAGAATGGGTGCTAAGAAGAAACCTACTTATAGAATTGTTGCTACTGACTCTAGACGTCCTAGAGATGGTCAATATATCGAATTAATTGGTACTTATGCACCTGTTGGTGAATGCAAAGTAAATATTAACGAAGAAGTAGCTTTAAAATGGTTAAATAATGGAGCTATTCCTACTGATACAGTTAAGAACTTATTTACTAAAGCTGGAATTATGAAAAAATATGCTGAATCTAAAGAAAAGAAGGATAAGTAATTATGGATTTAGTTCAGTTGACTGAGGAAATTGTTAAATCATTAGTGGTTGATCAAGATGCTGTTAGTGTAAAAGAATTTCCAACAGATGAAGATAATGTTATTTTAATACAAGTAATTGTTGCAGAAGATGACATGGGACGTGTTATTGGTAAGGGTGGAAGATGTGCGAATGCTATTCGTACTCTTGTACAAGCAAGCAGTGCTTTGAAAGATAACAAGTATGTTAAAATCGATATTGATAAATTTTAGAAAGCAATTTTGCTTTCTTTTTTTTTCGTCTTGTTATATAATAATTTTGAGGTAAAAGATATGGAAAAGAAAAATTTAATTATCCCTACTCATGTAGGAATTATTGTAGATGGTAATGGAAGATGGGCACAGGCTCGTGGACTTAGTAGAAGCGAAGGACATCGTGCTGGGTTTAACAGATTAAAAGAGATATGTATTTATGCTGGTGATTTGGGTGTTAAATATTTGTCTCTTTATGTATTTTCAACGGAAAACTTTAAGAGAGCAAAACCTGAAGTTGATTTTTTGATGAATTTATTTGTAAAGATGTTCCATAAAGAATTTAAAGAGGTAATGGATCGCAATTTTAAGATTGTTTTTTCTGGTAGAAGGGATCCTTTGCCTAAGAAGGTTTTGGATGAGATGGATCAAATTACGGAAGAGTCTAAAAATAACACTGGTACTGTTCTTAATTTCTGTCTTAATTATGGTGGACAGACAGAAATGCTTGATATGACGAAAAAGATTTGTCAGGAAGTTATAGATGGTAAATTAAATATTGAAGATATTTCTTTAGATACTTTACAACATCATTTATATCAAGATTTGCCGCCACTTGATTTTGTAATACGTACTAGTGGAGAGCTACGACTTAGTAATTTTATGTTATATCAAGCTAGTTATGCAGAATTTTATTTTCCTAAAATATATTTCCCGGATTTTACAGAGCATGATTTTGATGATGCAATCGTAGAATATAATAATAGAAATAGAAGATTTGGAGGTAATGCTTCATGAAAAAAAGAGTATTAAGTGCAATTGTTATGATTGCTATCTTTGTTCCAATATTACTTATTGGGGGAATGCCTTTTGCAATTTTTATGACACTACTTGCAACTTTAGGATTATATGAATTAATTCATATTCGTGAAAGTAAGAAGGAATTTCCTTTCTTAATGAAAATATTGGCTTATGTTATGGTGGTGTTCTTTTCACTTTCTCATTTTGATTCCATAGACTTTACGTATACTATGGATTATAGAGTGATGGCATTTATGATATTTGCCTTTTTATCACCAATGGTATTTTTACATGATTTTAAGAGGTATAATTTAAATGATGCATTATTTTTAATTGGTTCTGTATTATTTATTGGGTTAAGTTTTAATTTACTTATTATTTGTCGTAATTATGATATTATGTATATTATTTACTTATTACTTATTACTACTATTACAGATACCTTTGCATTATTTACAGGAATGCTTGTTGGTAAACATAAATTATGTCCTGTAGTTTCACCTAATAAGACGGTTGAAGGGTTACTTGGTGGTACATTTATAGGTACTTTTGTTGCCACTGCTTTTTATACTACTGTTATTGATCCTTCTATGTCTTTACCATTTGTGATTGTTATTACAATTATTTTGTCTTTATTAGGACAACTTGGTGATTTGATATTTTCTTCTATTAAAAGATATTATGATAAAAAAGATTTCTCTAATTTAATTCCAGAACACGGCGGAATTTTAGATAGATTTGATAGTTTAATATTTGTTGTTTTAGCATTTATTATATTTTCTAGTGTAATGTAAGGAGGCAGCTAATGAATTTTTTAATTACTTTATTATTATTTATTGTAATATTAGGTAGTATTGTATTTGTTCATGAGTTTGGTCATTTTATGTTGGCTAAACTTACTGGAGTTTATGTTTATGAATTTGCTATTGGTATGGGGCCTAAAATATGGAGTAAAAAAGGTAAGGAAACAGAATATACCTTAAGAGCTATTCCTATTGGTGGTTTCTGTATGATGGCAGGAGAAGATGTTGAAGATGATGATTTAAAGAAAGTTCCTAAATCTAAGCGATTACAATCTAAAAAGCCTTGGCAAAGATTTTTGATTATGTTTTTTGGAGCTGGAAATAATTTTATATTTGCTATTTTACTTCTTTTCTTAATAGGTCTTATCTGGGGTGGACCTTCTATGGAACCCGTTGTTACTTCTGTTCTTAAAAATTCCGCAGCAGCCACTGCAGGAATTGAGAAGGGAGACCGCATATTAGAAATTAATGGACATTCTATTTCTACAACAGATGATATTAGTTTATACTTAGCAGTAGCTGATCCAGAAGAGGCTAGTGATATTAAAGTTGAAAAAGATAATGATAAAATAAAAACTTATTCTGTTCAACCTAAAAAGAAAAAAGTTGATGGACAAACCACTTATCAATATGGTATTGGAATGGAACAAGAAGTAGAAAAAGGACTTTTTGCAGCAATTGAATTTACTGGTAAAAAGACTGTTTCTATTTTCAAACAAATGGGAGTTACCATTGCTTACTTATTTACAGGAGGTATTAGTATTTCTCAGTTGAGTGGTCCTGTTGGGATATTCTCTATTGTTGGAGATCAAAGTTCTGGTGGGGTTATGAATATTATTTATTTAATTGCTTTTTTAAGTATTAATGTTGGTTTTATTAATTTACTTCCATTACCTGCTTTTGATGGAGGACATATTTTGTTTATTATCATTGAGAAAATTAAAGGTTCTCCAGTTAAGCCAGAAACAGAGAATATGATTCATACAATAGGTTTATTTTTATTAATGATCTTAATGGTTGTGATTACATTTAATGATATCTTAAGATTATTTTAATTCAGAAGGTGATTGTTTTGAATCCAATTATTTTTCTTATCATATTATTGGTTGTATCTTTTGTAGTATTCTTTATTTGCTTTTCAAGCGAAAAGAAAGTATTGAAAGATAGTCAAAAAGATAAACCTAAATTAGTGGATGATGTTGGTGTTTTATTTGAAGAACAAGACAATAAAAAAGATGAGGATGATGTAGAAATTATTTAAGTCACATTAGTGACTTTTTTTAATGTATGAATAGATAAATATTCCTTTTTTATACATATCAAATGTTTTTTTATCCTTTGTGTTATAATATAAATAGAGGAGGTATTCCATGGTAGTTGGTGTTTTAGTACAACTTTCTAGTCAAAATGTAGATAAGATTTTTGATTATGCTGTTCCAGATGAATTGTCTTCTTCTATTCAAGAAGGAATTCGTGTACTTGTTCCATTTGGAAAGCAGACATTAGAGGGATTTGTTTTGGAAATAAAAGATTCTAGTGATATAGAATTAAAAGAAATTATTTCTGTTGTTGATCAAGATATCGTTTTAAATGATGAGTTGTTGCTGTTGGGAAAAGAAATGCAAAAAGATACATTATCTACTTTGATTAGTACTTATCAGGTTATGTTGCCTAAGGCTTTAAAGGCAAAGGCAGGTAGTTTTGTATCTAAAAAGTATCATATTTTTTATCAATTGTGTGATTCTACTTATGTAGGAACTTCTCTTCCTCAAAGAAAGATTTTAGAACTGTTTTCTAGTCAAGATACTATTCCAAGAGAAGAGTTATTATCTATTTCTAGTTCGGCTTTGTCTACTTTGGTGGATAAAAATGTTTTAGTTCCTATTAAAAAAGAAGATTATCGTTTAAAGTATGAAGTTTTAGAAGATCATAAAAAAGTGTTAACTTCTGCTCAACAGAGTGTTGTAGATGCTGTTATACATGATGAAAAACATCTTCCTTTTTTGTTGTTTGGTGTTACTGGAAGTGGAAAAACAGAAGTTTATATGCATATTATTGAACATGTATTACAACAAGGAAAAACAGCGATTATTTTGGTGCCGGAAATTAGTTTGACTCCACAGATGGTGGAGCAATTTACAAATCGATTTGGAAATCAGATTGCTGCACTTCATTCTGCTTTGTCCGAAGGAGAAAAGTATGATGAATGGAGAAGAATTGCTAGAGGAGAAGCTAATATTGTGATTGGTGCTCGAAGTGCTATTTTTGCTCCTTTAAAAAATATTGGAGTCATTATTATGGATGAAGAACATAGCGATTCTTATAAGCAAGGAGATAAGAATCCAAGATATCATGCTAGAGATGTGGCTATTTGGAGAGGAAAGTATCATGCTTGTCCGGTGTTACTGGGAAGTGCTACTCCATCTTTAGAGTCTATGGCTAGAGCTCAAAAAGGAGTATATCAATTATTAACATTGAAAGAGAGAGTTAATGGTAAAAGTCTACCGAGTGTAGAAATCATTGATATGAATAGGGAATCTAAACAAAGTAGTTCTCATATTACACAAACATTGTTGATGGAGATTTGTCACTGTATAGAAAAAGAAGAACAAGCTATCTTATTTTTAAATCGTAGGGGATTTTCTACTTTTGTAACTTGTAAAAACTGTGCTGAGACAATAAAATGTCCAAATTGTGATATTACATTAACATATCATAAGAGTAATCGAATGCTTAGATGTCACTATTGTGGTTATGCTACGCCACTTCCTAAAAAGTGTCCTAATTGTGGAGAAGATGCTTTATCTGATTTGGGAGTTGGAACTGAAAAAATAGAAGAAGAGTTACATCATTTATTGCCTTCTGCTAGGGTATTAAGAATGGATGTAGATACGACTAGTAGAAAAGGGGCTCATAAGAAAATGATTGAAGCTTTTCGAAACCATGAATATGATATTTTACTTGGAACTCAGATTGTTGCTAAAGGATTGGATTTTGAAAATGTTACTTTAGTTGGTGTTATTAATGCTGATACAAGTTTAAATATCCCTGACTTTAGAAGTAGTGAAAATACATTTTCTCTTTTATCTCAGGTTGCTGGTAGAAGTGGAAGAAGTGCTAAAGCTGGAAAAGTATATATACAAACTTTTAATCCTGATCATTATGCCATTTCTTATGTAAAACATCATGATTATTTAGGCTTTTATAAAGAAGAAATGCAAATACGTAGAAAATTAGGTTACCCACCTTTTTATTATTTATGTTATTTAAAAATTAGTGGTAAAGATATGAATTATATTTTTCAAGAAGCAGTTAAGATAAAAAGATCTTTAGAAAGAAATTTAGTACATACTACTATTCTTGGACCTACTTCTTTAGCAATATTTAAAGTAAATAATATTTTTCGTTATGGGATTATTTTAAAATATAAAAAAGAAGAATCTTTGCGTGTCGTTTTATCTAAAATTCAAAATCATTATAAAACCAATACAAAAATTCGTGTAGATATTGACTTTAATCCTAGTCATTTTTAATAAAATATGTTATTCTTATGTTAATGATAGGAGTGATATTCATATGGCAGAAAATCGTTTTATTCAATCTAATGATATGGAATCTAATAATTCTGTAAATAATGTTAATCAAAAAAATAGTCAAGAATATCAAAATTTGATGGAACATAGTAAAAAGAATTATGATAATTATTGGGATAGTAATAGTCCTATTGTTCGTATTGTTTTGATTGTTTTATTTCTTATTATTGTGATTGGATCTGCTTATTTCTTTATTACGTGGTTCCGTCAGTCGTAGGGGTGGTGATATAGATGTTTTCTTCTATATTTGAACAAAAAGATGTTCAAGAGTTATTAGCGAAGGTTGCTTCCAATCCTATATATAATGATAAAAAGAAGAAAGACTCTATTAATTATGAGAAGTTTTCAGGGTTAGAGCAAACTTATTTTTTGCTTTTTGATGCTTTATTTAAATATCAAATTATTATTGGAGATATAGATTTACTTCCTGATTACGTTCATCATTTGGATTTGTTGTGGCATAAGATTGATAATTTTCATGATATTGGAAATGGTGTATCTAAAATATTAGTAAAATTTGTTTCTAAAAAGTTAGGTTATAAAACTAAAGTAGAAGAACATCGAAGAGAAATTTTAGAATATATTTATCATCAATATATTGAAGAAGGGTATTTATTTCATGGAGTTTCTTCTTGTTATGTAGATAGTATTCGTAGAGAAGGATTTACTCCACAAAAGTATGTGAACTATTATCCTAGATTTAAAGAATTACAAGAGAAATATTCTTCCTTTTTAACAGATATTGATTTTTCACATCAGTATGTATCTTTTACTGATAATTTTGTAATGGCTTGTTATTATGCTACATATTCACCTATTTATTTTTCTAATTTATTATGTCCGCCTACGAATAAAAAAGCAGATGTTAATAGTTATGCTAAAAGAGATTATATCGGTTGTTTTAAAGGGCTTCAACATATTTTAAAAGCGAAGGAAATTGATGAAGAAAGTAGTAGAAAAATAGAATTATTATGTAATGATGAATGGAAGTTGTTAAGACAAAATGAAGCTAAGCCTACTATTATGATGGTTAAAAGAAGTGTTTTTTCTAAAAATCAGATTCAGGGTATTTATGAAATGATTTGTGATAAGAATACTGATATTGGGGAGTTGGCTGGTCAGATTATGGACTATAAATATGATTCGTTGGCTTGGAATGAATATATTCCAGCTAATATGATTGAGTTTGTTACAATTCCTTATTCTGACTTTGTTGTAGAAAAAGAGACAGAGCATGTTGATGTAGTATTGCCTACTGTTCGACCTGAAGTTACACCTGAAGATGGAAAAGTTTCTTTCTTAGTTTTACTTGGTTCTGTTTTTATTTTATTAGGTGTTGTTATTAGTATTGTTATGTTGTATCAGTAGAGGTGATTATAATGAATGATATTAGAATAGTTTTTATGGGAACTCCTGATTTTAGTGTTCCAGTTTTAGAAGGATTAATTGAACATTATCAAGTGGTAGGAGTTGTTTCTCAACCAGATCGTAGAGTTGGAAGAAAACAAGAAGTTGTTTTTACTCCTGTAAAAGAAGTTGCTGTTAAACATCATATTCCGGTTTTTCAACCAGAAAAGATTCGAAAAGATTATGATGATATTTTAGCATTACATCCAGATATTATTATTACTTGTGCTTATGGTCAGATTATTCCTAAAGCTATTTTAGATTATCCTAAATATGGATGTATTAATGTTCATGCTTCTTTACTTCCTAAATTAAGAGGTGGAGCTCCATTACATCATTGTATTATAGATGGATATGATAAGACTGGTGTTACTATTATGTATATGGATGAAGCTATGGATAGTGGAGATATTATTTCTCAAAAGGAGACTCCTATTACTGATCAAGACACTATGGAGAGTATTCATGATAGACTTCGTGTTATGGGAAGAGATTTATTATTAGAAACATTGCCATCTATTTTGAATGGTACTGCTACTCGAATGAAACAAAATGAAGACGAAGTTACTTATGCTTACAATATTAAAAGAGAAGAGGAATATTTAGACTTTACTAAGACAAGTAGAGAATTATTTAATCAAATCCGTGGACTTTCTCCTATTCCTGGTAGTTCTTGTACTATAGGAGATAAAGATTTTAAAGTTTACATGGCAAGAATAGAAAAGGTAGATACCAGTAAAAAGATACCAGGGGAAGTTTTACATATATATAAAGATGGTATTGGTATCGCGACAAAAGATTATGAAATTGTTCTTACGGATATTAAACCATCAGGAAAAAGAAGGATGCTTGCTAGTAGTTACGTTAACGGTATTCATAAAGAAGATTTTATTGGGAAGGTAGCTTATGGATGGAAAGAATAAAGTAGATTCTGAACAAATTATGAATTTTTTAAAAACTCCTAGAGGAAAAGCTGTTCTTTTCTTTGGAATTTATTTGATTTTTTTTCTTATTTTAGGAGTTGCTGCTCATGCAAATGGTCAGGGAGATGTTATTGGTAGTACAGATTTAAAGTTAGATTCTCCATCTTATAATATTTCATCTATTCAAAAAGGTAACTTTGAGTTTTCTTATCAATATAATATCGATGGGGTAGTTACTACTTATAGTGGAACAAAAAATGATAATAAATCTTTATTTAGTGATGGTGTAACTCAATATTTTCAAAACGATGATTTATATATGAGGAATCAAGATGGTGTTTGGGTAAAATGTGATAATCCTTATCCATTATCTGCTTTAGTAGAATATTCTACAATTACTAAAATTTTAAATCAAGCTACTTATGTTTCTAAAACAGAATTAGCAACAGGAGAAAAAACTTTAAGTTATCAAGTTACATCTACTACTTTAGTAAAAATATTAGAAGGATTGGATGTTGATTTAGATGATCCTGTTAATACTATAGAGTTGACATTGAATAAAGGTGGAGAAGTTGTTGGAATTTCTTATGATGTCAGTAGTTATGCTAAATATAGGGGACTTGCTATGAATCAATATCAAATTACTTTAACATACTCTAATTTTGGAAAAGTAGAAGAGATTGAAAATCCAGTTTAAAAGAAGACTTATTTGGTCTTCTTTTTGTTATAGTGTTTTTTTACAGTAATTGTTGTATAATATAGATATTGGAGTGATTCGATGAATATATATAATTTAACTAGAGAAAAACTAGAAGAATATTTTGTTAATCATGGTTCTAAGAAGTTTCATGCAGATCAATTGTTTTCGTGGTTATATGAAAAGAGAATTTCTTCTGTTTTAGAAATTACAGATATTAAAAAAGAAATGTTAGAACAATTATCTAAAGACTTTTCTTTTTCTAAATTGAGACTTATTACTGTAGAGAAAGATGTTGATGTTTGCAAATATTTATTTGAACTTGAGGATGGGGAACATATTGAAGCGGTTTTGATGAAGCATGATTATGGAAATAGTGTTTGTGTGTCTAGTCAAGTTGGTTGTAATATGGGGTGTAAGTTTTGTGAGTCTGGTAGAAGAAAGAAAGTTCGTAATTTAGAGACTTATGAAATGGTTACACAAATCCTTATGATAGAGGAAGATTTAGGTGAGAGAATTAGTCATGTTGTTGTAATGGGAATTGGGGAACCTTTTGATAATTATGATAATTTACTTGATTTTTTACGAATTATAAACCATCCTAAAGGACTTGCTATTGGTGCTCGTCATATTACAGTTTCTACTTGTGGAATTGTACCCAAAATATTAGAATTTAGTGATTTTCCACTTCAGATTAATTTAGCAATTAGTCTTCATGCACCTAATGATGAACTTAGAAATAAGATTATGCCTATTAATAAAGCGTATCCTTTAAAAGAGTTGATTTCTGCTTTAGAAGTGTATTTAAAAAAGACGAATCGTCGTATTACTTTTGAGTATATTATGTTAGCTGGTGTTAATGATAGTGTTGAATGTGCTAAAGAATTAGTGGATTTAGTAGGTCATCTAAACTGTTATGTTAATTTAATTCCTTATAATGAGACAAATAATTTGGAATTTAAGAGAAGTAATACTGTTCAAATTATGAAGTTTTATGATATACTTAAGAAGAATAGGCTTGGTGTCACAATCAGGAGAGAATTTGGTAGCAAAATTAGTGCTGCTTGTGGACAACTTAGAAGTAAGAAGGAGGAGTTATGAAATCTTTTTATTTAACAGATGCTGGAAAAGTTCGTAGTCATAATGAAGATAGCGTAATTATTGTTAAAAATCAAAATGATGACTACTTAATGGCTATTGCAGATGGAATGGGGGGACATTCTGCTGGAGAAGTTGCTAGTTCTATTGCGATAGGTTATTTAGGAAAGTATTTTAAAGAAACGTTTTTAAATATGAGCAAAGTAGATGCTGTTAATTGGATTCGAGATGCATTTAGTGAGATTAATACGCTTATTTTTCAACATGAGAAAACACATCCTGAGAGTAAAGGAATGGGTACTACTTTAGTACTTGCTATTTTGACAAAAGATTATTTATTATTTGGTAATGTAGGAGATTCTAGTGGCTTCGTTATGAAAGATGATAAACTTCATAAGGTTACCTATGATCATACCTTAGTTAATTTGTTAGTTAGTGCGGGTGAACTTACCAAAGAAGAAGCTAGTGTTCACCCTAAAAAGAATGTACTTATGAAGGCACTTGGTGCTGCTACTTCTGTAGAAGTTGATATTTTTGATTGTGATATGGATATTACGGAAATTCTTCTTTCTAGTGATGGGCTTACTAATATGTTAGATAAAGATCAAATAGAAAAAGTATTACTTAGTGATTTAGATGTAGAAGATAAAGTAATTCGATTAATACAGAAAGCGAATAATCGTGGGGGTACAGATAATATTTCGGTTGCTTATTTAGTTCGTGATGAGGAAGGTGACGAATGATGATTACAAAGGGGCAAAAGATAAATGATCGTTACGAGATTATTCGTTCTATTGGTGAAGGTGGTATGGCCAATGTTTATCTTGGCTATGATACAATACTAGATCGTAATGTTGCTATTAAGATTTTGCGTGGGGATTTGTCTACAGATGAAAAGTTTGTTAGACGTTTTCAACGTGAGGCGTTGTCGGCTTCTAGTTTGGCTCATCCTAATATTGTTGAGATGTATGATGTAGGGGAAGATAATGGAATTTATTATATTGTTATGGAGTATGTTGAAGGTAAAACGTTAAAGCAATTACTTAAGAAACGTGGTAGTTTGACTTTATCTGAAGCTATTGACATTATGTTGCAACTTACTGATGGTATGGCTCATGCTCATGATTCTTATATTATTCATAGAGATTTGAAACCTCAAAATATTATGATTAAGGATGATGGACAAATCAAGATAACAGATTTTGGTATTGCTATGGCTTTAAATGCTACCCAACTTACACAGACTAATTCTGTAATGGGGTCTGTTCATTATTTACCACCAGAACAAGCTAGTGGAAAGGGTTCTACCATTAAAAGTGATATTTATTCTATGGGAATTATTTTTTATGAACTACTTACTGGTAGTTTACCATTTAAAGGAGATAATGCTGTAGAGATTGCTTTAAAGCACATGAGAGACCCACTTCCTAGTGTTAGAGAGGATAATCCATCTATTCCACAAAGCATTGAAAATATTATTATGAAAGCGACCGCTAAGAATCCTAAGAATCGATATGATGATGCTAGACAAATGCATGAGGATTTATTAACGGCATTGGATGATGATCGTATTAATGAACCTCCATATAAATATCCATATCCTGAACATGAAAATGATAATACTAAGAATTTGAAAAAAATTGAGGATTTGGAGAAAAATGAGGATGATGATGAAGATCCTATTGCTACTAAGATAGAGGATAATGGGGATAAAAAACGTAAAAAAATTATTATTATTTTAGCTGTTGTTTTTGCTGTTTTAGTTTTAGGTATTATTACTGTTGCCTTTATAATTCCAGCAGTAACAGCTAATAAAAATGTTGTTGTTCCTGATTGTCAAGGAATGACGGTTAATAAGTGTGAAAGAAAATTACAAGATGCTGGATTAGAAGTTAGAACTAAAATTAAAGAAGTTGCTTCTGAAAAAGTGAAGAAAGGTAGAGTTGTAAAAACAGATCCTGCTAAAGGCAGAAGTATTAAAGAAGGTACTATGGTTACTATTTATCGTTCTACTGGAGAAGAAACTTTTGAGATTGAAGATTATACCGGACAGAACTTTATTGAAGTTCAAACAATTTTAGAAACTCAATATGGATTAGATGTTAGTGTTGAAAAACGTGATGTGGATGCTAGTGATAGAGAATATGATGAACAAGAAATTATTGGTCAATCTTTAGCTGCTGGTAGTGAGGTTAAAGAAGGAGATTCTATTATTTTATATATTCCAAATATTGTGGAAGTCTTCCCTAGTATGGTAGATGAAGGATGGAGTTTAGCTGATGCAGAAGCTTTCTGTGATAAATACGGATTAACAATTCAAGTAAAATATCAAGAAACGACTGGTTATGACGAAGGGAAAATTATAGATCAATCTAGAGCTGCAGGAAGTCCTATTGTTAAAGGACAAACTCTTACTGTAACGATTGCTCAAAAACCAAAAGAACAATCTAAACCATCTACACCTTCTACAGATGATACTGAAGAGGATGAGGAGGGTTCTTCTACTACAACACCTACTACACCAACAACGACACGATAGGGGGATTATATGAAAGGACAGATTGTAAAAATTCATAGTGATTTACATTATGTACAAGCAGATAATCAGGTTTATCCTTGTAAATGTAGAGGTGTGTTTCGTAAAGAAAAAATTCTTCCTTTAGTTGGAGACTATGTAGAATTTGATGATAAGAAAAAAGTGATTGAAAAAATTTTACCAAGGAAAAATGAATTTTATCGTCCTAAGGTTAGTAATATAGATCAAGCTTTTTTAATTACTAGTTTGGTCTCTCCTGATTTTTCTTTGAATTTATTAGACAAATTACTTGTTCTTATGGAGTTACATTCTGTTCGTCCTATTATATGTATTACAAAAAAAGATTTGGTTTCTAGTGATTTTTCAGAAATAAAAGAAATTTTATCTTATTATGAAAGTATTGGATATCAAGTTGTTTATAATACAGATTTGGATATCATTAAAAAATTATTAAAAGATAAGACAAGTGTTTTTACAGGACAAACTGGTGCTGGTAAAAGTACTTTGTTAAATAAGTTGAATCCTAATTGGAATTTGGAAACTGGAGAGGTATCTATTGCTTTAGGACGTGGTAGACATACAACTAGAGTAGTTACTTTATATGAATTATTTGGTGGTAAAGTTATGGACACTCCTGGATTTTCAGCATTGGATTTCCATGGATATTCGAAAGAAGAGATTCGTGATGCTTTTGTAGAGTTCAAAAGATATCCATGTCCATTTAAGGATTGTTTGCATACGAAAGAAAAAGAATGTGAAGTAAAAAGAGCAGTTTCTTCTAATAATATAATGAAGAGTAGATATCAAAATTATCTTAGTTTTATTGGAGAGGATGATTCTTATGAAAGTTAGTGCTTCTTTTTTAAGTAGTTCTAATATTCCTGTTGATTTAAAACGATTAAATGAAACTGATGTTGATTATATTCATGTAGATGTTATGGATGGTAAGTTTGTCCCAAATAAGACAATGCCATTTAGTGAAATGAAAAATATTTATAAATATACAGATAAACGATTAGATGTTCATTTAATGGTTGAAGATCCAAGTAAGTATATTCCTTTATATGCTGAATTAAATACTGAGTACATTACATTTCATGTGGAAACTATAGATCATATTGAGGAAAATTTGGAATTAATAAAAAGTTTTGGTATTAAGTGTGGGTTAGCAATAAAACCTGATACTCCAGTAAAAAGCTTAGTCCCTTATTTACCTCTTTTGGATTTAATTTTAGTTATGAGTGTTGAGCCTGGTCAAGGTGGACAAGAATTTATTCCTTTGTCAGAAGCTAAAATTATGGAAGCAAGGGCATTAGTAGAATCTTACCATTCTAAGGCTTTGATTAATGTAGATGGCGGAGTTGATAATAAAACAAAGAAAATGTGTCAAGATTGTGATATATTGACATCTGGAAGTTATATTATAAAAGCAAAGTCTTTTCAAAATCAAATTGATAGTTTAAGATAAGAATAATTGGGGTGATAAATATGGATGAACAAAAGCCAGTTGTTAATACTGATAAAGATGTTGTTTCGTCAGAAGATGTTTTAGCAGTTATTAATGGTAATCAGGAGGTTTTACAACAACAGATGGAGAAGGCTAAGGAGCTTTCTGCACAAGATGCTTCTATGAATTCTTTGTCTATTGATCAACAAAAGAGATTGATGGATGAGCAAAAGAAAAAAGCAGAAGAGGAAGCACGCTTGGCTGCTGAAAGACAGAAAGCTGCGGAAGAAGAGGCTTATCAAAAATTATCTCCTAAAGAGAGGAGAAAGTATGATAAAGAAAAAGCTAAAAGAGCAAAAGAAGAAGCAAAACGTCAAAAGCAATTAGCACGTAAAGCTGGAAAAAATGTTGCGGTTGTTGCTAGGCCTGAACCAGCTCCGGTATCCACTTTGGCTACGACACCAGTCTCTAATAATATTACGGCAACAGCTGATGTAAGTGCTACTTCTCCTATGGCGTCTAATACCAATGCTTCTTCTACTAATGTTGCAGAAACCCCTTTGACATCTATAGGAAATACTAATTCAAGTGTTGCAGTAACACAATCAAATCCTGTTCAATCTGCTGCACCAGTATCTAACAATTCAACTCCAGTATCAACACCAACAGCTACCTCCGGTTCTGCACAACCAGTGGTATCAGCTCCTAATGCAGTTTCTTCTACAACATCAGGAACTTCTAATTCTGGAGAAACTACACCAGTTGCTTCTAGTTCTCCAATAACTGCTGCAACTACTACAACTGTAGATAGTTCTGGTACTACTTCTGAAACTACTCCAGCACCTGATACTACATCTACTGATACCAAAGAAGAAGGTAAAGGTGGAAAAAAGAGAAAGAAGAAAGAAAGTAATTTAAAATATTATTTAACTTTTATCTTTTTGGCTTTACTAATATGGATGATTGTTTTTTTACCGGATATTAGTAATTTTGTATCTAATTATTTACAGAAGAAACAACAAGAAGCTCAACCTGAAATTACTACTGGTAAGTTAGTTTGCGAAATGAATACTAATGATGCTACATTAGATTATAATTATAAAGCTGTTTTTGATTTTGAGGATAGCTTAATGAAAAAATTAACTTATACTACGACTGTGAAAGGTGATCCAAGTTTGGATGCCGTTGCTTTGTCGGGAATGGATTCATCTTGTAATCTATTACAAACACATGTTCTTAATATGAATGGTGTTGAGGTTAATTGTGATTTACAAGAAGGTACTTTTGTTAATGAACAAATCTTAGATTATGAATTGATTAATCGTGAGGAGTTAACTACGGCTTATTTAGAAGCTGGTGGTACTTATCCAGATTATCAATATAATCAGTATATTGATGAAATAGAAAAGCAAATGAATGCAAGTAATTATACTTGTAAGAAAGAAAGTAGTTGAGGTGATTAAAATGAATTCAGAAAAAGATAATGTTGAATTATTAGGAAGTCCAACTACTACTAATGAGAATACTTCTTCAGTGGCAAATCCTTCTACTTCAACAGAAGTTTTAGGAGCACCAACAGGAGCTGGTACTAATCCTGTTGATTCTACTATCAATCAGACAGCTAGTACTTCTACAAATACAGTTTCTAATGAAGTGGCTAATTCTGCTGCGCCATCTCATATTTCACCGTTAGTTGCTAAACCTACTATTTCTGGTACGACAGCTAATTCTCCTAGAATTAATCCTTCTGATACGATGGCAAGTTATACTTCTCATGCTCCACAGACTCCTTTGCATGTTGAAAAGACAAAAGATGAAATATCTAATAATGGTGGTAGTGTTGCTCCACCAATAAAGGTTGATGATTCTACTACACAACCTAAAGGTAAACCTTTGAATCCTATTGTTTTGATTATTGTTTTTGTTATTATTTTAGGTACAGTAATTTTACTTCCATATTCTAAGGATTTATTTGGCAATATATTTTCTAATGATACCGCTACAGATGAAGAAAAAGTAACAAATGGTTCATTAGTTTGTACGTTAGAGAATACAGATGATGATAATAATAGTTTCGAATATACAGAAACTTATACGTTTACTAATTCTGAAGTAGATACGTTAGAACATGAGGAGTTAATTCAAGGAGATGCTGATTTCTTGAATGAAAGAAATGATAGATGTCAATTATTAAAACAAAATGCATCTTCTATTGAAGGGGTAGAGATTAACTGTGATTTGAATACTAGCAATATGGTAGAAACACAAAAGTTTAATTTGGCCCGAGTAGATTTTGACCAACTTTCTACTGCTTTTATGGAAGCAGGAGGAGTTTATCCAAATGCTGAGGCTGGAGATTCTTATACTGAAGTTCAACATTCTATGGAAATAGCTGGATATACTTGCGAGGTAAAATAATTTACTGAGTTTACATTTTTTACAATTGGTAATTATTGTCAATGTATTGTAAATTCTTTGTAAATATGATATATTCATATTCACAAGGAGTTTTTTTATGAAAAGATTTAGTTATATCCTGAGTTCTATTTTAATTATAGGGATAATTAGTTATTTTGTAGTTGATGGTATTCAAAGTATGAAGTTAACTACAATTTCTACAGATCTTGATGTTAAAAATATTAATACTTCTGAGTTATTAGAATATGGTGATAGTCAAGATAAAGAGAAAAATGACAATGAAACAACAGATGAAGTAGAAGAAGATACAACTGAAGAAGAAAATATAGAAGAAGAAAAAAATGAAAAGACAAAAGCTGTAAAAGAAGAAACTACTGAGCCAGTAGAAACTAGTTCAGTTTCTAATGAACCAGTTATAGTGAATGATGTTTTAGAAACACAGATTGGTAGTTTGAGTGGATATGGACCTGATTGTGCAGGTTGCAGTGGATATCTTGCTAGTGGAAGATATGTTGGTAATGGTAATATTACTTACTATGATTCACAATATGGTAATGTACGTATTTTGTCGGGAGATAGTAGTTATCCTTTCGGAACAATCGTTAGAGTAAAAAATTCTAAGTTTAGTGAGTTTATTGGTATTGTTTTAGATAGAGGGGGAGCAGTAGGTTTTGGAAAAAGTCATTTGTTTGATTTGTTATTTGCAACCTCAGATGAGGCTCGTACTAACGCTGTTTCTTATAATACAACTTTTGAAATTTTAAGATATGGATATTAGGAATAGTTTTATTCCTTTTTTTTATGTTTTATGATAAAATGGTTTTGCTATACAAGATGGAGGTATTTTGATGAATGAATTTATTATTAAAGAAATAGCCAATAATTTAAATATTACGGATAAACAAGTAGAGGTTGTTTTGTCTATGTTAGCTGAAGGAAATACTGTTCCTTTTATTGCTAGATATAGAAAAGAGGCAACTGGTGCTTTGGATGAAGAAACGATTCGTTCTATTAATGAAGTTTATGAGTATCAAGTTAATTTGTTAAAACGTAAAGAAGATGTTATTCGTTTAATAGATGAGAAAGGAATGCTTACAGATGAATTAAAAAATTCTATTATGAATTGTACTAAATTAGTAGAAGTTGAAGATTTGTATCGTCCTTATAAAGAAAAGAAAAAGACAAAGGCAACAGAAGCAATAGCTTTAGGTCTAGAACCACTTGCTAAAATGATGATGAGTTTTCCAACAACTGGAAGTTTGGAAGAGATGACTAGTAAATTTGTAAAAGATAAAGTGAAAAATGTGGAAGAAGCTATTACTGGTGCTAAATACATTATTGCTGAATGGATTAGTGATAATGCTAGTTATCGTAAATGGATTCGTAGTTATTTTTACAAAAATGGAATTATTACATCTAAGATTAAGAAAAATGCAGAAGATGAGAATAAAGTGTATGAGATGTATTATGATTATAATGAACCAGTAAAATGGATTAAACCTCATCGTATTTTGGCTTTAAATCGTGGTGAAAAAGAAAAAGTATTAACAGTTTCTATTGATGTGGATAAAGATGGGATTCTTTCTTATTTGGAAAAGAAATTAATTAAAAATGAAAAGTCTTTTGTGGTAGATAGTATTAAAGAAGCCATTGAAGATTCTTATAAAAGATTAATTGCTCCTTCTATTGAAAGAGAAATTAGAGCAGAGCTTTCTGAAAAAGGTGAAGAAGCTGCTATTGATAATTTTGGTAAAAATTTAGAGGCTTTACTTTTAACTCCTCCTATGAAAGAACAAGTTGTACTTGCTTTTGATCCGGGTTTTGTTAATGGTTGTAAATTAGCTGTTGTAGATAAAAACGGTAAATATTTAGATTCTACAGTTATTAAACCATTTTTGAATAGTAATAGTGAGGATAGAATTCGTTTGTCTAAAGAGGTAGTTGTACAATTAATAAAAAAATATCATGTTGATATTATTGCTATTGGTAATGGTACAGCTTCTCGTGAGTCTGAGAAATTTTGTGCTGATATGATAAAAGAATACAATTTGGATTGTAAGTATGTTATTGTTTCTGAAGCAGGTGCTTCTATTTACAGTGCTTCTCCAATTGCGGCAGAAGAATTTCCTGATTTAGCAATTGAAAAACGTAGTGCTGTAAGTATTGGTCGTAGACTTCAAGATCCTCTTGCAGAACTTGTTAAAATACCACCAGAAGGAATTGGAGTAGGGCTTTACCAACATGATGTTAGTCAAAAGAAACTTTCTAGTTCTTTGGATTTTGTTGTAGAAAAGTGTGTTAATAGTGTAGGAGTTAATGTTAATACTGCTTCTAGTTCTTTACTTAGTTATGTTTCTGGTCTTACAAAGAAAGCTTGCCAAAAATTAATTGAGTATCGTGAAAAGGTTGGTAAGATTGTTTCTCGTGATGAAATTAGAAAGAAAAAGTTACTTACGGACAAAGCTTATGAACAAGCTATTGGTTTCTTACGAATTTCTGATGGGGATAATGCTTTAGATAAAACAGCAATTCATCCAGAAAGTTATAGTATTGCGGAAGCACTACTTAAAGATTTGGGATTTACTATTAATGATATTGGTAGTCAAGAATTAATTGATGCTTTAAATAAAATTGATGTAGGAGAATATCAAGAAAAGTTAAATACTGATCAATATACTTTAGAAGATGTTATTTTGTCTTTAAAGAAACCTAATTTAGACCCTAGAGATGAAATGCCACAACCATTACTTAGAAGTGATATTTTGGATATTAAAGATTTGACTGTAGGTATGAAGTTACAAGGAACGGTTCGTAATGTAGTTGATTTTGGAGCATTTATTGATATTGGACTTCATAATGATGGACTCGCTCATATTTCTAAACTTACAGATAAATATATTAAACATCCTAGTGAAGTTGTTAGTGTTGGAGATATCGTAGATTGCTATGTAGATGATATTAATTTAGAAAAAGGAAAGGTTAGCTTGAGTTTACTACCTCGCTAATCTTTTTTTGTATACTAAATGATTCTTGATTAAATTATGTAAAATAGGGTATAATTATAAGTAATAATAGAGGAGTTGTTACTATGAAGAAGCGGTATTTTTTTATTGCTCTAGCTATTATAGCTTTAACTGTTTCTGGAATATTGGTAATTAATAAAGAGAGTTATGCGGATAAAAGTTATCAGAGTGATTTATGTCCAACTCAATTACATGTAACCTTTGGAAATAAAGAAGATTCTTTCATTAATAGTGAAAAAAATAAAATTACAATACCATCTCTAATTTATCATGATGCCAATAATAATCGTATCTTTGCTGGAGATTTAAGATATTTATATTATTATAAATATTATGATGATCAACATAATGTTTATTATGATGCTAACTGTGAAGACACATATATGTTTAATAATTCAAGGAAACAGTCTATTTTGATGGGATATTTGATTAATACAGTTGATTTTTCTTCTTTTGAAGGAGAAAATGATTATTATAAGCAAATTTTAATTTTATGGGCAATGGATCGTTTGGCTGGATTTGATGATGATATAAATTATATATATAGTAATGGTGATGTTTATGAGGCACCTGTAGATTCAACTTATGATGATAAGTATAATAGTTTTGGTTTTAAAAATGAATGGAAATATGTTAATAACTTATCTGCTGGAGATAAAAAATTACTAAAAACTTCTTTTGTAGGAGAAAAAATGTTGCAATATCTTCATACTTGGGATGAATATGTAAGTTGGTATTTAAATGATGCGAGTGTTGAATTGGATGCTATTAATCTAGATGATATCAGTTATCATGTAACGAATGATTATGTAGAGACAGGGTTAATCATTCCTACTAGTACAGGTAAAATCTATTCTGATAAATTTAGCGGTTATACAGTGAATGTTCAAAGTCCGATGGTTGTTGTGGATAAGAATGGAAAAGAAAAAAATGAATTTAAATCTGGAGAAGGTTTTAGGGTTAGAGTTCCTATTTCTGAGATTATAGGTAATAGTTTAGATTATTCTATTAATATATCTGCAAATTTTTCTTTTCCTACAGTGACCATTTATAATTCTCGTGGAGTAGCATGCAGATATGAATTTCCTTCTCAACAAGTCCAAGCTTTATATCAACAATTGTCAACATCGGCCTATATTTCTACATGTAATTCTATTGAAACTTTAAATGATACGCTGTTATTTCAATTTAGTCAAAGGATTGGGACTTTAAATGTTAAAGTAATCGACTCTTCTACTGGTAATAATTTAAGTAAAGCAGAAGTAACTGTTTATGATTTGAAGGGTAACGAAGTATATAAATATGAAACTACTGATAAAGAATTAAATATTACCTTACCAGTAGGTGAATATATCGTTAAACAAACAGTAACCCCCCCAAATTATGAAGCACAAACGATTCAAATGAGAGTAGATGTTACAGAAGAAGGCATAGCTAATGCTGTTTTGGAAAATGCTCCTCTTGTTAATGTTCCGAATACGGCTATGACAACAGGTGTTTATGTTATCATTGGTGGTTTACTTGCAATAGCTGGTGGTATGATTGTTGGAATTACATTTAAAAAAAGAAAATCTATTTAGGGGGTGAACTATGAAAAAGAAATATGTTGTTATTACCGTTAGTATTTTATTTGCTGTAGTTGCGGTTTTCTTATTGATTCAAAAGGATAGTTATGCTGAGGATTATGATCCTACTTGTCCTGAGTATATTTCTGTTGAAGAATCTGATGAACAGTTGGGACTTATAAAAACAGATTATGAACAGATTTTGCTTCCTAAAGAAGTTATTGTTAAGAATAGAGGAACCATTTACGATAATTTGGCAATTTTAGTGAGAAGAGGTTTAGGTGGTAGACAATTTTATAATACTGATGTAAATGAAGTAATAGAGTCTATTCCTAATATTAGTTCTGATGATTATGAAAATCGTTATTATAAACAAATTATTTTCTGGTGGATTGGTGATTTGTTAGAAGGATATGACAATAATTTTAATTATCTTAATGGTAGAAAAGTTAATATAGAATCTGATTCTTCTGATAAATATAATTCAAATGGTGATTATAAATTTGATAATAATTTGTCTGCATTGGAGAAAAAAGCAATTTTAGAATCAAAATATGGTGATAAAATAGCTCGGGCTATAGAACAATATTTTGAATTTTCTGATTGGTATGAAGACTATCGTTATTCTGATGATGAAATTCCTGATTTTGTTATGGATGATATTGATATGAGCCATATTCATTATTATGCAACAGATGATTATATAGAAACAGATTTAATTTTTCCTACTGTAACCCAAGTATATTCTCCAGCTTTTAATTACTATACTGTGGATGTTAATGATGGTATTACTGTTTTAAATCAAAACAATAATGTTACAAATGAATTTAAAAGTAGTGAAGGATTTAAACTGCGTATTCCTTTTTCTAAAATAGATGATAATTTAGCTTTGGAGTTCTCTGTTCAAGGAATTTCTCGTTATAATGAATATCAATATTATCATAATAAGCAAACTCATAGTAATCCTGTTCCTTATGATAGTTCTATTCATGAAAATTTAGTTCCAAATGGAGTGTTGATGAGATGTGGTTCTTATGATGAAGAATTATTTATTCCTTTAGATATTAGTTATACTGAATCTATTGGTAATTTGAATATCAAAGTAATAGATGCTTCTACAGGAGATTTATTACCAAGTGCTGAGGTAACTGTCTTTGATGATAAAGATAATGAGGTTTATCGTCAAACTACTACTAAGAAGGAAATTAACTTAAAATTACCAGAAGGAGAATATCTTATTAAGCAAACGGTTACTCCTCTAAATTATGAATCTATTACGATTCAAAAAAGAGTAACAGTTGAAACGGATGATACTGCAGAAGCAGTATTAGAAAATGTGCCATTGGTAGATGTACCTGATACAGGTATGAATATAATTATTTTTGATATTATCGGTGGGTTAATTCTTGTCGCAGCGGGGATTCTTGTTGTAATTACTTTAAGAAAGAAAAGATTGCAAGGGTAAGGATTGTTGAAACGGTCTTTTCTTTTTTTCTCTTTTTGTGATATATTATTGTTTATAATAGGAGAGTTGAGCTATGGTAAATAAAAAAAGATATGGTATTGTTATTGTTTCAGTAATTATGTTAATGATTGCTGGTGTATTAATGATTAATAAGGATAGTTATGCTATCGGTGTAAATCCTAATTATGGCTATAGTTGTCCTAAATATTTACTTCCTAATAGCGTTCCTGAAGAGGTATCTTATATTAAGAATGGTAATAATAAGATTACTTTACCTGATTGGACTTATGATACTCTTGAAAGAACAGGCTTGCCTTCATTTATGGATGATTTTACTGTTTTTGTTTTTAATGCTCATTATTTTGATAAAGTTGAAGCTGATTATAATGGAAGAACTAATCCTTATTATCAAATTAATGATAGTGGTTCTTTAAAACCAACGGGTAATCATGATGTTTTATTGGGGTATTTGGTTAATATACCTAAATTTAGTTCTGATGTTGAGAAGAACTATTATTATCAACAACTTTTAATTTTTTGGGCTATGGATCGTATGATGGGATTTGATGATGATAAGAATTATTATGTTATAGGTGATGAAGATAATTTTGAGTTTATTGAATTACCTAAAGATAATTCTTATGAAGATAAATATTTGATAGAAGATGTATCAGATGGTGATGATCATGCAATACAATATACTTGGAAGTATATTAATAATTTATCTGCTGGCGATAAAGAGATGATAAAAAATTCTGATGTTGGAGATCAAATGTTAGATTACTTGGAAACTTGGGATAAATATGTTGATTGGTATTATAATAGTCAGGGTAATTTGAATGTAGAGCTTAATAATATTAGTCAATCTGATATATCTTATCATGTTACAAATGACTATATAGAAACACAATTAATTCGTCCTAATAGTGTGGGAAAGGCTTATGAAGACCAATTGAAGTCTTATACCGTTAAGGTTTCTAGCCCTTTAGTGGTAGTAGATAGTAATGGTACTGAACAGACAAAGTTTTCTGCTGGTCAAGGTTTTAAAGTACGTATTCCAATCTCTGAAATTGAGAATAATAATATAGATTATTCTATTGAAATAAATGCAGATTATGAATTTCAGACAACAATGATTTATAATGGACATAATCTGGAGAGAATAGAACTGTCTGATGAAGAACGACTTTATTTTTATGCCTTCACTGCATTTATTGGAGCACAAAAAGGTTGTAGTTCTACAGAGACTGCACATGATTCTATTACATTGAATTTTAGTCAGAAGATTGGTGATTTAAATGTTAAAGTAATTGATTCTTCGACTGGTAATAATTTAAGTAAGGCAGAAGTTACTATTTATGATTTAAAAGGGAACGAAGTGTATAAGTATGAAACTACAGATAGTGAATTAAATATCACGTTACCTGTTGGAGAATATATTGTTAAGCAGACGGTAACACCTCCAAATTATGAAGCACAAACAGTTCAGATGCGGGTTGATGTTACAGAATCTGGTGAGGCTCATGCTGTATTAGAGAATGCCCCACTTGTTAATGTACCAGATACGGCTATGAATTCTGTTATCTTTATAGTTATCGGTGGATTAATTGTCATTGCTGGTGGAATCTTGTTAGTTACTAATCTTAGAAAGAAAAAAGTAAGTTAAAGAATTGAATATTTCAATTCTTTTTTTGTCAAATTGGACATTTTTCTTCTTTATATATATTTATTTATAAGTTTTATGATGTTATATTGATAATAGAAAAGGATAGATGATTTATGAGAAAAATGTGGTTATTCTTAATTGTGGTTGCTTTCTTTTTTATAATTCCTTCTTTTTCTGCATCTGCAGAAAGAGGTGTGTATGATGAAGAAAGTTTAAGAGAGGCAATTGCTGCTGGTGGTACTGTTTATTTAGGAACTGATATTGAAGTGACTTCCCCTATTGAAATTACAAAAGACGTTCAAATTTATGGGGATTACAATAAAATATATTCTAATGAATATAATTCTATTTTTATTGTTAAAGATGGAACTGCTATTTTTAAAGAGCTGGATGTTGAATCTGAAAAAAATCCTTTGGTTGTTTATGATGGCGAAGTTCTTATGGATAATAGTTATATTGTCAGTTATAATTCTAGTCCTATTGTTTTATATAACGGTAAGTTTATAGTTGGTAATGAGGGATTATATTTGAATTCTTATAATCCTTATATTACTTTTCCTGATAATCCTAATGGGAAAATAGATATTGATTTATATGGTGATATTGATTTTTATACTGATGTAGAAGTTTCTTTTTATATCAATCCTAATGCTCCTGAAATTAATATTCAAAATATTAATAATGAATATAAATTTAGTTTTAGTCAAAATAAATTAAAGTTTGATGGCGATTATTATACTTTATATTCTAATGAGGTTAGTGATGAAAATAGAATATCTATTGATGGTCATAAATATACTCATTTTTATACTGCAACTACAGAGGATGAATTTATAAATTATATTAATCAAAATAAGTCTGTTTGGTTAGGTGCTGATATTACTTTAACAAAACCTCTTACTATTAAAGATAAGTCTTCTATTATATTTGGTGATGGTTGGGCTATTCGTCAAAATGATGGAGCAACTTTTAGTATTACTGGTGATAGTAATATCATTATTAATGGTACTTGGTTTATTGGATTAGGACAATTAGAAATTAATGATGGTGCTGTTGTTACTTATGATGACATGGAAACATTTGATAATCCTAGTACGTTAAATCTTAATGGTGGTACTTTAATTATTAAAGAAATGAGATTGTATAAAGATTTTAATATTAATATTCATAAAGGATTTAACACTATTACTAATGGAGCAGTTTTAGTATTAGAAAATCAAGAGCCTATTCAGTCTTGGCTTGGAGCAAAGTTAAATATTAATATTGATAATAATGTTATTCAATTAAGATTATCATCAGAAAATTCTATTAATAAAATGGCTTTAAATGGTCAAAGGATTTTAGTGGATTTGGAAGATAAAACGAATAATTCTAAAGTAACAATGGAATCTAATCCTGTAGATTGTTGTGATGTTAGTATTGATGGAGAAGAGTCCTTTGTTGGCGATAAGGAAAAATGTAGAGTTTCCAATCCTGAGATTGTAGAAGTTCCTAATACATCTTTATTTTCTACAATGTTTACATATTCTGGAATTACTTTAATTATTGTAGGAGTTGGAGATATTTTAGTTAATTTAAAAAGAAGAAAAGAAAATTAAAAAGAATTTCTGGTTGTTAGAAATTCTTTTTTTGATAAAAATATAAATTCAGTGTATAATTATAAATAATAGAGGTGTTGCTTGTGAGGAAAGTGAAAAGAAAAAATATTATTATTGGGTTTGCTATTTTTGCTATTATTATATCTGGTATATTGATGATTAATAAATCTAGTTATGCATATTTACCTATTGGTGGCGATTCTTGTGCTCGTGAGCTGAGAATGTTGACTGGTGATAAAGAAGAAGTATATGTTAAGGATGCAAATAATCGAATAGATTTGCCATATGGTAGATTTTATACTGATGTTATTCCAGAATCTTCCTTTTTATCTAGTTATCGAATGTTTGTAGGTAATGCACATATTTTTGATAAATATTATGAAAATTATTATGGAGATGAACATTTTTCTTATCGAAGTCCAGACTATTTCAGAAAATCTTATTTATCTTCTTATTTAATGAATTATTTAGTTAATGATACTTATTTTAGTGATGATGAAAATGAAGATGATTATTATAAACAATTATTGGTTTTGTGGGCAATAGATAGAGTTGCTGGTTTTTCTGATGATATAAACTATATTTATGATTATGATGTTGATGATATTGTAGAAGCTCCTGTAGATACTCAATATGATGATAAATATGAAATTGATAGGTATGATTATGATGAAGATGATTATCATACTTATTATTATTGGAAATATGCTAATAATTTGTCAGCAGGGGATAAGAAATTATTGAAGAAGTCTAAGTATGGAGATAAGATGTTAGAGTATCTTGATACTTGGGAAGATTATGTTACTTGGTATGTTGATCAAAATCGTAAGGTAGAATTAGATCCTTTAACACAAAGTGATATTAGTTATCGTGTTACTAATGAGTATGTCGAAACCGGTTTAATTACTCCTACCAGTACTGGAAAAGTTTATTCTGATAAATTTAGTGGTTATACAGTAGATGTTGAAAGTCCAATGGTTGTCGTAAATAAAAATGGAGAAGAAGAAACTTCTTTTGATGCTGGAGAGAGTTTTAGAGTACGAATTCCTATTTCAGAAATTGAAAATAAAACACTTGATTATTCTATTCATATTAATGGAGAATTTGAGTTTGATGCTTTGCAATTATATACAGGTTTGGAACCGACGAGATATGAAGAACCTTCTGCAGGTAGAATGTGGTTGTATGATTATTTAGAATATAGTGCTGTTACAAGGAATTGTAAAATAATCCAGACGTTAGATGCAGATTTAAATTTAGAGTTTAGTCAGAGAATTGGTAATTTAAATGTTAAAGTTATTGATTCTTCTACTGGTAATAATTTAAGTAGAGCAGAAGTTACTATTTATGATTTAAAAGGTAACGAAGTATATAAATATGAAACTACTGATAGTGAATTAAATATTACTTTACCAGTAGGCGAATATATCGTTAAACAAACAGTAACTCCTCCAAATTATGAAGCACAAACAATTCAGATGCGGGTAGATGTTACAGAAGATGGAACAGTTAATGCGGTATTAGAAAATGCACCTTTGATTGATGTACCAGATACAGCAATGAATTCTATTATCTTTGTGATTATTGGTGGATTGATCGTTATTGCTGGTGGACTATTGTTATTTACTAATTTAAGAAAAAGAAAAGTAAATTAAAAGAGTTGAAAACAACTCTTTTTTATTATTTATATTTGTGACATTCAATTATAAAATTACTATTTTTTGTTTGTTTTATTATTTTTATATATTTATATTTACCAAACCGTCTAATACTAAAAACGTCATTTTCTTTTAATTGATAAGAATTGTTTTTTAATATGTCATAGTTTAATATAATTTCTTTATTTTTCATTTTTTCTATTACGTTTGGTCTACTTGTCTGTATTAATCTAGCAATTACTGTATCAATTCTTAGACTGGATGTAATGATTTCTATTTTTTTGTATTCCTTTTTATAATCTCTTAGTGTGTCTAATGGAACTTCTTTTAATTCTATATTTGTATTTTTTATTCTTAATAGATTGCTTTTTATGAATGGCGCAATTTGTTCTAATACATAAATATAATAATGGTTGTTATTTATAATGATATCTCCAAATAATTCACTTGTAATATTTAAAGAAAATACTGTACCTAATATTTCTCTATGTTCTAGTGGTGTTTTTGATATGATTTCATACAAAATTATTCTTGGTTTATTGGTCGTGTAAAAAATATTTTTTTCACTTTCTGGATATGGCATATATATTTGATAAGCATCTTTTTTTAGTTTCTTTTTTAATTCTAGTTGCTCTTTTGGATCTAGAAAAAATGTAGGCTGGTTGTGTTTTAATTTGTTTAGACTTTTTTCTATTGTATACATAGGGTTACTCCTTTTTCTGTCTATTATTATAACAAATATTATGGTATAATTTAAATACTTATGGTGGTAATATGAATGATGTAGTAGAAAAACTTTTAACTTGGTATGTTAACAATAAAAGAAATCTTCCTTGGAGACAAGATAAAAATCCTTATCATGTTTGGATATCAGAAATTATGTTGCAGCAGACTAGGATTGAAGCTGTTCTCTCTTATTATGAGAGATTTATGAAAGAGTTGCCTGATATTTCTTCTTTAGCAAGAGTGGATGAAGATAAGTTGTTAAAATTGTGGCAAGGTTTAGGATATTATAATCGGGCAAGAAACTTGAAAAAGGCTGCTATACAAATTATGGAACAATATGATAGTAAGTTTCCAACTACTTATGATGAAATTATTCACTTGCCTGGAATTGGTGAGTATACAGCTAGTGCTATTAGTTCTATTTGTTTTGGAGAACAAGAAGTTACTGTTGATGGTAATGTGATGAGAGTATTTACAAGATTTTATAATGATGAGTCTAATATTTCTAAGGCAAGTACGAAGAAGGTGATTCATGATCAGTTGCTTTCTTTGTCAGTTTCTGATTTTGGTCTTTTTAATGAGGCAATGATGGAATTGGGAGAAAGAGTTTGTATTCCTAATGGAATGCCTAAGTGTGATGTTTGTCCTTTACAAGAAAAGTGTGAGGCTTATCATAATGAAAATTATTATTTATTTCCTGTGAAGGATGAAAAAAGGCCAAAAGAAGAAGTGGATATGACTGTTTTAATTTTTATTTGGAATAAAAAAACAATTGTTCAGAAGAGACAGCGTGTTGGTCTTCTTCATAATTTATATGAGTTTCCTAATGTGGATGGTAAATTATCTTCTGAAGATGTGTTTGAATATGGAAAAAAGTTTGGTACTGTTGAGCGTGTTTCTATAAGTATTTTTTATACACATGTTTTTACTCATAAAAAATGGAAGATGCAATCATATTTTGTATTTATGAAGAATGTTAATTGTCCAAATTTGTTTTCTAGTATATCTTCTATTGAAGATGATTTTGCTATACCTACGGCATTTAGTCCGTTTTTATATGTATTGAAGGAGGAGTTGAAATGAAAATTGTATCATGGAATGTTGCAGGGATTAGAGCATGTTTAAAAAAAGGATTAGCTGATTTTTTTCAGAATGTGGATGCTGATGTTTTTTGTATGCAAGAAGTAAAAGCAACAGAAGATCAATTTGATTTTAGACCTGATGGATATCAGATGTACTTATATTCAGCTGTTAGAAAAGGATATTCTGGTACTTGTGTTTATACCCGAAAAAAGCCTATTTCTGTTTTTTATGGTATTGGAGATTCGGAGTATGATGATGAAGGTCGTAATATTACGTTGGAATTTGAAAATTTTTATCTTGTTAATTGTTATGTGCCTAATGTCAAACGTGGATTAGAGAGAATGGAATCTCGTATGCGTTATGAAGATTTATTTTTATCTTATATTAAAAAATTGGAGGAGAAAAAGCCTGTTATTTTTTGTGGAGATATGAATGTTGCTCATGAAGTGATTGATATTAAAAATGCAAAATCTAATATAGGAAATGCTGGTTTTACATATGAAGAACGTGGAAAATTTAGTGATATGTTAAGTGTTGGTTTTGTTGATACTTTTCGTTATTTATATCCTGATAAATCTGATTGTTATACTTGGTGGAGTTATCGAAAAGGAGTTAGAGAAAAAAATATTGGATGGAGGATTGATTATTTTGTAGTATCAAAATCTTTTATTTCTAACGTAGAAGATAGTGTTATTTATGCTGATGTTTTAGGTAGTGATCATTGTCCAATTGGTCTTATAATAAAGGAGTAAGTATGAAAGAATTTTGGGGTAATTTAAAATTTGCTTGGCAATATACAAAAGATTTTAAAAAGCAATTAATTTTATATTTAATATGTAATGCTTTAATTATTGCGGTTAGTATTGCTCTTCCCATGATTAGTGCAAGAATTATCATTTATTTAACAGATAGTATGTTCTATCAATTATTAGGAATGGCTATTGTCTATACTATATTGCAAATACTATTTAATTTTATTAATTATGCTTGTAGTTATTTTTCACAGATTATTTATAGAGAAAGTTTTATTCGTGTTCAAACAGAGCTTGGTAAAGAAATTATGAAGTTAGAAACTAGTGTTATCGATAAAAATGGTTCTGGTGTATTTATTCAAAGACTTACTAATGATACTAGTAGATTAGCTGATATTTTTAATGTATTAAGTATATATTTATCAAGAATTCTTACTAATATCGGTATCTTTTTTGCTGTTCTTATTATTAATGTATGGGCATTTTTATACTTGGTTGTTATGGTTAGTATTTTATTTGTCATTGAAAGAAGAAGAGTTAAGTATTTAAA
This sequence comes from uncultured Mycoplasmatota bacterium, assembly GCA_900554315.1. Taxonomy (GTDB): domain Bacteria; phylum Bacillota_I; class Bacilli_A; order RF39; family UBA660; genus Faecimonas. The sequence goes on from USGP01000005.1 coordinate 46,740, forward strand.
TGAGTATGATAAGAAGTTTCGTAAAGAAAGTGAAAAAGTTTCTGGATTTGTTGGAGAAATTGTTCGAGGAATTCGTGATATTAAACTATTGCATGCTGAGGATAGTTTTACAAATGAATTATATGAAGATGTTAAAAAATTAAATTCTATGCGTTATGAGATGAATTCTGTTAATCGTAATTATCGTTTATTACGAGGTAATAGTCATGATATTTTTGATTTGGGTATGATAGTTTTATTAGTTTATCTTATTGTAGAAGGAAATTTGGCTGTTGCGAATGCTCTAGTTATTTATAATTATGTTGGAAGAGTAGCTTCTATTATTGATTGGGTTGGTATTTTGGTTGAAAAAGTAAAAGATTTTAATTTGTCTGGTAGTCGTATTTTTGCAATTATGAAGAATGATGAATTCAAAAAAGAAAAATTTGGTACAAAACATTTAGATCATGTGAATGGAGATTTTTCTTTTTCTCATGTTGATTTTCATTATGATACAGATGAGAAGAAAGTACTTGATGATTTGAGTTTTGAAGTTCATGCTAATGAAACTGTTGCTTTTGTTGGAAAAAGTGGAGCAGGGAAAAGTACTATTTTTAGTTTGTTATGTAAAATGTATAATGTAAATCGTGGATGTATTACGATTGATGGAATTGATATTAATGAATTAGACCAGGATAGTATTCGTAGTAATATTACGGTTATCAGTCAAAATCCTTATATTTTTCATTTAACGATACGAGAAAATTTACAACTTGTTTCTCCTTCTATGACAGAAGAAGAGATGGTTCGTGCTTGCAAGTTAGCTTGCATCCATGATTTTATTATGAGTTTGCCTGATGGATATGATACTGTTATTGGCGAAGGTGGCGTTAATTTGTCTGGTGGTCAAAGACAAAGACTTGCTATTGCTAGAGCATTTTTGCAAAAAACGGAAATTATTTTGTTTGATGAGGCAACTTCAGCATTAGATAATGAGACACAAAAAGAGATTCAAAAAGCTATTCATAATTTACAAAAAGATTATACTATTTTGATAATTGCCCATCGACTTAGTACTATTATTGATAGTGATAGGATTCTATTTATTGAAAGTGGTAAAGTTATTGGAGAAGGAAGTCATAAAAATCTTTTAAAAACTTGTAAATCATATAAGGAATTATATGAGGCAGAATTAAAGAATCAAAAGAAGGTGATATGATGCAGTATATTTATCGGTTGGCAAAAATGAATGATTTGGATTCTATTATGTCTATGGTAGAAGATAGAATTCAGTGGTTTAAGAATAAAGATATTTTTCAGTGGCGATTATATCTTAAGCATCATCCTGTTGAGGAATGGAAACGGGCTATTCGTAATTGTGAACTATATGTTGTTGTTTTGAAAGATGAAGTTTTAGGCTGTATTCAGTTTCAATATTATGATCCGGAATTTTGGGATAATAGCAGAAATCTTTATATTAAGAAATTATGTACTAGAGTTGGTACTGACAAACTTGGTCGCTATTTAATTGAAAAGGCTATAGAAAAAGCTCATCAAGAAAATATTTCTAAAATTCGCTTGGATTGTACTAATTTAAACGAAAAATTAAATTCTATTTATGAAAGTTATGGTTTTCATGTTGTAAGAAAGGGATTTCATAATCGTTATACATATGCTTATTGTTTGCGTGAAATGCAATTATGATGTAAGATAATGTTTTATATGGGGGAATGTTGATGGAGTTTCAGGATATATTAGAAGATACTATGCGTGAGTGTCGTGGAGAATTTTTGGAATATGATTATCAAGGATTTTTTAAGATTTATCCTTTTACGACAGAAAATATCGATGGTTATATGCATAATTTTGATGTGTTTGGTAAGAAAAGTTTAACGGTAGGATCTTCTGGTGATCAAGTTATTAATTTAGCGATGCGCGGTTGTCTTGACCAGACTGTTATAGATGTATGTCCGAATACAAAGTTTTATTTTTATTTAAAAAAAGCTGGTCTGTTAGAACTTGATTATTCTGAATTTCTACAGTTTTTTCGCTTTCGTAATTATCCTATGTTATTTAAAGAAAATTCCTCGGTTTTTTCATCAGAATTATATGATAAATTAAAAAATACTTTATATGATTTAGATAAGGATTCTTTTACATTTTGGGATACTTTATTTTATGATGTTAATCATGAGTTGTTACATCGGCGATTGTTCTGGGGAGATGAGTATCAAAATAAAGTCTTATGTCATATCAATACTTATTTACAAAATCCAGAAAATTATGAACAAGCAAAATTAGCAATCGCTGATGTTGATCCTAGTTTTATTTTTTCTGATTTAACAGATATGAAATATGATGCTAGTAATTTAGAGGAGTATGATTTTATTAATTTGTCTAATTTAGGTACTTGGTGGTCTCTTAATACTACAAAACGAGTAGTAGATTCTTTGTCTTCTCATTTAAAGGATGATGGAAATCTTTTAATTTGTTATTTATATGATACAACAGAGTCCAGTCCTTATTCTCATGATTATCATAATATTTATGATGTGTCAAAATGTAGATTGTTTTTTGCTCCGCACTATAGTTATTTATATAGTTTTCCTGGAATTGAGGGAATTATGAAGAATAATGATTATGCTAGAGATTCTGTTATGGTATATCAGAAAGGTGGTAAATATGGACAAAATAGAAAATATTATTCGTAATACAAATGATAAAAATGCTGATAAAATTAATTGGACAAAGGCTTGGAGTAGTAAGTATCCAATATTAGGTACCTATCAGGATGTTGTTGATGTTTCAAAATACGGTAAACAGATTAGAGAAATGTTTGAAGATATTGAACATACTTATCATTTTAGTAAATTGGATTCTATGTTGGTATTGAAAGATATTTTAGCGCAAGAATGGAAAAAATATAAATAATTTTTATGTTTTGTGATATAGTTTATATAGGTGATAATATGAGAAGGGATAAAAATAATTATTATTTAGATATAGCGGAACAAGTTTTAGAAAGAGGAACTTGTATTAGACGAAATTTTGGGGCATTAATTGTTAATAATGATGAGATTGTTTCTACTGGATATGTTGGAGCTCCACGTGGTAGAAAAAATTGTTGTGATCTAAAGTATTGTACAAGAGAGAAATTGCATGTTCCTAGGGGTGAGCGTTATGAACTATGTCGTAGTGTTCATGCTGAACAAAATGCTATTATCAGTGCAAGAAGAAAAGATATGATTGGGGCTACTTTATATTTAGTTGGAATTAATTATAAAGATGGAAGCTATGTGGAAAATGCTAGACCTTGTGCTTTGTGTAAACGTATGATTATTAATGCTGGTATTAAAGAAGTTATTGTTCGTAATACGAAGGATAAATATGAAATAATTGATGTTTCTGAATTTATTGATAATGATGAAACTTTAGAAGGAGTATTAGGATATTAATACTTTTTCTTTTGCTCTTTACATATACCCCCTCTAGGTATAAAATTAATTTGGTGATGTTATGAAGAAGACAATGAGGAGTGAAGAAGATAAGAAAATATTGAAAAATCGTTTGAACCGAATTTCTGGTCAGATTGATGGAGTAAAAAAGATGATAGACGATAATCGCTATTGTGATGATGTTTTGACACAGTTATCTGCTATTGAAAAGGCGGTTAAAAGTTTATCTTTTGTTATTTTAGAAAAACATATGTATTCTTGTATTAAAAATGATGTTCAAAGAGGTAATACAGAAGTAGTTGATGAGCTTATGAAGTTATTTAGGAGGTATCAGTCATGAAAAAAGTACAATTAAAAGTAGAAGGTATGACTTGTAGTGCTTGCTCTAATGGACTAGAAAAGTATTTATTAAAACAAAAAGGAATTTCTTCTGCTTCTGTTAATTTGATTTTAGGAATGGTAAGTGTGGAATATGAAAATTTGACTATTGTGGATATAGAAAAATATATTTCACAAGCTGGATTTCGTAGTGTCGGTGAATATTCTTATTCTGATGATAGTGTAATCTATCGTGTGAAAAAAAGAAATTTAATTATATTTGGTGTTTTATTGATATTTTTTATGTATATTTCTATGGGACATATGTTGTCATTACCAGAATTGTTTTCTTATTCTACTTATCCAGTTTTTTATAGTTTGTTACTTCTTGGATTATGTATTTTATTTTTACTTTATGGTTTTGATATTTTAAAAAGTGGTGTTATTAATCTTGTTCATCGTATGCCTAATATGGATACTTTGGTGTTATTTAGTGTATTATTTAGTTTTGGCTATAGTTTATATGGATTTGTAGAAATATGTATGGGTAATACATTGTATCTGCATCAGTTATATTTTGAATCTGTGTGTATGGTTTTATATTTTGTGAAGTTGGGAAGACTTTTAGAAAATATTAGTAAGAAAAAAACTACTTCTACTATCCAAAATTTAGTTACTATTACACCTAAACTTGCTTATAAGAAAAAAGGTGATAAGGTTGTTGCGGTTACTTTAGATGAAATAAATGTGGATGATATTTTAGTTTGTAGGCCTCATGAAAAATTTGCTGTTGATGGTGAAGTAGTTGATGGAGAAAGTTATGCAGATGAATCTTTTATTACAGGGGAAAGTGCTCCTGTGATGAAGCAAAACGGTAGTCTGGTTTTGGCTGGTTCTATGAATTATGATGGTGTGATTTGTTATCAGGCTAAAAAAATAGGAAAAGATTCTACTGTTTCTAATATTGTAAGTATGGTGGTTGAATCGTTAAATAAAAAGAATAAAATAGAACGTTTGGCAGATAAAATTAGTAGTTATTTTGTACCATTTATTTTTATCATTGCAATTTTGACTTTTGTGCTTAAGTTGCTACTTAGTTTTTCATTTTTATCAGGTTTTCAATCTTTTGTTACTGTTTTGGTCATTGCTTGTCCATGTGCTCTTGGTTTAGCAGTACCTCTTGTTATTAGTGTTAGTTATGGACTTTGTGCCAAAAAAGGAATTGTTGTAAAATCTGGTGATGTATTAGAACAAATGAGACAAGTAGATAAGGTTATTTTTGATAAGACAGGAACGTTAACTTATGGGAAATTGGCTGTTTATCAAACATATTCTTATGCTGAATCCACCTATTCTTTATTAAAGATTGTTCGTAGTTTGGAAAGTAATTCTACTCACCCTATCGCAACTGCTTTTTCTAAAGATGATTTACTTTCTGTTCAAGATTTTCGAGAATTATCTGGTATGGGTATTACTGGTACTGTAGATGGAAATACTTATTATGTCGGTAATTTAAAATTAGTTAAAAAATTAGGATTACGCCAATCTCATAAGAAAGATTACGAAGAGTTACTTTCTCATGGTTGTAGTATTTTATATGTTATGAATGAAGAAAAAATCTTAGGTTTAATTGGTGTTTGTGATACTATTCGTGAAGATATGAAAAATGTTATCTTACAGTTAAAAAGTATGGATATTACGCCGGTCATGTTAACGGGAGATAATCTAGAGGTTGCTAGAAGCGTTGCAAAAGAAGTTGGTATTGAGGAAATCCATGCTGATGTCTTACCTAAGGATAAAGCATCTATTATTAAGGGTTATATAGCTGCTGGTAATAAAGTAGTGATGGTAGGTGATGGCGTCAATGATGCGGTTGCTTTAGTGGAAGCAACTGTTGGTATTAGTATATCTAGTGGTACAGATGTTGCGAATGATGCTAGTGATGTTGTTCTTATGAATCATAATTTATCTAATTTAATTGATTTTATTACTATTAGTAAAAAATCTTATAAAGTAATTGTTGAAAATTTGTTTTGGGCATTTTTCTATAATGTTTGTATGATTCCTATTGCAGCAGGTCTTTTAGAAAATTTTGGCGTTGTGCTTAATCCAATGCTTGCTAGTGTTTGTATGACAATTAGTAGTTTGACAGTAGTGTTTAATTCTTTAAGGTTAAAGTGGATGGTGAAATAATGAATATAAAGTTTAATCGATTAATTCCAGAACTTAGTGTTTCTGATATTAATAAAAGCAAAGAATTTTATTTATCTTTAGGTTTTTCTATTGTTTATGAAAGGGTAGAGGATAAATTTTGTTTTTTAGAGTTGGATGGTAATCAACTTATGATTGAAGAGATTAATGATCATTGGAATACTGGAGATTTGGAATATCCTTTTGGTAGAGGTGTTAATTTTAGTATGGAAGTTGATGATATTAATTCCTTATATGAGAAAGTAAAGCGTATGAAGTATCCTATCTTTCGAGAATTACAAGTGGACTCTTATCAAGTTGGAGATAAAGAGTGTTTAGATCAACAATTTTTAATTCAAGATTTAGATGGTTATTTATTAAGATTTATACATTAGAAAGGGTGATATTATGTTTAAGAAAATTCGAAAAACAATCGAAATTGAAGGAATGCATTGTGAAGGATGTGTTAATCGAGTTACTAATGTTTTATCTTCTATACCTGGAGTTAAGAAATGTGATGTTAGTTTAGAAGATAAAAAGGCTGATTTGATCTTATCTAAAGAGGTAGATGATTCTGTTTTCCGTGAAAGAATTGAAAGCATAGGTTTTCAAATGAAATAAAATGTGTTATAATGATGGCGCCAAAACATTTGGGGGTGTTATTATGAAAAAAGAAATTCCTACTGTACTTAATTCTAGTCAACAAAGAAGAGTTAATTATATAAAAGCTTTAATTTGGAATCAGTATGAACAAAAAGGAAAAGAATGTTCTTCCAATCAAGTTGATCAAGTTTATGAACGATTGCAACAAGATGGACTTTTCTTTGGAAACCAAGATGTTTTGCATAAAGCACAATTGGAAGAGTATACAGGAGTTGGTTCTCAGTTATTAATACGTACATCATGGGATGTTATTGATCCTATTGTGTATGCTGCTTCAACAACTGAGAGTGTTGGAAAACAAATGCAATATGAAATAGGTGCAAGATTACATCATGTATTTCATAAATAAAAAGTAATATCAATGGATATTACTTTTTATTTGACTATATTTTTCTATTAAAATTTTTTCAATCCCTTTTTTACAATTTGCTGGGGAGGTACTCGGTAGAGAAATATCTTCTATCTTTGTTTTTGAATATAGATATTTTTTATATAATTGGTGGGCTTTTGTACCTGTTGTAAATATGGTTTTTATTTTTGAATTCTTTAAAATTGGAGTTAAATCGTTGGGAATAGCATTCTTTATAGATGCATCACTAGAAGAATTTATCTCACATTCTTTTATTACATCATATAAGGCAATATGATATTTTTTTAAAAATTCTTTTTTGTCTTCTATGTTGGAACCTATTTTTTCTTCAAATACTTTTTCCAGTGTGCTCCAAAATCTATTTTTTGGATGGCCATAGTAGAAACCAATTTCTCTTGATTTTACAGAAGGAATACTTCCTAGTATTAATACTTGAGAATCTTTATCATAAATTGGTTTTAGAGTATGAGTTACTTTCATGATATTACCTTCATTCTTTAGGATTGTGTATTGTTGTGATAGTATAGTTCGAGAAGTCTAGTGATGATATAAACTTTTTAAACTCTTCATAATTTAATTGCTCTATATCTTCTACGGTATCTAAATATGGATGGTCATATTCTAGAATATTTTCTAATAGGGGAGCTGTAATAGAAGATAAATTTTCTTCTCTTAATATAATATTTACTATTGTTCTTTTTTTATCTATTTCAAATAATTCTTTATCAAATTGAATATTTTTAAACGCTTTTATAATTTCTTCTTTTAATTTTTCTTCTTGCGTCGTATAACTTCCGATAGAAATTAATAAAAAATTATCTATTTTTCTGTTGGAACGATTAATACCTGTTGTTATTATTTTCTCTTTCGTTAACCGATTATATAAAGGGGAAGATGATCCTGTGTTTGCATCTATAAAAGGACTTAAATAAAAATCTAACTTTAATTGTTCTTGTGTTGTTAAATGGTGGATTGGAACTTTGTAAGTTACTTCTAAATAAGGAGTAGGAGTAGGAAATATTACTTCACCATATTTTTTTACTACTTCATTTGGTTCTTTTACTTCTATTTTTTGGACTGTATGTTTTGGAAAAGTTAAATGCTTCATTTCTTCTTTTATTGTTTTTATTACTTTTTCTTTTTGAAAGTTACCAGCTATTAAAATAAATTGATTGTTAGGTTGATAGAATGTTTCATAACATAATTTTAAATTTTCTATTGTTGTATTTTTGACTTCTTCAATAGTACCTCCTGTACTTCTAAATTTAATGTTATGTAGACAGTTATCTAATATTTTTATACTTTCATGAAAAAACTTATTGTTTTCTTTTCCTCTTAATTCTTGATAGATTGGATTTTTTAATTTTTCTAAATTTTCTTCTGTAAATACTGGATTGTATACACTTTTTAGTATTGTTTTGATTCCATCTTCTACGTTTTCTACTGTTTCGAAGAAATATCTAGTATGATTTTTGGCAGTGATTGCGTTGGTACTCATTTCTTTTTTACCAAGAATATCTAAGAAATTCCCGTATTTATTACATTCAACTAAGAAGTGTTCTAATATATGAGCTAATCCGTCTTGGAAATGTACTTCTTTGCCATCAATGATAAAATCTTTTGTTGCTCCACCAAATTTTGTGATAAATTGAAAAACTGTAGTATGTTTTCTTTTGTCTTGATATAAATAAACTGTTAATCCATTTTCTAATGTAATTGTTTCTAACTTATTCATGGCTTTTCTCCTTTAAAAAATAAATTGTATCTAGTTGTAGTTTATCCATAAAGTTGTATACATCTTCGGCTGTTTTTTCTTTTAATTTTTCATATCTTTCTTGCTCTGTATCATCAATGCCTAAGACTTTGTTAATTTTATCATTTAATATGTCATATTTATTATCTAGACTTCTTATTAGATCAATTCTTCTTCTATTTTTTATTTTTTCAATCAGAGGCGTTATCATATCTTTATCTTTTAGGCTGTCCATCACTTCTAATATTTTTTCTTGCGTTATATCTTTGTTTTTGGGATTGATATATGCAGTTATTTTTAATAGCCCATAATTAGGATAATAATTTACTGCTGAAGAATAGATTAAGTTGTTTTCATGTCTTAATTTTTTACTTAATAATCTGGAAGATTGAGATGATAGTAGACTTTGAATTAATCCTAGCATAATAGAATCTTCTTTTTGCATATTTTTTACTTTGTATATGAAAGATAGAGCTGAGTCTTTAAATTCTTTTTCTTCTACTATTTCTTGTGGTTTCTCTTTATTTGGTTTTAGATAATGTATATAGTCTGTTGTTAAAGTTAAATTTTCTTTTATAGGAAAATATTTTTTTATAATGGGATTTATTTTTTCTTCTTTTATATTTCCCATGATAAATATAATAGGGGTATTATTTATAATTCTTTGTTCATAATATTCAAATAGATTTTTGGGGGTTATTTCTTCTATTAATTCTTTATGTGCTTTTAAATCTCTTGAAAAAATACCGTCTGTGTCTATTAGTTTAGCTATTGTGTAGTTCAAATATGGTTTAAATGATTTTTCTTGGCTATTCATTCGTAATTTTAAATTTTCTTTTTCTCTATTTACTTCAAACGAATCAAAATATTGGTTTACTGTTTTTGGATGATAAATAGCATTGCTAAATAGTTGAATTTGTTTTTCTATTACATCTTGTTTTAATGATTGTTCATCAGGAATTACAAGTTTAAAATTAATACAAGCTGTTGTTCCAATCGTGATTTGATTTGCAAAATAGGATAGAATGTAGTTTTCTTTTAATGCTTTTTGAAATTCTCCTTCTGTTGGATATTGTTCTGTCATATACATTAACATTTGTGGAATAAGTATTTCTTTTGCTAGATCTTTTATTTCTTCTTGATAAGGATATATTGCGTGTATTTGGATCGTTTGAAAATTATCATTTTTTATTATAATGGGATTATTTTTTATTGTTATTGTTTTCATAGCTACCTTCTTTCTAAGACCATTTTATCATATCTTTATTTTATGTTATACTTTTTTTAGGAGGATGTATGAAAGTAATTACTATTAAACAACCTTTTGCTAGTTTAATTGCTGAAGGATATAAAAAATATGAGTTTCGTACTTGGAAGACAAAATATAGGGGAGATATTTTGATTCATGCTGGTAAAGGGATTGATAAGGCAGCTATGAAGAAGTTTGAAGCTTTCAATCTTACTTATCCAACGGGATGTATTATTGCCAAAGCTAGGTTATCGGATTGTGTTTTTATTGATTCTGATATGAAACAAAAATTAAAACAAGAAAACAGTTTGGTCTATTCTGGTGTAGTTAATGATGATGATTGGGAAGGTTTTGGTTTTTATTTAGAAAATATTGAAAAAATAGATCCTATTTCTATCAATGGAAAACTTAGTTTATGGGATTATCCCTATGAAGAAAAGTAGTTTTTTGCTATAATATTATAAAGGAGGAATATTATGAAGTGTCCAGTTTGTAAAGATGTTACTTTATTAATGTCTGAAAAAAAGGGAGTTGAAATTGATTACTGCCCTGAATGTCGAGGAATTTGGCTTGATCGAGGAGAACTTGAAAAGTTGGTTGAAAAAGAAGAAAAAACATATCGTGATGTGAAAAAAGAATATGAAGAGGAAGAACATTATGAACATAAAAAATACCCTAAAAAGAGAAAAGAATCTTTTTTAGGAGAAGTATTTGATCTTTTTGGTGGAGATTAAAAACTGCGTGATGTAGTTTTTTTTTACAGTATTTAACATTTGTTTTTGGCTTGCTTCTAGAAAAAAATAAATTCTTGTTTTATACTCTTTATAGAGTAGGGTGATTCTTTATGATATTTAGTGTGTTAGCTTTTACTGCATTGGTTATTAGTGTTTGTATTAAAGAAAGAAAAAAATCATTATTTGTACAGTCTTTAGATTGTATTTTTGAGGCATTGTACAATTTTTATATTTATGCTTATACAGGTGCGGTATTAAGTTTAGTAAATTTTATACGTAGTTTTTTATTTATCAATAAGGATGATTTTAGTAAAAAATTTTATTTAGGTTTATTAATATTATTTGAAAGTGTTATTCTTATTAATTGTATTATGACTTGGGATGGTGTTGTTTCTTTACTTCCAACGATTGGTTCTTTAATTCGTACTTATTGTTTGTGGCAGACGGATATGCGATTTGTACGTTTGTCTGGCATTACGACTGGTGTTTTTTATGGAGCATATTATTTATATTATCAGAGTCCATTACTTGTTATAGGGGAGACGACTTTAATTTTTGCTGGTATGTATGCTGTTTGGAAACATGATGTGAAAGATAAATTCTTTCAACATAAATTACAAGAGCAAAATTAGAAAAGATCTTGCGAAACAAGATCTTTTTTTGATTTTTATGAAGTAATTTTTTTTTAACAATTTTTTAGTTTTATGGTACAATTATGTCAGAATAAATAATAAGGTGATAGTATGAGATTACAATGTGAAAGTGTTGCTAATAAGGTTATGTTTCAGTTAGATAAGTTGGAAAATGAATTTTCACAAGATGAACTTAATCAAATAACAGAAATTGTTATTGATTATGATGAAGAAGAAAATAATGCGGCTCTTATTGCGGATGTTTTACTTTTTCAAAATTTATTTAGTTTAACGATTCGTAATGGCTTTTTATATAATGATGATTTACTTCATTTGATAAAGTTAAAAAAATTAAAAGCTATTAGTTTTCATAATTGTAAGTTTGAAAATTCTAATTTGGTTGCATTATTTTCGGTTAGTAATTTATCTCTTGTTCATTGTGATATTTATAATTATTCCTTTATTTCTGTTTTGGGTGAGTTAGAATCTTTAACTATTGTAAGTGGTAAGATAAAAGTTCGTTCTTTGAATGAGTTAGAACAATTGAGGTATTTACAGTTATCTTATTCAGAAATATTAGGAAGTCCAGATTTAATTTCTACGAAGATTGAAGAATTATATATTGATCATTCTAATTTGGTTGATTTATCTTTTTTAAAGAACTTTAAAAATCTTCGTAAACTGGGTGTGGATGAAAGTCAATATCGGGAAAATAAATTGTTATTAGATGATCTTATTCAACATGATGTTTTGGTTTTAGAAGATAATTTGATAGAGATTCGTGGTGAGTGATATGAATTATAGTTATGCATATAAATATACATTTGGTGATGGAGATTATTTTGATGTTGATAGTGTTAATGATTTCTGTATGCGCCACCCTTATGTGAATAAATTGGTTGAGGTTGCGAATACTAGAGGAATTTCTTCTTCTGATTTAAAACGATTAGATCCATCTATTATGATAAGAATTGCTGGAGGGTATGATAAGTATCGTTTAGAACATGCTCCTCAATCTCAAGATTATTTATATTCTTCTGTTATTTATACTAGAAATGAAGCAATTAAAATTGTTGAAGAGATGGAAAAAATCGAGTCTGGTATTAGATCTAATTGGAGTGATTTACAAAAGGTTATTTATGTTTATGATTCTTTAAAATCTGGAGTGTTATATGATCCTAAATACGAAGAAAAATCATCTGATGAAATTCGAAGTTTAAGAGGATTAATTACCAAACAAACAGTGTGTGCTGGTTATTCATTGATGTTTAAAGAAATGATGGATCGATTGAATATTCCTTGTCAATATGTAGAGGGACGTACTGAAAAAGGAACAGGTCATGCTTGGAATCTTGTTACGATAGATGGAAAATTATATCCTGTTGATGTTACTTTTGATAATTCTAGATATCAGGCTGGTTTCGATTCTACCTATTATTTTTTAGGACAAAATGTTGAGTCTTTTGCTAAAAATCATCGTCCACGTTCTTATGAGCCAGTTCAGGATTATCGTCATACACTTTCACAAATTAATTTAGATTTAATTCGTCAAATTTCTTCACAGTTTGATAGATCGAAAACTTACACTAATAGTACCTATCTTATAGCTCGTCAGGATGGTTCTCAATTTGTAATTTCTCAAGTTGGTAATTTTATTGCTGATGGTTATAAACTTAATCGATATTATTATTGTGATGTTTTACCTGATGGAACATTAAAAAATCCACAAATTTTCTTTAGTGAAAGTAATGTTATGGGATATAAAAAGAATCGAGATTTTGGTAAAAAGGTTCCTACTGGTTATGGAAATGTTTTATTTAATATTGTTTTCTCTAAAGAAAATATACAAGATTCTATTGATCGAGATACTATGTTTTTGGGAAATGTTACTAAAAAATCTTCCAGCAATCATAGTGAAGTTGTACAGAGCGTATCTGAAATCGAAAAGCCTGATGATTTGTTAACTCATCGTAGAGATAATATTCGAGTTTTTAAAAGAAGTGATGGTACTAGTTTTATTGCAGAAAGAAGGACTTTTACTCAAAAACCTTGTGGATTCGATATATATAAATATGATATTTTTGAAATGGTGTTAGAAGATAATAAATATGTATTAAAGAAAAATACAGTATTTACAGAAAGAGACTTTTTTAATGATCCTAGATTAGATATGGTGGATGTGTTCTTAAGTAGAGCAAGATTGGATAGAAAAGTTAATGAAGCTGGTAGTTATATTGGTTATTATGCAAGTGATAATCATAAGTATTATAATCCAGATTTAGTTGATTATTTTGATACTTCTAAGCGTATTAATGTAGATGATTTGGTTGATTCTATAGAACCAAAGCCTCTTCCTACTTTTGATGAGATAAAGAATTTAGCTTCTCAATATGAGATATTTACTATATCTGGTAATCCTTTGGAGGAAGATTTTTCTAAATATAAAATTCGTGATATTAAAACGAAGGAAGTAGAGGAAAATCCGGAAATTGTTGAGAAAGCTATGTTTGCTAATATGTGGTTAACTGCTGCTGGTGTTAATTGGACTGCTGGTGATAAAAGAGTTGGAGATGTTTATGCTTTTAACTCTTCTGCAGAAGAAATTTATCATTCTATATGTCAAGATATGACAAAACAAGTAGAGCAAGATGGGGTTATTGATACTGTTGGTATTTTTCGTGATATTAGTTCTCATTCTTTATATAAATATAATCAAGAAATTGTTGCTAATTTGTTTAGAACGCCTACTCAAGTACAATTCATTAATGATTTGGCACTTCGTTCTGTTGGTAAAAGCTCACAATCTAAAGTTCCAGAACCATTATATTCTGTTGGATATGCTAGTAATTTAGCTTATTCTGTAAATAATCATGTTCAAAAATAGAGGTGGTAAAATGGAAAAGTTTTATTTGGAAATTCCTAGTTTGGGTAGGAAAGAAGATGCAATTGATTATATTCAAGAATTTCATCAGTATCATTCAGCTATTAATGGTGTTGGTGGTCTAGATCGATATATAGAAGATTATGCTGGTTGGTTGGAAAAGTTGAAGCAAGATGCTACTCGAATTCCTAATGAGAAAAAGGTTCCAGCAAAAACGTATTTTTTGGTTAGACAAAATGATTGCAAAATTGTTGGTATGATTAATATTCGTTTGACATTAAATGAACATTTGAAGAAGTTTGGAGGTCATATTGGATATAGTATTCGACCAACAGAACGAGGAAAGGGATATAATAAAATAAATTTATATTTAGGATTAAAAATATGTCAGTCTCATGGCATATCTAAAGTTTTGATGGATGCAGATACAAATAATCCAGCATCATGGAAGACTATGGAAGCTTTGGGTGGTGTTTTTGTTAGGGAATACTATGATGATGAAGAAGCAAATTGTTATGTTAAAGATTATGAAATAAATGTGGATCAGAGTTTACATGATTATGCACCTATTTATGAAAAAATGATATATTATGAAGATGAGGAAGTTTTTTCTTCTTCTCATATTTCTTTTGTGAAGCTTCAACATTCCTTGGTTGATGAGTATGTTAGGATGGTAAATGATCCAGATGTTAATAAGTTTATTTCTAAGCATTCTATTACTTATTCTATGGAAGCAGAAAAAGAGTGGATTCAGAAAAAATTAGATTCTAAAGCAACTATCTATTCTATGCTAGAAAAGAATAGTCATAGGTTTATTGGAAATATTGAACTAATGAGAGTTGAAAATCAAGAAGGAGAGTTGGGTATTTGTATTACTCCTCTTATGCAAAATAAACATTATGGACGGGAAGCATTAACAGCATTTGTCAATTATTGTTTTGAAACATTTCATTTAAATCGCATATATTTAAAAGCTTATAGTCATAATAAAAGAGCAATTCATGTTTATCAATTAGTAGGATTTCAAATGTATCAAGAGTCATCTGATGAGGTTTGTATGGAGATTAGAAAAAATAATGCAAAATAAAATCGTTATTTTTGATTGGGGTGGCGTTATACTACATACTTATCCTGATTCTAATAGTGATAGAGATGCTATTGTTAGAACGATTCAGCATTTTCAATCTTCTTTTAGTTCAGAAGAGGCTTGGAATCTTTATCGTGATACATTGAGAGATGAAAATAATGTTATCATTAGTGTTCAAAATGATGAAGAAAGTAAGAAAAAGTGGGTTCAAAGAATTTGTAATGCTGGTAATTTTCATACTTCTATGGATGAATTTAGTAATGTGTTTAGTGCTGAATATTTAAAAACAGATTATTATCAAGATGTTGTTCATTATATTTATTCTTTAAAAGACAAATGTAAAATTGGTTTGTTTTCTGATTTGATTTATGCCTGTTATCCTGCTTTAGCTAAACAGTTAGATTTATCTAGTTTTGATTATGTTTGGTTATCTTATATGACTCACAGTCATAAAAGTAGTGAGGATGCTTTTAGCCTGGTGGAACAGGATTTACAATTAAATCCTAAAGATATTATGTTTATTGATGATACTTCTATAAATATAGAAAATGCTGCTAAAAGAGGGTGGAATACTTGCCAGGCTAAAGGATATGAGCTTGATAAGATTCAGAAATCAATCTCTGAATTTTTAGGTTTGTAATTCTTCTAAATTGACAAATCTTTGATATTGTGTTATTATTTAATTACTTTTTGAAAGGGAGAATTTTTATGTTAAGCAATCAATTGACGACAACTGTTTATACGACAAAAAAATCAATTATTTCGATTGATTGTTTTAGCATTGTTAAATAAAGTATAAGTAAGAATATTTATATTGTTATTACAAAGTCTATTACAATCCAGTAATAGACTTTTTTGTAAATTTTGTTGTAGATGATGATATAATATTAATATAAAGACTATGATATAGGACATGATATTTGAGTATTTATTTTTTAGAGAGTTATCGGTTGGTGTAAGATAATAAATAAACTTAATTATTACTACCTATTAAGTTGCTTAGGAAACTAAGATCCGTAGAAATACGGTTATCATAAATTAAGTAAAAAAAAGGATGGTACCGTCTATGATAGACTCCTAGAAGGTATCATCTTTTTTGTTTAAGGAGATGGTTAAATGACGGAAAGTGATACGATGAACTCCCATTCAAAAAGTAAATAAAAGAAAGAAGGAAAAGTATGTTAAATGAAAAAGGTGCCGAATTACTAAAAAGGGTAATTCAAAATAAATATAAAGATATCAGTTTAGATAGTTTATATGCTGATGATAATGAATTTTATTATGAATTTAAGATTCATGAAGTGATTAGTGAAAATGATTTTGGAAATTTGGAAGAAGAAATTCAAAAATTAGATTCTAGTATTTATGTTAAGCTTTTAAGAGTTAGTGGTGTATATTATGAAGGAAAAGCTGATAATGAGATGATTACTAGAATTTCTGGGAAATGTTTTTCTAGTTTGGATGAGTTAGAGAAGTATTCTGAATTCTTAAAAGAGGCAAAGGAACGAGATCATAGAAAAATTGGTCAAGAGTTAGATTTATTTTGTTTTTCTGATTATGTTGGAGCAGGGCTTCCTTTGTATACTCCTAGAGGTACTATTGTAAAAGATGAGTTACAAAAAGAGATTGAAAGAGTCTGTCGTCAATATGGATTTCAGAAAGTTAGTTGCCCTTCTCTTGCAGATATTTCATTATTTGAAACTTCAGGTCATGCTCAAAAATTTGATGATGAGTTATTTCGAGTAGAGTCTCCTAAAGGTCATCATTTTGTTTTAAAACCTGTTCAGTGCCCACATCATACTCAAATTTATGCTTCTAAAATAAGAAGTTATAAAGATTTACCGATTCGTTATATGGAAAGTGATAAACAATATCGAGCTGAACTTCCTGGAGCGGTAGGCGGTCTTTCTCGTGTTTATGCTATTACTGTTGAAGATGGACATTCTTTTTGTAGAGTTGATCAAGTAAAAGAAGAAGTTAAAAATATGTGTAATTTAATTAAAGATTTTTATTCTAGGATGGGATTATGGGATAATCACTGGGTATCTTTATCTGTTAGAGATTATCAACATCCAGAAAAATATATTGGAAGCTCAGAAGATTGGGATGTCTGTGAGAAAATGTTAGAGGAAGTATCTTTAGAATTAGGGTTAGATGCAAAAAAATGTGAAGGGGAAGCTGCTTTGTATGGCCCTAAGTTGGATTTTATGTTTCAAGATGCTTTAGGTAGAGATATTCAAATACCAACTGTGCAATTGGATTTTGCCATGCCAAAAAGATTTGGATTATCTTATATTGATGAGAATGGTGAAAAACAAACTCCAGTTATGGTTCATAGAGCAGTTTTAGGTTCTTATGAAAGGTTTTTAGTCTTATTATTAGAACAATTTAAAGGTGTTCTACCTGTTTGGTTATCACCAGTTCAAGTAAATATTGTACCAGTTAATATGAAGTATCATGATGAGTATTGCAGGAAGTTAAAACAGATTTTATTAAAGGAAGATATTCGTGCTGAATATGATGACTCTAAACAACAGATGAACAAAAAGATTAGACAAAGTAATGTTATGAAAAATCCATTCACTGTTATTATTGGTGATAAGGAACGAGACGATAATTTAGTTAGTTATCGTCGCTATGGTAGTGAAGAAACTCATACACTTTCACTTGATGATTTTATTTCATTTATAAAAGAAGAGATTCAAAAAAGATAAAAGGATTTTAAAATTAAAATCCTTTTTGTATGGAATTTATTCATTTTGTGTTACAATTTTTTTAGAGGTGTAATTATGAAAAATTATTATATTGATCTTGGATCATCTACAATTAAAGTTTATTGTTATGAAAAGGAGTTAAAACTTGTAGAGGAACATTCTATTTACTTTAAAAATGATTTTGATGCAGAAAAGGGGATTAGTAAAAATAACTTACAAGAGTTATGTAATTACTTTGAAGAATTAAAGAATAAATATCATTTAAAATATTATAATACACATATTTTTGTTACAGGAATTTTTAGAAATTTAATACCAGAGAGAAAACAAGATTTGGTTAAATTATTTAATGAAAAGTTTGATTTACATTTTAATATTATTAGTCATGGTATTGAAAATTATTATCTAGCAAAAGCAATGGAA
The DNA here is from genome assembly GCA_900554315.1 of uncultured Mycoplasmatota bacterium. GTDB lineage: Bacteria > Bacillota_I > Bacilli_A > RF39 > UBA660 > Faecimonas. The sequence goes on from USGP01000005.1 coordinate 65,188, forward strand.
AATGATTATAATGGAAAGAAAGTTTTAATTATTAATATGGGTGGAAAAACTACAGAGCTAGTAACTTTTGTAGGAGATAAAATTACAGATACTAAAAATTTGACTATTGGTGTTGCTGATTTATTAAATCATTTTGATAAAGTAAATGAAAAATATAGTGGTGATACTGTAGAAGATATGGAGGAATTTGTTTCTGAAAAATTACAAAAGTTAGAATTGGATAAGGATTATGATTGTGCTATTTTTACTGGTGGAGAAGAACGATTCGAATTGTTAACAAAATTTAATTTGGTTGAAAATACATTATTTCATGATCATATCCATAGATATATGGTTAGTTTAGATGATTATGTTGAAGGAACTAAAAGAGTATTTTATGATATTTCTCTTGAAGAATTATATGATTTAATGCCATCTAACCCAAAATGGATGGATGGGGCCAGAAGTGGAGCTATTATACCGTTAGTATTATTTAGAAAAGCTAATGTTAAGTGGATTATTCCATCTGATTTAAATTTAATTAATGGAGTTATTAATGATTTAAAATAAGGATTTATAAAAGTCCTTTTTTTAATGTCCTTTTAAATGTTTATTTCTTTTATATATGTTATATTATTTTAAGATAGGTGTGTGTGCTATATGAAAGTTTTTATGAAAAAAGGAGAGCATCAGTCTCTAGTTTTTGGTATTGTTTTCACTTTATTATTCTTATTTGTTTCTATATATTTATTGTATTCTTATTTTGTATCAGAATGCTTTCTAGATACTTTTTCCCAAGATGGAACTAAGTTTGTTTTTGGAATCTTTTTTTCATTCTTTGACTTAATCTTTTTAATATATTTATTTAAATCTCCCAAAAAATATACAGCCGTATTAATTTCTAAAAGTATCATGGAATGATTGTTTGTGATATGGCTTTTGAGGTAACGAAAAAAAAGAAGAGAAGTTATGATTTAATCCCAGCAAGATTTTCTTGTTTTACATATGAAGATAATGATTAGTTTTGCTAATAAATATTTTGATGAAAAACAACCTTGGATTCTTGCTAAAACTGATATTAACGAATGCAATCATATTTTATTTAGCTGTGTAAATATTATCTATAATATTAATGCTTTGTTAAAACCATATTTGCCTTTTTCTTGTGAAAAGGTAGAAAATTATTTAGGATGTCAGAATTTTCAGTGGAAATATGAAAGTATCTCTACAGTTTCTATCAAAAAAGACATTCAACCATTATACGAAAGATATGATAAAAGTGTTATTGCTTTTGAAAGGGAAAAATTAAAAAAATAGTGTGTTTACTTTTATCTGATTTGTAATTGATATTTTCTAGATGTTAAATTTATATTCATTTTTTAAATATTTTAAAAAATAGTATTTTGTAGTAAAATTAGAATGTGTTTGATTTTATAAAATTATATATGAAATAGGTGGTAATTATGGATAATATTCCTAAAGTAGATATTAATGATATTAATTTAGAGAATGTTTTTCTTCATTATACTAGTAGAGATAATATTCATAGTATATTTAAAAATGGATTGGAGCCTAGGATTGGTGAAAATTCTAAAGGATTAGAACAAACTAAAAAGGTGTTTTTTACGATTGGGGAGAAGAATGCACTTATTATCATGGATGTATGGCTAAAATGGTTAACGTCTATACCTAAAAACAAATATATTTATCAGTTAGGTGCCTATTTTTTGAGACAATCCTATTTTCCTAAATTTATTTATGATATAATTTTTAAATTTTATCATCATAGTAATAAAAAGTTTATTATGGCTTGTAATACTTTAAAAGAAATATTGGATAATAGTTGCTATCTTGTGTTGAATTTAGAAGAAAATGTGGATTATGGGTTTGAGGATATAGATGAAGTTAAAAATCAGGCATTCCCAAGGCGTTTCTTAAAAGGAGTTTATAAATATAATAGCGATTTAAATAGTAATAAAATGGAATACTGGAATATGCATACTTACTCTAATAAAGTTATTGAACCTTATAAAATAAAGGTATTAGAATTTCAAAGTGATATTTCATTAGAAAAAATATTGAAATATTTAATTGATAAAAACTTTGATTATGTAAAAGAAAATTTAGAATTATTGTATAAGTATTATAATTATATTTATATATACCACATTAACCTTAAAGTTTAATGTGGTTTTTTGAAGCCTAAGGTCTT
>USGP01000006.1 GCA_900554315.1 uncultured Mycoplasmatota bacterium
TTTAATATTAAATTTATAAAATATTGAATAAAGTTTGTCTTTGTATTGGGTACTTTTATTTTATAGTCTGTTAATGTAAGTATTTCTTTTTTATCATTTTTTACTGATAAGATAATATCATCTATTTTATGGTATCCATCGGTAGTATTATTTTGTACTATTTTATATTCTCCGTATGGTAAGGTAATTTTTGCCTTTCCATTTTTATCCGTTGTGATAGTAGTTACTTTTTCATTTTTATTGTTATAGATTGTAAATGAAATTCCAGCTTCTGGAATTCTTTTGTTTTCATCATATGTTTTATATATTTCAATTTCTTTTTTTATAATTTCGTCTGTTACTGTAATTTGAACTTTAGAGTTTTTTTCTGTTATTTCAATGTCTGTTCTATTTGGATTTAGTTGATATCCAGTAGGTGCTTTTATTTCTTTTATATAATATTTGCCAAATGGAATATTTTCTATTTTTCCAGTACCATTTTCTTGTATTGTTATGGTTCCTATTTGAATATCTTCTTCATTATATAATCCATATATTGCTCCTTCTAGTGTTCCTTCACCACTTGGTGTTGTACTATTTGTGTCTTTATCTAATTTTGTTATTTCTAGACTGGTATGAACTACTTTTACTTTTAGATTTTCAATTTTATTCGTTAAATCACCTGTTTGCATTAATGCTTGACTATTTTGTGATTGATAAAATAATATTGGTTGATTATGATATCTTTCTTCTCTTATTAAATTGATTGTATATTCTCCTTCAGTTAAGTTTTTTCCTATTAGTTGGTTTTCATTTATAACGAAGTTGGAATTATCTGTATGGTAGTTATTTAATACTTGGTTTGTATCTTCCACCATAAAGTCTTCATTATCTAGAATAATGTAGGTTTTATTGTTTATAGATGTTTCCTTTTTGTAATTATTTATTAAATTGTTAATTTCATTTATTTCTTGTGTATAAATTTCTATTTTGGGTCCATTTAATCCGTCTGTGAAGTAAAAGTTACCAGAAGGATCTGCTGTCTTCCATATCATCATTTGTGTGATTGCATACCATTTTGAATCTGTATGATTTTTATATCCATAGCCAAAGTATGCAATTAGTGATATTTTTTCTTTTTGTTCTTCTGTTAAATTTTTGGGAGTAATTGTTTCTTCATATGTACTTCCTGCTTCAAAGAATACAAATGGATCTATACAATAAGCAAAACGATTAGTTCCTGTCTGTCTAAAAAATCTTGCCTTTTGATAGTAAATAGTTTGGGAATTTGCTTTTTGCTTATTCATATATATTCCATCTATATATTCTCCTTCATAAAAACTACTACTTGCGTTAACGTTTAAAGTTGTTATAAAGCTTAATGTTACTACAATTAAGAAAATAAATATTTTTTTCATTTTATGCCTCCTTTTTCTTAACGCTTTTGATAGTAACAGATTGTCTTTGCTTATTCAAATTGCAGTTTTTATATTTTAAATTGTTTTCTTACTTTATTTTATTATTTTCTTTTATTGCTTTTTTAATTTTTCTATTATTTTTCTTATAGATAAACAAATTTCATAAAAAAATGAAATATGTTATAATCTATATTAAGAGGTGATTGGAATGACAGATATTGAAATTGCTAGAAGTGCTACAAAAAAGCCTATTCAGGAGATTGCTTCTTCTTTAGGGTTGAAAGAAGACGATTATATTTTATATGGTAATGATAAAGCGAAGATTGTTAAAAAGCCTGACTCATCTAAAGGAAAATTGATTTTAGTTACTGCGATTAGTCCTACTCCTTATGGGGAAGGGAAAACAACTGTTAGTATTGGTCTTGGTGATGCTTTTCATCAACTTCATAAAAATGCTGTCTTAGTATTGCGTGAACCTTCTATGGGGCCTGTATTTGGAATGAAGGGTGGAGCAGCAGGTGGTGGATATAGTCAAGTGATTCCTATGGAAGATATCAATTTACATTTTACTGGGGATTTTCATGCTATTACTTCTGCGAATGATTTGTTATGTGCTGCCATTGACAATCATATTTATCATGGCAATGAATTGGGTATTGATGAAGTAACTTTTAATCGTTGTTTGGATGTAAACGATCGAGCTTTACGTAGAATTCAATTGGACAATCGTTCTGAAAAGTTTAATATTACCGCTGCAAGTGAAATTATGGCTTTATTATGTTTAGCAAATGATTTTGATGACTTACGTAGAATGTTGGGAAATATTGTTATTGGATATGCAAAAGATAAAAGCCTTATTTATGCTAAAGATTTACATATTGAAGGTGCATTGGCTACTTTGTTAAAAGATGCCTTTTATCCTAATTTAGTACAAACTTTGGAGCATACTCCAGCAATTATTCATGGTGGACCTTTTGCTAATATTGCGCATGGATGTAATAGTATTGTTGCAACAAAGTTGGGTATGTCATTGGGGGATTATGTAATTACTGAGGCAGGTTTTGGTGCTGATTTGGGGGCTGAAAAGTTTTTGAATATTAAGTGTCGTAAGGCTGGTATTTCCCCAGATGCTATTGTTTTGGTTGCTACGATTAAGGCTTTAAAATATAATGCAGGTGTTTCTCGTGATGATATTTTGAAAGAAAATGTTGAAGCAGTTTCTGCTGGATTATGTAACTTAGAAGCTCATGTTTCTAATTTGAAAAAAGCAGGGATTCCTTTAGTTGTATGTGTAAATGCTTATGATTCTGATACAAAAAAAGAACAAAATGTTGTTCTTGATTGGTGTTCTCGACATAATATTCCAGTTGCTGTAAGTACCGCTTATTGTGATGGTGGTAGTGGAGCGATTTCATTGGCTCGTGTAGTTGATGAAGTGTTGCAACAACCAAAAGATTTTCATTTTCTTTATTCTGATTCTGATAGTATCGAAGATAAGATTTATAAACTTGTTACTGAAATATATCATGCTTCTCAAGTTGAGTATAGTGATGAGGCAAAGAAGAAATTACAATTGATTAAAGAAAATAATTTATCTTATCTTCCAATTTGTGGGGCTAAGACTCAATATTCTTTATCTGATGATGCTAAAAAATTAGGAAATCCAAAAGATTATACTATTTATGTTAGAGATATTGAGTTGTATCATGGTGCTGGTTTTATAACGGTTTTATTTGGTAATATTTTACGTATGCCAGGATTGCCTAAACATCCTAACTATGAAAAGATAGATTTAGTTGATAATGAAATTGTTGGATTAAGTTAAAAAAAGAAAGAGCATAGCTCTTTTTTATTGTGTATCTGTAGATGGTTGACTATCGGATTTTATGCATGTATTTGTTGAACTATTCCAAGTTCCTCCGTTAGTTTTACAATCTTCTTTTTGTTGTTCATATGGATCTTTTTGTTCTGTTTTTTGTGGTTCAAATACGGTAATTGTTCCGGTATATAATCTTCCATTATAAGTAACTGTATATTGATAGCTTCCTGCTTGTGCAGTATTTACATTTGTTAAATTTATTTTTATATTTTGTTTTACTTCGTCTGTAAGTGTTTCAGTAATATATGTTTGAATTTCTGTTGATAGAGCAGTTCCTACTTCTAGATTAAGATTTTTAAGAGTTAATACCATATCAGGTAGTGGTTTTTCTTTAATTGTAAAAGTTCCATTAAAAGTTTTTTTCTTGTATTTGATTGTATATGTATAAGTTCCTGCTTGTGTTGCATTTACCATTGATGTATCTAATTGTAATTCTTTGATAATTTTATCTTCTATATCATTTGCATTTTCAAGGTAATCTACGACATTTACACTAAGTGGTTGATTGATTTCTTGTTCCATATTTTTAAGTCTAATTTCATTACTTTTCATATTTGCAACTCTTTTTTGAGTTATTTTAAGTTCTGATTTTGTTTTTGTTACAGGCTTATCCATTAAAGTCATTGTAACACCACTACCTATAAAAATTATCCCCCAGATGGCAATTGCACTGGCAATTATATATCTTTGTTTGTTTGATAAATTTTTTGACATATTATTTTACTCCTATCTTCCTTTTCATTATAATATAAATTATTGTTATAAACAAGAAAAAATTGTTGAAAAAAGGGTTTTGATATCATATAATTTAAGTAAGGTGGTGAGTTTTATGGCTATTTACTGGATTATCTTATTTTTAGTGCTTTTACTTATTGAGTTAGCAACGGTAAATTTAGTTTCTATTTGGTTTGCTATAGGAGCAATTGCAGCATTTATAACTTCGTTTTTTACGGATTCCGCTCTTTTACAACTTTTAGTTTTTGTTGTTGTTAGTGTTGTATCTTTAATTATTATGTTACCTGTAGTTAAAAAGTTTAAAAGTAAAGAAAAGTTTGTTCCAACTAATTTGGATCGATTGATTGGAAAAGAAGCTGAAGTTACTAAAGAAATTAGTTCTAATCATTATGGTGAAGTTCGCATCTTTGATGAAATTTGGACATCTTCAAGTGATTGTACATTAAAAGTTGGTGAGAAAGTTATTGTTGAAAAAATTGATGGCGTAAAACTAATTGTCAAGAAGGGAGAAAAGAAATAATGGAATTTGGAATCTTGTTACTTTTTATTTTAATTGTTATCGTTGTAGTTGCGGTAGCTGGAGTTAGGATTGTTTCTCAATCTAAGGCTTATGTTATTGAAAGATTGGGATCTTATCACAGAACTATGCAAACAGGACTTCACTATGTAGTTCCTATTGTTGATCGTGTTGCTTGTGTTGTTAGTTTAAAAGAAATGGTTAAGGATTTTGCACCACAACCTGTTATTACAAAGGATAATGTTACTATGCAAATTGATACTGTAATTTATTATCAAATTACTGATCCTAAATTGTATACTTACGGTGTTGAAAATCCAATTAGTGCAATTGAAAATTTAACTGCAACAACACTTCGTAATATTATTGGTGATTTGGAACTTGATCAGACTTTAACAAGTCGTGATGTCATTAATACTCAAATTCGTAGTGTATTGGATAGTGCTACTGATGCTTGGGGAATTAAAGTTCATCGTGTAGAAGTAAAAAATATTTTACCTCCTAGAGATATTCAAGAAGCAATGGAAAAACAGATGAGAGCCGAACGTGAGAGACGTGAAGCTATTCTTAGAGCTGAAGGTGAAAAGAAGAGTCAAATCTTAATTGCTGAAGGTGAAAAAGAAAGTACAGTTTTACGTGCTGAGGCTGCAAAAGAAGCAACTATTAAACAAGCAGAAGGACAAGCTGAGTCTATTATTAAAATTCAAGAAGCAACTGCTGAGGGATTGCGTTTAATTAAAGATGTTGGAATGGATGAGGCTGTATTAAAACTTAAAAGCTATGAAGCAATGGTTCAAGTTGCGAATGGTCAAGCAACTAAAATTATTGTTCCTAGTGAGTTACAAAATTTAGCAACGTTAGGAACTACACTTCATGAAATGGTAGATGGTCCAGTAAAGCCAGGTCTTAAACCAGGTCCTAAACCTGCACCAAAGCCAATGCCTGAACCAGCTCCTAAAGCAGATGTTCCAACAGAAAAACTTTAATAAGAAAAGAAGGATTTATGTCCTTCTTTTTTTTAACTTTTTAACTTTTTTCCTTGATATGAATCTCTTTTTACCATTTCTTTATCAATATCATTTAATACACAAAACTTTTTCACTAACCAATCTGGTTCTACTAAATCATCTTGTTTAGGATCTCCTGTTATTCTATGAATTACAATTTCGGGTCTTAGTAGTTCTAATTGATCAATTACAATATTGATATATTCTTCTTTTGTTAATACTTTAAAATGTTTTTTTTCATACATTTTTGCTAATGGAGTATCTTTTAAAATACTTAGCATGTGTATTTTTATTCCTTGAATATCTATACTATTTAAATATCTTACTGTATTTAACATGTCTTCTTTTGTTTCATAAGGAAGACCATTAATAATATGAACAACAACATCTATATTTCGTTCTCTGAGTTTTTTTACCATATCTTCAAAACATTGTAATGAATGACAGCGATTAATTAGTTTGGCTGTTTTTTCATTTGTTGTTTGTAATCCCAACTCGATTGTTAAATTGGTTTTTTTATTTAATTCTGTTAGATAGTCTAAGCATTCTTCTGATATTGAATCTGGTCTAGTTGCAATATTTAGACCTATAACATTATCAAAAGCTAGTACTGTTTCATATAACTTTTTTAAAGTGTCAACATCTGCATATGTATTTGTTCTTGCTTGAAAATAACCAATAAATTTTCCTTCTGGCCATTTATGAAGCATCATTTCTTTTACTGTATCAAATTGGGTTCTTAAGGAATCTTCTTTATTTCCTGCAAATTCTCCACTTCCTGATTTTGAACAGTAAATACAACCACCATTTCCAACTGTTCCATCTATGTTTGGACAACTAAATCCAGCATTTAAACTAATTTTAAATACTTTAGAATGAAATTTATTTTTATAATAATAATCTAAGGTATGATATCTTTTATTGTTGTTTGAGTAAATAAATTTATTCACGTTACACCTCGCTAATAGTATATAAGTATAATGCTTTTAAAAAGGTCCATGGATTAGTTAAGATTTTCCTCTTTATTCCTCTTTTTTTTGTTTTAATTTCATTTATATATGTTTTTAATTCTTGTATTTCTTTTGTGTCTTCTTTCTTTAGTTTTTTCTTTAATAATTTATTAAAGCTTCTTTCAGAATATATTTGTGTTTCATCTAAATTAAAATCTTTTCCTAGGCTTTCCATTAGTTTTAGACTTATGTTGTCAAAAATGTTATATGATTTTGTTCCAGTTATTTTTATTATCTTCTTAATGTTTTCCATAGTTTTTTCATTGTTTATAATTTGATTTAATAAATACTCAAATGTTTCTAAATGTTTTTTCTTATTCTTTTCTAGTGTATTTTTCTTAAATGTATATTTATTTCCTTCTAATTTATCAAATCTTTTTAATGTGTCATTATATCCTAGCTTTATATTTCTTTTAGCTCCTTCTTCATAAAAGTTTAAGAAGTTTGTTAGTTTATTGTTTGGTTTGATTTTAATAGTTGGTACTTTTTTTCTAGGGCGTTTATTAAATCCCGGTGCTGATAAATCTACGGCAATAATTTCATCTGCTCCCATATCTATAGCTAAATTAATTGGTAGATTGTCATAAAATCCACCATCTATATAGTTTTCACCTTTTATTTCTTTCTTTTTGAATGCTGGGTAGCAAGAGGCTGATGCCATTAGATAGTCCGCAAATAATTCATTTGGGATTTCATGTTTTGTTATTTGTATAGGCTTTTTAGTTGATAAATTAAAAGTTACTAATCCATAATTAATCTTTGATTTCATTATTCTTTTATAATTAATTTCTTTTTTTAACAACTTTTCTAATTCTTTTACTTCCATTCCACCTTGCTTTATTATGCTTTTTCCATACATCTTCATGACTGTCATATCATCTGTACTGTCAACGGCTTTTTCACCAAATAACAATTTTAAGTTTATTCTTTTCCATAAGTGAATTGCTTTATAATAATTTTTTTGTGCAACTAATGCTCCATTTAATGCTCCTACTGAGGTACCAGTTACAATATCAAATTTTATATGGAGTTTTCTTAAGGCTTTCCATACACCAATTTGATATGATCCTTTTGAACCTCCTCCGGATAATACTAATGCTTTCATATTTTCACACCTTTTTCGTGATTTATTGTAGCATAATTTAATCGAAAAAACAATTTCTATGGTATACTTATTATAGTAGGTGATGATAATGAAACGTAAGTTTCGATTAAAAAAATCAGTTGTTCAAAAACTAAAAATTGTAGGCGTTATTTTCGCTATTATTATAGTGATATTTTTCTTTTATTCTTCACAGATTAGTTCTCTTACTAGATTAGGATATAGTAAAGAAGCTGCTAGAAATATTTTGTTTCAGTTTAAAAAAGAATATGTGTTATCTGTAGGAGAGAATAAAACGTTAAATGCTGCCTTTGAAAGTGATGATTATAATGAAAAGTATTTAGATCAATATTCTAAAATTGATTATCAAAATCAGAAACACTTAATTAAAAATATTAATACTTTAATAAAAAAAGGGTATAGTAATGATAATATTTCTATGATTTTGGCTCATGGTAGTGATCAGGATGTAACAGAGTTTGCAAAAAGGGATAAAATTAATTATTTGGAAGAATTTTTTAGTTTGTCTTATGCTAAGTTAAGTAATTATGATAGATATGTTGATTATTCTAATGAGACTGGAGAAGATGATGAAACTACAGTTTTAGCTGTAAATTTGGATATGGATAAGGAAAATTATGAAGATCCTATTATTGTTAAAAAGTTTAGTACTGATATGTTAGTTAATAAACATCGTTCTTTGACTAAAGCTTTTGAACCTGAGGACTTAGTTTCTATTGATGAGAAATATGCTGTTGATGATACACAAGCTGGTTCTAGAATTGCTGTTAATGCTTTTATTCAGATGTATAAAGCTGCTAAGAAAGAAGGCTATGGTTTGGTTATTAATTCTAGTTACCGTAGTTATGAAGATCAAGAAGAAACTTGCGATACCTATCGTGAATTATATGGTGAAAATTATGTAAAGAACTATGTTGCTATGCCAGGATTTTCAGAGCATCAAACTGGATTGTCATTTGATATTGGTAGTACGGATACTAATGTTTTTGCTGATTCTGATGAATATGAATGGGTACAGGAAAATGCTCATAAATATGGATTTATTCAGAGATTTCCTACTAAGTATGAGTCTATTACTGGTTTTAGAGCAGAGCCTTGGCATTATCGTTATGTAGGTAAAAAAATTGCTACTTATATTTATGAAAATGATATTTCTTTTGAAGAATATTATGCTTTATTTTTAGATTCTGATGATTGATGCTTTTTCTAATTTTTCTTGGAATATTGTATGTTTTATGGTATTATGTTACTAGAATAATAAGAAGGTGTTGGTATGTATCCACTAGGAAAACAATTTGAAGTTGATTATTCTCGAGCAAAAAGTGACGAAAAGACTATCATTAAGGGTAGTAACTTTCGTATTACGGTAATTACTGAAAGAATTGTTCGATTAGAATATACACCAAGTGGGGCGTTTGTTGACCGTCCTACTCAGCTTGTTGTGCGTAGAAATTTAGGGTATCCTGAGTTTCAGGTAAAGCAGGATGCTCAGTTTGTTGAAATTGTTACTAAATATTTTCATTTGTCTTATGTCAAAAGGCAACCTTTTGAAGGTACTAAAGTAGATCCTTTGAAAAATCTTAAGATTACTTTACAAAGTAGAGAAAGAGATCGTAATAAAGATTGGTATTATGGTCATCCTGAAGCTAAAAATATGTTAGGTAATTTTATTAGTGTAGATGTTTCTACAGATAAAAAATTATGTAGAGGTTTATATTCTTTGGATGGTTTTGCTTCTATTGATGATAGTAAAAATAAGATTATTATGGAAGATGGTACTTTAGCAGATCCTCCAGCTGATCATATTGATGTTTATGTATTTATGTATGATAGGGATTTTAAGCAGGCTTTGTTTGATTATTTCAAATTGACTGGATCTCCTGCGATGATACCAAGATATGCTTTGGGAAATTGGTGGAGTCGTAATATTACTTATGATGATGCTTCAACAACAGAATTAATCAAGAAATTTGAAAAGAAAAAAATACCTATTTCTGTTATGCTATTTGATCATGATTGGCATTATCGAAATGTTGGAGATTATCATGGATTAAAGACAGGTTATACCTTTAATACGAATTTGTTTCGAGATCCTAAAGCTTTAGTTGATAAGTTTCATAAAAGGGGAATCCATGTTGGATTATCTATTGATCCAGAGCAAGGTTTTTTCCCACATGAACAATATTATAAGCAAGCTAGTGAGTTCTTAGGTGTTACTGATAATAAAATTATATTATTTGATCCATTAAATCCTAAGATTTTAGATGTTTGGTTTAAGGCTTTTCTACATCCGTTAGAAAATTATGGCGTTGACTTTTTTTGGAATGATTATAAGGGAACTAATGATCCTACTAATTTGTGGATCACAAATCATTATTTATATTTAGATTCTGGTAGAAATCCAGCTAAAAGAAGTATGATTCTATCTAGAAATGGTATATATGGTGCTCATCGTTATCCTATTTTATATGGTGGTAGTAGTGAAATTAGTTGGGAATCTTTGAAAAAGTTACCATTTCAATATTTAAATGCTGCCAATATCGGAGTTAGTTGGTGGAGTCATGATGTTGGTGGAAATCATGGTGGTATTGAAGAGAGTGAATTATATATTCGATATTTGGAACTTAGTGTTTTTTCTCCAATTTTACGTTTCCATGCTGCTCGTGGACCTTATTATAAGAGGGAACCATGGCTTTGGGATGTTAAAACTGAAAATATTGCAGCTGATTATTTGCGTCTTCGTCATCGATTAATTCCTTATTTATATACGGAAGCATATAATTATACAAAATCTGGAACTCCTTTGATTCAACCATTTTATTATAATTATTTATGGGTATATGATGATGACTTATATAAAAATCAATATTATTTTGGATCACAGTTGTTGGTTTGTCCAATATTGGAGAAAAAAGATCCTACTATGAATCGTACTGTTCATCGTTTCTTTATTCCTGATGGTATTTGGTATGACTTTAGAACTGGTAAAAAGTTTCCTGGAAATAAAAAATATGTATCTTTCTTTAGGGATGAAGATTATCCAGTTTTTGCTCATGCTGGAAGTATTATTCCTCTTTCTAATCGAAGTGATTATAATAATGTAGGATTACCTACAGATATGGAGATTCAAATTTTTCCAGGAGTTTCTAATACCTATACTTTGTATGAAGATGATGGAGTTACTTCTTTATATAAAGATGGATATTATTTAAAGACTTCTATTGATTATAACTATTTGCGTAATAACTATACTGTCATTATACGTTCTATAGATGGAAGAGTGGTATTGTTCCAGAAAGACGTAATTATAAATTAGTATTTAGAAATACTAAGCAGGCAGAAGATGTTACGGCATATTTTAATTCACAGAAATTACCAGTTAATGCCTATGTAGATGGGCCGGATTTTATCGTTGAAATTCAAGGGTGCCCAACCGTTGGTCAATTGACCGTTAGTTGTAAAGGTAGAGATATTGAAATTGATGCTGTACGTTTGATTAATGATGATGTTGCCAGTATCTTGGTAGACTTGCAAATTAATACTTATTTAAAAGAAGATATTGCGCAAATTATGTTTGGCAAAGATACGATTAGTCATAAACGTATTGCAATTCGTAAATTAAAGAAAAAAGGACTTTCTAAAGAATATATTCAATTATTTTTACGTTTACTTGAATATATTAGTGAATTTTAAGAGGATAAATCCTCTTTTTTCTTTTTTATACTTGTAAAATTTTATTTTTTTTACTATACTAATAACAGTTGACATATTACTGGTAGTAGTAATATATTTTCTTATTTTAGAGAGTTTACGGTTGGTGAAAGTAAATATAAGTAATATATGAACTTGACTAGTGTTTTCAATATGTAGGGTTAGACCTTTATCTCTTGGAAAGTTGCATAGTTTACTATGAATTAAGGTGGTACCGCGGAATTTTCGTCCTTATATTTTATAAGGACTTTTTTTGTAGGAGGATTTGTATGATAGATGAGTTGATGTTGTTTACTTTATGTTTTTTAGTAGTTCTTATTGTATATGAAATATTTATTGTTCGAAGAGCAAAACAAAAGAAAGCTAAAAAGCAACCAGTAGAAATACGGTATTTAGTTTATCGTTATCATTTAAATTTAAAAAAAGTTCATTATCCTCAATTATTACAAATTATTTCACTTGTATCGTCTTTTGATATAGCTTTTATTGTATCTATTGCAAGTGCTTTTGATTTTTATTTATGGCAGATACTTTCCATTATGATATTGGTTTTCCCGGTTATATTTGTCAGTTATCACTTTGTTGGTATGTTTTATAGAAAGAAAGGAATGACGAAAGATGCGTAATTTTAGTGAAGTAGAGAAAAAATGGCAAAAAAGATGGGAACAAGATCATTTATATAAATTTGATCCTAATAGTGATAAGAAGAAATTATATTGTTTGGAAATGTTTAGTTATCCAAGTGGTGCAAAATTGCATATGGGACATTGGTATAATTATGGCGTAACAGATACTTGGGCAAGATTTAAAAGAATGTCTGGATATAATTTATTTCATCCAATGGGATTTGATGCTTTTGGATTACCAGCAGAAAACTATGCTATAAAAACTGGTATCCATCCTGCTATCAGTACAGATAAGAATATTGAAACTATGGAAAAGCAATTAAAAGGTATTGGTGGATCTTGGGATTGGGATTATGAAGTTAAGACCTGTAAAGAAGATTATTATAAATGGACACAATGGATGTTTTTGAAGTTATATGAACATGGGTTAGCTTATAAAAAGGAAGCTCCAGTTAATTTTTGCCCATCTTGTAATACAGTTTTAGCTAATGAACAAGTTATCAGTGGTGCTTGTGAACGTTGCGGAACTATGGTTGTTAGAAAGAATATGAGTCAGTGGTTCTTTAAAATTACTGATTATGCAGAAGAATTATTAAATGATTTAGATAAATTGGATTGGCCAGAACGTACTAAAAACCTTCAAAGAAATTGGATTGGTAGAAGTGAAGGCGCTTATGTAACCTTTAAAGTAGCTGATAGTGATGAAAAATTTACAGTCTTTACTACTAGATGTGATACTTTGTTTGGTGCTACTTATTGTGTATTGGCTCCTGAACTTCCTTTGGTAGACAAAATCGTTACAAAAGAGCAAAAATCTGCAGTTGAGCAATATAAATTAGATGCTAGTCGTCAAAGTGAAATTGAAAGAACTAGTACTACGAAAGAAAAAACAGGTGTGTTTACTGGTGCTTATGCTATTAATCCTGTTAATCATAAAAAAATTCCTATTTGGATTAGTGACTATGTTTTAGCAAGTTATGGTACTGGAGCAATTATGGCAGTTCCTGCTCATGATGAAAGAGACTATGCTTTTGCCAAGAAGTTTGACTTGGATATTATTCCTGTACTAGAAGGTGGAGATATTTCTAAGGAAGCTTATGTAGGTGATGGTGTACATATTAATTCAGAATTTTTAGATGGATTAAATAAAGAAGATGCTATTAATAAGATGTGCTCTTATTTAGAGGAAAATGATTATGGTAAAAAGACTGTAACTTATAAATTAAGAGATTGGCTTGTTTCTCGTCAGAGATACTGGGGAGCTCCTATTCCAATTATTTATTGTGAAGATTGTGGTATTGTTCCAGTTCCTGAAGAAGATTTACCTGTTAAATTACCTATGGATGTAGAATTTACTCCAGATGGAGAAAGTCCATTGAAAAAATGTGATAGTTTTATGCATTGTACTTGTCCAAAATGTGGTAAACCTGCTTTACGTGAGGCTGATACTCTAGATACTTTTGTTTGCTCTAGTTGGTATTTCTTAAGATATCCAGATGCTCATAATGATAAAGCTCCATTTGATAAAGGTATTATTAATAAGATGTTACCTGTTGATAAGTATGTTGGTGGTGTAGAACATGCATGTATGCATTTATTATATGCAAGATTCTTTACCAAAGCTTTAAGGGATATGGGATACTTAGACTTTGATGAGCCATTCTTATCACTTGTTCATCAAGGAACTATTTTAGGACCAGATGGTGAAAAAATGTCTAAGTCTAAAGGTAACACAGTAGCTCCTGATCCATTGGTAGAAGAATATGGTGCTGATGTATTACGTGGATATTTGATGTTTGGCTTTAACTATGTTGATGGTGGTCCATGGACGGATGATGGAATTGTTGCAATTAATAAGTTTTATCGTAAAGTAGAGCGCTTAACTGAAGCTCTTGTAGAAAGTGAAGAGCGTTATGCTGATATTGATAAAGTGTTACATTCTTCTTTAAAAGTTATCAGAGATAACATTGAAAAGTTTCAATTTAATACTTCTATGGCTAAGATTATGGAATATACTAATGTTTTGGTTAAATATGAAAAAGAAGGAATTCCAAGATATTATATTGAGCAGTTGTTGTTGATGCTTGCTCCTTTTGCTCCACATTTGACAGAAGAGTTCTGGGAAGCTATTGGAAATGAATATTCTATTCATAATCAAGACTATCCAATGTATGATGAGAAATATCTTGTTGAAACAGAAAAAGAGATTGCAGTTCAAGTTAATGGAAAAGTTCGTGCAACAATCATGATTTCTGTTGATGATAGTGAAGATATTATTAAAGAAAAAGCAATGCAGCCAGAAAATGTTAAGCGTTTTGTAGAGGGAAAAGAAGTTGTAAAAGTGATTGTTATTAAGGGTAAAATTGTCAATATTGTAGTAAAATAAAATACAGGATTTCCTGTATTTTATTTTTGCTTTTTCTTTTCGTTATTAACAAAATATTAAATACTTGATTTTTTTGATATTTTATGGTATAATATGTCAAACAATGAGGGGGAAATATTATGGAAATAGTTAGTAATTTAGAAGAAGCTAGAATTGATCCTGACACTTTAGCTTTATTAACTACTGCTTTTGAATTATATGATATTGCTAAATTAGATTATAATGTTTACCGAAAGGATAATGATTTATCTATTCCTAAAAATTTAATTACGCAATATTATAAATTAGTCAAACCTAATTATAACGATATGATTTTTAATTTTAGACGTAAATATGTATCTAATGAACTTTTAGTGGAGAAAAATGATACACCAGAAGAAAGACAAGGATTAAATTTGGTCTATGATTATATTCAGGGATTTGATGTTAGTAAAGACTCTTTTAATATTTTCATTAATGCCATGCAAATCCATAGTTTATTGTATAGACCATTGGATCAGAAGTGGGCTGAAGAAAATGAAGCATCTAGAAAAGAAGCTAGAGCTTTATATGAAGAAGCAAAAAAGGAAAGAAATCTTAAAAAATTGCGTCAAGCTAAGGAATTGACAGATAGTTCTACTATTGTTAAATTTGGTGGAACATTAAGAAAAGGACCAGTTCTTTTACATGATTTTGCTGTTGATGTACCTGAGCCTGATGAAGCAATTCGTATATTTAATGAATTTTTAACACCTGAAAGACGTGCTGAATATGAATCTTATTTAAATAGTGATGATATTTTTTCTTATATTGATTATGCTGTAAATATCACATCTGATTTAATTGGAGTTCAACCTTTTGGTGATGGTAATAAGAGAACATTCCGTAGTTTATTAAATCTTATGTTTAAGATGAAGAATCTTCCACCGGTTTATATTACTAGAAAGGAAAGAAAAGCTTATCATACAGCATTAGAAAAAGCTCTTGTTGAACATGATTATTCCGCTATTGATGGATTTTACTATTATAAGATCTGTGATTCTATTTATGAACTTGATTTTAAATCATATGTTGATGCTTCTAATGCTACTAAACAGGATACAACACCAGTATTAGAATCTTCTGAAAAAGCTCCTTTGCAGAGACAATTATTATTACCTGCTGCACGTCCTAAAGATTAAAAATCTACATAATTCTTTTTATTTATATTTTATACTTTTATTGGTGATGCTATGAAAGTTAAAATATTTGATGAAGAGGATGAAAAAGATTTAGAAAATGATATTAATGATTTTTTAGATGGATTAGATGGTGAAGTTATTGATATTAAATATCAAGTAAGTGTTGGTATTTTTAGTGAAGAACAAGTCTTTTGTTTTTCTGCTATGATTGTTTACTATTAGAAAAAGAGAAATCTTTTTCTTTTTTTTGTTTTGTGTTATGATTTAAATAATGGAGGCAGTTTATGGAGAAGAGAAAGAATAGAAAATTACGTAAGAGTAGTTTTGTTAAAGGTGCTTTTATTGCTACTTTAGGGATTGTTCTTACTAAAATTTTGGGTATTATCTATGTTATTCCATTTCATGCTATTATTGGAGAACGGGGTGGTGCTTTATATGGTTATGCTTATACCATTTATGTTCTTTTTATGTCTTTATCTTCTGCTGGTATACCATTAGCTATTAGTAAAATAGTTTCTGAATATCAAACTTTAGGTTATTATGGTGCTAAAAAAAGAGCATTTATGATAGGAAAAAGAATAGCTTTATTACTAGGATTTATATGCTTTTTACTTTTGATGTTGTTTGCTCCTTGGATTGCAACTGCTGTATTGGGAGATTTAACTGGTGGAAATACGATTGAAGATGTTACGTTTGTTATTCGTGTTATTGGAACTGCTATTTTGATTGTTCCTTTACTTAGCATTTATCGTGGTTATTTTGAAGGTCATCGTTTTATGGAGCCTCCATCTTATTCACAAGTATTAGAGCAATTTGTTAGAGTTTTGGTAATTGTTCTTGGCAGTTTTATGGCAATTAAAGTTTTGGATTTGTCTTTAACATCTGCTGTTGGAATTGCTGTTTTTGGTGCAACAGCTGGTGCTATTGCTTCTTATTTATACTTGGTTGTTAAGAAAAAGCAGAATCAATCTAAATTTAATGAGAAAATTCGTTCTGTTAATGAACCTATTATTACTAATAAACAGATTTTCAAAAAGATTGTTGTTTATGCAATTCCTTTTATTTTAATAGATGTGTTTAAATCATTATATAATTATGTTGATATGGTAACAGTTGTTAAGGGGTTAGTCAATATTGCTCATTTTTCTGTTGTAGATGCTGAAAGTGTAATGAGTATGCTTTCTACTTGGTCTGCTAAGTTTAATATGATTGTTTTGGCAGTTTCTACTGGTATTATTGTTAGTTTAATACCAACATTGACTCAGAGTTTTGTAAAGAAAGATACTGATGATATTAATCACAAAGTCAATCAAGCATTAAGTATTTTATTATTTTTTACTTTACCTATGACTCTTGGTATCAGCTTTTTATCTGAAGCTATTTGGACATTATTTTATGGTGCGAGCGAGTATGGGCCTAATGTATTGTCTTACTATATCTTTGTAGGTTTTATGATTGGTCTATTCACTTCAACTGTTTCTATTGTTCAAGTGCTAAAAGATTATAAGACTGTTATTATTAGTTTACTTGTTGGGGTTGTTTTAAAAATCTTACTTAACAATAATTTAATGATAGCTTTTTATAAAATGGGATTACCTGCGTATTATGGAGTTATTACTGCAAGTTTAGTCGGTTATTTTGTATCATTTATTATTTGTATCGTATCGCTTAGTAAAAAGTATCATATTCACTATGAAAACTTTATTAAGAATATGATAGATGTTATTTGTGGTTCTATGGCTATGATTATTGTATTTTTTATTATAAAATTTTTATTTCCAATTTCCTCAACTTCTAGATGGATTAATATTTTTATTATTCTTTTTTATGTTTTGGTTGGCATTGTTGTATATTTTGTTTATGCTTATAAATTTAAAGTTTTTAATCATATATTTGGAAAAAGTTTATTGCAGATATTTCATAAAAAAAAGAAGTAACTGTTGTAAACTTTTTCTTTTTGTTGTCAAATAAATATGTTTTTTCTTTTAACAATGTTAGAATATAGTTATAATGATACTAAGGAGGGTATATATGGTAAGTAGTGGTCAAGTTAGTGGAGATCGTAGTTCTTTTCTTTCTGCTTTATCTGATTATGATAGTAAAATTGGTGAATTGGAAGGTATATGGAAGGGTGATTCTTACAATAATTTAACTTCTAAAGCAAAAAGTTTTTCTTCTGATTTTTCTTCTGCTATTTCTAATCAGATGAATGAATTTGCATCAGCTTGTGATTTATATGAGAACTATATTTCGGAAAAAAGAAATTTAGAGCATGCTCAGTCACAATATCAAAATGCAGTTAATTCTAAGGATAATGATATGAAAAGTTTTTGGTCGGGTAAAATATCTACTAGTCAAAGTAATATGAATTCGTTGAGAGGGCAGATTCAATCTAAATTGGCTTCTGTTACTTCTGTCAAAGTAGATGCTACTTCTATTTAGGAAGGTGATATTATATGAAAGAAGAATATACTGTAGAAGATTATGGGATATTTAGTGATTCTATTAGTATAACTCAGTCTTTAAGGAATCAAGTTACCGATTTTAAGACAGAGCTTTCTAATGTTCAAGCAACTTTAAATGATGATTCTGTTTTTATGGGACCGGTGGCTGATTTGTGCGTTACTATGGCAACGGAATTGTCTGATAATTTTCAAATAGTTTTAGATAATTTTCAAAAGATTAATGATTATTTAACAGTTACTTCTGTAAATTATCAAGCAGGTGATACTGCAGCTTCTGCTACTTTGCAGTTAGATGGTGTTGGTGCTGTTGCAACAGATTATGCTAATCCTGCTGGTTTAAGTGGGTATCGTTTGGATTTTGTCAATTCTATTAAAGACGGTGCAGTCGATGCTTATAATAAGTATGGAGTTTTGCCTTCTTTAACGTTAGCACAAGCTATTTTGGAATCTGGTTGGGGACAATCTAGTATTGGAAATAATATTTTTGGTATTAAGGCTGGTAGTGGATGGACTGGTAAGGTACAAAATTGTCAAACTGGAGAACAAAATCCAGATGGCTCTCGTTATACAATCACAGCAGCCTTTCGTGATTATGATTCTGTAGCAGATTCTATTGTTGATCATGCGGAGTTATTAACAACAGATAGGTATCAACCTGTTATTAATTCTAAAAATTATCGTGATGCATGTGTAGCAGTTAAACAGTGTGGTTATGCTACATCGTTGAGTTATTCTGATAATTTAATTAATTTAATTGAAACCTATGGTTTGGATCAGTGGGATCCGCAAGTTTAAAAGAGGTGATAATATGGCAAAATTTGTTTGCAATTTTGAAGAATTGAATGATGTTGCTGATAAGCTATGTACTTTGGGTAATGATTTAGTTACAAACGTTTCCACTTATGCTACTAATATGACGTCTAGCTTAAGTTCTTGGAATGGATCTGCTAAAGATAATTTTTCTACACAATGTGAGGGCCAAGTAGGATTAGCAACTACGAGAGCGCAGGAAGTTGTTCAGTTAGGAGAATATATTAAAACAGCGGTTAGTGAAATTCAAAAGACAGAACAGGAATTGTCATCTTTAAGTATTTGATGTGTAAACTTTTGTCTTATATTTTATATTTGTTTTTCATTTTATTTTATTAATGTTATAATTTTTTTAGATAGGAGAGTGGTAGAATGGCTGGACTACATGCTGATACTGCAGCAATGGATGTAAATGGAAGAGATACTGTTGCAAATGCAGAATTTTTTCAAAATGAATTAAGTGGTTTAAGAAGTAATGTTGATAGTTTGATGACTATTTGGAGAGGTATTTCTGCGACTGAATTTAATAATTCTTATTTGGAGCAAGCAGCTAATTTGGATAAGTTTGGACGTCTTTTGGTTGATCTTGGTGAAGCTATTAGTAAGAGTGCTAGTATATTAAACAAGACTGAAGAAGAAAATGCTAGTGCAGGATCACATTTATTTTAGGAGGTTGTAACTATGAATGAATTTGAAGAAAAAGATTATGCTGGTGCAAGAAGTTATGCAGATGCAATTCAAACAAATGCTAATAATATTATGAGTATTTTTGATGATATAGATGCTACTATGACAAATCTATATGGTGCAAATTGGGAAAGTTCTGGTGCAGAAGATGCTAAAGCTCGTTATGATCAGATTCGGAAAAATTACGAAGTTTTTTATCAGAGAGTTATTGCTATGAGAAATCATATTTATTCAGTAACTGCTGCAAACGAAGCTGCTGATGCTGCTGCGAGTCAAAATATTGCAAATGTTTAACATATTGTTTTGGATTTGTTGTAAAAAAAATAATCGATTATTTATCGATTATTTTTTTCTTTAAATTTTTAATTTTATGATAAGTGTTAAAAGCAATATTATATGCATGATACCAGAATGGTGAAATAATGTAGTCAAATTCTCCAATTAATTCTACTACATGCCCTCCAAAACTTTTTTTAAATAAATAAAGTCCATATAATGGATTTTCTTTTCTAAAGTCTCCAGTTATACCATAAAAGTTATATCTTTTATATCCATTTTCTACTGCGTATTTTACTCCCGCAAAGTGGATGGTATATGCAGATTGAAATTGCATTAAGTTATCTAATGTTCCTCCATGTAGAGATAATACTTCATTTCCATATATCAAGAAAAGAATTCCTCCTAATAGAGTTTTTTCTCCATATTCTTTTTTGTATTCTTTAATTTTTTCTAATTGTTTTTTTAGTCGTTCAATTTCTTGTTCATTCTTTTTGTTATGTTGTTCATATTTTTTTTCATTCATTTTTAGGACGTTGTTTTCTTTTTTGTATTTTCTGTCTTTTAATTCTTTTTCATTTTCTTCTAGTTCATTTTTGGTATTTTTCTCAAATTCTTGAAAATCTATTTCAGCAACAAGTATTTTTAATATACCTTCATCATGAAGAGCATCCCACATATTTTCATAATATGATAATGGTCTATCTACAAATTCTCTTCTGTCGCTTGTATGTTGCATGATGTCTTTAAATAGTGGTAACTCTTCTTTTGTTATTTCTCTTGTATGAATTCCGTATTTTTCATTTTTTCTTAGAATTTGTCTTGTTTTTGATTCCATATCTTTCATGACATCATCTAAAGTTTTTCCTTCTGTTTCTATTACATGCATCCATCGTGGTTGAAGTGTATCTTGCATTAAGTTAAATCCAAAGTGCTTATATCCTAATTTTTTAAGGTTTTCTACACATTTTTCGTTGTTGATTCCATTTTCTACAATATTTCCGTTATTATCTCGTTCTTTGTATTGCACGTATGGATCTATTTTTATAAAAATAGCATTTTCTTTTTTGGCATATTCTTTTATTTGTTCTGTAAATTCTTTTAATAGTGTTTCATTATTATAATCAATTAAGAATCCCCTAGGAGCGTAGAACATTTTCTTCTTTATAATTGGTAATGTTTTAGATAGTATTAAACTTCCAGCTAAAATTTTCTTGTTGTCTTCTAAGCCAATATAGTGAGCATCCCAATTGTTTTTCTTTTTTAAATTTGCCCATGGGGTGGTTTGATAGAAAGTAATTTCTGGATTTTTATCTGCAAATTTTTTAAATTCTTTTTCAGTTATTTTTCTTAACTTCATTTTCTATCGCCTTCTTACTTTTTTTTCTAATTATATTTCTATATATTGGAACTAGTTTTTTAAAGATAAAATACATTAATTTGTTAGTAACGTAGTCAAATTCACCTAAGAATTCGATATAGTCTCCACCAAATTTTTTCTTGAATTCGTGTAGCCCATATCTAGGGTTATCTTTAGATAAGTCTCCGATTGTTCCGAATTGATCGTAAACTTTTATTCCTTTTTCTTTACAATATTTAATATGCTCTTCATAAGTATAATAATTTACATATGTTTCTGTTAAAATATTGTGGTTTCCTGCATATAATACCCAGGCTTTATCGGCATATTCAATAATCATATGTGCACTTAATGTTAAATTGTTTCCATATTGTTTTTTATATTCTTCAAATTTTTTGATTTCTTTGGTGTAGTTATCTTTTTGTTTTGTTAATTCGTTTAATTTGTTTTTAGCACTTTTACTTAAATTGTCTATTGGTAAAATAGATATCTGATTATTTACTTGCTTTAAATTATCTTTTAATGTTTTTATGGTTCTATCCATATCTACTTTTCCTAGGAATAGTGTGGCTTTTCCATTTTCACTTCCATTAAAAATATCATAAAGTGTGCTGTAGTAATCTTCTGTATATGATACAAAGTCTTTTCTAGTCTCTGTTAGAGTCATAAGGTGATAAAATTCTTTTATATCTTTTTCCGTACCAATTTCTACATAAGTATTTAATTTTTTTGCTTTAGTAATTCTTTGTTTTGTAGTTTTTGAAAAATGGTTTTCTATGTCTTCTATACTTTGATTTAAATCGATTCGAAAAGTATATCTAGGCTGCATTGTTTCAAAGTTTTTCGTAAAACCTTGGTGTTTATATCCCAATTTTTTTAATAAGTTAAAGATTCTGTTGATATCATATGGTGGTTTTTGTTCTTCTTCTAAATAGTTATAATCTTTGTATATTAAATCAGGATCTATTTTAACAAATATTGCTTTTTTGCTTTTTGCAAATTTGATAATTTCTTTTGTCATCTCTTTTACTAGTTCTTCATTTTCATAGTCAATTACATATCCTCTAGGACAATAAAAATAACAATAGTTCATAGGAAGTTTCTTCTGTAGTAAAAGAGCAGTTCCTAGTATATTTTTCTTTTCATCAATTAATCCTAGATAATAAGGAGTTAAATTCTTTTTTTGTTTTGATAATTCTCCCCAGCTATATGACTGTAAGAAGTGTGATTTTTTTTGTTTTTTTAGATAATTTTCATAAGTATCTTCTTTTAGGTATACTAGTTTTGCCACTTTCATCATCCTTTCTTTAATTAGTATACCATAAATCTTTTTATTTCAACAAAAAAGAACACTGAAAAGTGTTCAAATCATATGCATTCCATCTTCTTTTTCTAGATAATCATTTTGTGGTTTCCTTTCTAAGGCTTCAACTCTTTTTTTTAAGTTATCTATTTCGTATTTTAATCGTTGTAATTCCTGGTAAATATTTTGATTGTTTTGTTGTTCTGGTAGTGGGGAAGTTGGAATGAATGGAAATGCAAACGGATTCATATAAGCCTCCTACTTTTTATTATATGCATGTTGTTTTATTTTTGTTATAATATATGTTGGATGTGATATTTATGAGACTTAGAAATGTTAAAAATAAAGAAGAAATTTTAAATGCTTCTCCTTTTTTGGTTAAGAATCCTAAGAAATTTAGAGGAAAATGGTCTAGCTATTTTGGAAATACTAATCCAATTTATATTGAAATTGGAATGGGAAAAGGACAATTCATTCGTGAGAATGCTAAAAGATATCCTAATATTAATTTTATTGGTATTGAAAAATATGATAGCGTTGTTGCAAAGTGTTTACCTAAGATCGATGATAGTTTACGTAATTTAGCTATTATTCGTATGGATGCTTTAGAAATTAATGATGTTTTTTCTAAGGAGGTTGACCGAATTTATTTAAATTTTTCTGATCCATGGCCAAAAAAACGTCATCATTTGCGTAGACTTTCTAGTAAAATATTTTTAGAAAAGTATGCATCTATTTTTCGTGGTGATTTTGATATATGGATGAGAACTGATAATTCTGACTTATTTCGATATTCTCTTATGAGCTTTAGTGAAGCTGGTTATGTTCTTCGACATCTTACTTTTGATTTACATAAAGAAGATATAGAGGATTTAATAACGACAGAATACGAAGAACGTTTTTCTGAACAAGGAATGCCTATTTATCAGGTAGAAGCTTTGAAAGTGTCTAAAACAGTAAATAAATAGAAAAAATTTTTACATTTACTAAAAATTTGGTATAATGTAGTAAGAGTAGGTGAATTATGAAAAGAAGAATAGTTTTACTCTCTATTATGCTATTATTAGTGTCTGGTTGTAGTATTCAGACTTTGAGTACTACAAGTTTTGAAGATAATATTGATATGATATTGTCTGAAGATACTACATTGGCTAATGTTAATTTTGATGGTTATGAATATTATGTTCCTAATGGTATGCGTTTTGTAAATAAAGAAGATTATAATGCTTTATTGCAAGATCGTTATTCTAATCGTTATTATTTATATGTTGATGCAATCGGATATTATCATAAAACAAAAAATACATATAAAGTGGATAAAGATGCTTATTATTCTGCCAAATTAAATTATAATAAAAAGACTGGTTATATAGAAATTAATGAAGAAGATGATTATTATTTTGTAGAGATGGTTTTTAATTATAGTAAGATGGAGGCTTATATACCAAAAGAGTATCTTGTACCTGTTATTAATAATATGTGTTATATTTTGCAATCAGTAAATTTTCATGACAATGTTTTAGAAAGTTTAATTGGAGAGAATGTTTTAAATTATAAAGAAGAAAATTTTAATATTTTTGAATCTAAGACAGACTCTAATGACTCTGTATTGGAATTTTCTGATTATGTAGATGCTGATATTAACAATAGTAATAATAAAATAGATGAGGATAATTTTGAATTAAATTTAGGAGATTAGAAGAGGTGAAATTATGGGCGTTTTTGATAAAATTAAAAATGCACTTTTTGAAGAAGAGTACGTTGAAGTAGAAGAAAAACCAAAAGCTAAAATAAGACCTAAAAAAGAAAAAAGTAAAAGAGAACCTATAAAGGTTCATGAGAATAAACCAATTGCTAAAAAAGTTGTTTTACCTGAAAAGAAGGAAGAACGTGTAGACGATTATGATGATTATAAACCTAGGGATGAAGATTTTGAGATTGTTCCAGAAAGAAATGATGAAGAAGAGACTAAGGAAGATTTTAAGTTTCCAGCAGTAGATGATCAAGAATTTTCTGATAAATCTTATTATAATGAACCTAAAATTGTAGAGGTTGTTAAAAAGGAAGAAGTACATGTAGAAGAAAATCCTGATTTATATCATGGCTCTTCTAGAAGAGAAGCAGATAATTATTCTTCTAATCACGATTATTATGGAAGTTCTCAAGATACTTATCATGGTTCTAGTTCTGTTCAAGATGTTTATCATGGAAGTAGAGATAAGAATTTGTATCATAGTGATTATAATGAGTCTATTTCTATTCATGAATATGGGACTTATGAAAAGGAAAAGAAAACAGTTTTTAAACCTTCGCCAATTATTTCACCAATTTATGGTATTTTGGATAAAAATTATAAAAAAGAAGAGATTGTTCCAAAGAGAGAGGTTCATTTGAGTAGTTATACTCGTGAACATATGACGGTTGATGATGTTAGACGTAAAGCCTATGGTAATTTAGCAGATGATATTGCTGCTGATATCAATGGTGATGATTCTTCTTCTGATGTTAAAGAAGAGAAAGAGTCAGTATTTAATGATGAATCTGATAATTTATTAGTTGACTTAAGTGAGGATAATGAAAAACCTCATGTTTCAGAAGTTACTATGGGAGATGCTGAGGAGTATTATAAGGATTTAGGATTAGAATATAATATTGATTATAAAGATTCTAGCAAAGAAAAAGCAACAGGTCGTAGAGTAACAGAGGACTATGATGAGGAAGAAAAGAAAACTGAATCTCTTAAGTCTAAAGATAACTCTACTAAAGAAGAACAAACAGCAACAGATCCTGCATCTGACGATAATCTTTTTGATCTTATTGATTCTATGTATGAAGATGAGAATAAAGAATAAGGAGGAGAAAGCATGGATGTGTTAAACGCAGTTTTACCAGTATTATTATATATATTTGGTATCATATTATTAATAGTGTTAATTATTTTAGGAATTAGAATGATTCAGATTTTAGACAAAGTTGATAGAATTGTTGATAATATTGATGAGAAAGTTAATTCTTTTAATGGATTCTTTGATATTTTAGACAAGACTGGTTATAGTATTTCTATGATTGGTGATAAAGTAATTGGTCTATTTTCTGGAATTGTTTCTAAAATATTTAATAGAAAAAATAAAGAGGAGGATGATTTGTATGAGTAAAGAAAAAGGTTCTGGAATTGGTAAATTTATTGCTGGAGCAGCAATTGGAGCTGGACTTGGAATTTTATTTGCTCCTAAAAAGGGTAGTGAAACGAGAGCTGCTTTAAAAGCTAAAATGAATGAGTTAGTTGCTCAAATTAAAAATATTGATATGGATGAAGTTAAAGAGGAATTTAATCAAAAAGTTGCTGAAATCAAGGCGGATTTAGCTGATTTAGATAAAGAAAAGGTTTTAGAAATTGCTAAAGAAAAAGCTGCTCAATTAAAAGAAAAAGCTCAAGAATTAGTTGATTTAGCTATTGATAAGGGAACTCCTATTTTAAGAGATGCTGCAGAAGAAGTTCGTCTTAAAGCTATTGAAGTAACAAAAGATGTTTTAAAGAAATTAGAAAAGGAAAATAAATAAAAGATATCGATAGTGATATCTTTTTTTGTTTGGCATAAGCTATATTAGATTTACTTCTTTTTCTTCCTTTGATACTATAATATCAGGATGTGTTTATATGAAAGATTATATATTTAATTATTCACAGATTGAGAAAGATGGGTATGTTGTTCAAGGTTATACAATTGCTAATCAAGAGTTTATTGTTTCTTGTCATGCTGAGGAATCTAAATTTCGTAAGTTTTTTCATTTAGCTAATCGATGTTCTAGACTTTATATTTTTGATTCTTTGTCAAAGAAACTTACAGGTGTTATTACTTTAAATCATTCAGCCCATGTTGGTGGTATTAGTTATGATTCTCTTCATGATGCTTTATATGTAACTGGTGGTAGTGGGAAGGTTCATACATATTGTTATCATAAGTTGAAAGAGAAAATGGTAAAAAAGCACAATATATTATGGGCAGATTTTTCAAAAGGGCAGGATATTTCATCTTGTATTATTTCTAATGGTAATCTTAATATTCGCAAGCCCGATGGTTTAAATAAAATTGTTAGTGCTGCTACGCTATATTGCTATGGTTCTTATTTATATGTTGCGACTTGTTCTGATGTTGGTGATGTAGTTTGTTATCATTTGGAATATTCACTTGATTCTTCTAGTGTTGTTGCTATAAAAGAGAAAGAATATCATAATTTAGCTCCTGCTATTCAAGGGATTGCTGTATATGAACAAAATAATAAAAAATATTTATTATTTTCTCAATCGTATGGTAGAAAAATATTTTCTGCTATTAAATGTTATGAAATTATTTCTCATTCTCTTCTTTTTATTGGTCAAGAAGTTATTCCTATTTCTGGAATGGAAGGTATTTATGTAGACTCTTCTGGGACAATTAGTGCTGTTTTTGAACATAGTTCAAAAGATTCTTATGTTACTTATTTTAAAAATTTAACTTCTAATATTGACTCTTTATTGGAAGAGAAATTTGTTCTTGGAGGTAGGAAGAATCAACAACGTGTTTTAGAGAATGCAATGAAAAAGAGCAAAAAGTAAAAAGGGGTTTTCAAATTTTTCTTTTTATGGTATTATGAATTTATAATTTTCATTGAAGGGATTTTGTAGTTATGTTATTGGGAAAAAGAGAATTAGTGGTGGTGAAAACTAATCAAGATAATATAATGAAATTACAGTCTTGGAGAAAAATCGTTTATCGCGTTAAGATATTTGAGTGTATAGAGTAATCTATAAAGTAAGGTGGTACCGCGAACTATTCGTCCTTATAGGAGAATAGTTCTTTTTTTTGGAGGTGAATTTATGCATATTGAATATGAAGTCCGAGTTTTGGAAATTGATCTTGAACAATTAGAAGAAAAATTAAAACAAGCGGGAGCAGTTTTACAATGGGATCATTTACAACGTCGCTATGTTTATGATTTTATTCCTAAAATTGAAGGAAAGTGGATTCGATTACGTACAAATGGTGATACAACTACTCTTACTATAAAGAATATTGTTTCATCTGAAATTGATGGTACACAGGAATTAGAGATTGAAGTAAGTGACTTTGAAAAAACGAATATGATTTTAAATGAGTTGGGATTTGTTGCAAAAGGATATCAGGAAAATAGAAGAAGACAATATTTACTTGATGGTGTTGAAGTTGATATAGATTCTTGGCCAATGATTCCTACTTATTTAGAAGTTGAAGGTAAGAGTGAAGAAGATGTCTATTATGTTTTGGATAAGCTTGGAATTTCTAAAGATCAAGTTACTAGTCGTGATGTTGATGGTATTTATCAAGATTATGGTTATCATTTAAACGAGATATATGAGTTAAAATTAGAGGAGGATAGAAAATGACATTTTTTGAAGAGTTACAATGGCGTGGATTAATTAAAGATATTTCCAGCCCTGATTTAGAAGAAAAATTGAATAAAGGTGGACTTAATTTTTATATAGGAGCAGATCCAACAGCTGAAAGTTTACATATTGGTCAATTCCCTACATTTTTAATGGTTGAAAGATTAAAACGTGCAGGACATCATCCATTTATTTTGGTAGGAGGAGCAACGGGGCGTGTTGGAGATCCTAGAGGAACTGGTGAACGTGAGAAAGCTGAAATTTCAGTTATTGAACATAATTATGAGAAAATAAAAAAGCAAATGAAAAAGTTGTTTGGTGAAGAAGTTCAATTGGTGAATAATTATGACTGGTTTAAAAATATGAATTATATTGATTTTTTACGTGATGTTGGAAAATATATTAATGTTACTTATATGCTTAATAAAGATTTAGTAAAACGTCAATTAGATATTGGTATTAGTTACGCTGAATTTTCATATATGTTAATACAGGGATATGATTTTAAGGAACTTCATGATAAGTACGGTGTTACATTACAATTTGGTGGTTCTGATCAATGGGGAAATTTAACTACTGGTATCGAACTTATTAGGAAACTAGAAAATGAGGAGGTATATGCCTTTTCTATGCCTCTTACTTTGGATTCTACTGGTAAGAAATTAGGTAAGAGCTATGGAAATGCTTTATGGTTAGATGAAGAAAAGACTTCTAGTTATGAAATGTATCAATATTTACTTAATTTTGAGGATTCTATGATGGAAGAATATTTAAAGAAATTTACTTTCCTATCTAAAGAAGAAATTGAAGATATTATGAGACAGCAAGAAGAAGCACCAGAAAAGAGGATTGCTCAGAAAGCTCTTGCTAAAGAGGTCCTTGATTTTATTCA
Organism: uncultured Mycoplasmatota bacterium; assembly: GCA_900554315.1. Taxonomy (GTDB): domain Bacteria; phylum Bacillota_I; class Bacilli_A; order RF39; family UBA660; genus Faecimonas. Next base: position 28,749 of record USGP01000006.1, read on the forward strand.
TGGTGAAGGGGCTTATGAGAATGCTGTTAAAATTAGTGAATCTTTGTTTAGTGGAAATATACGTGATTTGACTGCTGATCAAATTGCCGTTGCTTTTAAAGGTATTGAACCGTTTGAGGCAGAGGAAGCTAATTTAGTAGATTTCTTAGTACAATTTCATATTTGTTCTAGTAAGAGAGAAGCTAGAGAATTTATTCAAAATGGTTCTATTAGCATTAATGGTGAAAGGGTTACTGATTTAGATTATCAAGTTACGAAAAATGATTCTATTGAACAAAAATATGTAGTTGTTAGACGTGGAAAGAAGAAATATTTTATTGGAATGTTCTCTTAGTTAACAGTAAAATCTATCCTAAATGGATAGATTTTCTTTTTTCCCTTTTTTTGTTATTTCTTTTTTGTTACAATGTAGATAGATTTGGAGATGATGTAAAGTGCAACGTTTTATGAGACGAATTATTATTATTTTGGTAGTGCTAGTAGCACTGTGTTATTTTTGTCTTATTTTTTTCTATCAAGATGAGGATTCTAAGTATTTGGATACGGTTGATGCTATTACTGTTGCGAATGATTATATTTATTCTGTTGGATTAAACAATAATAATGATCGTAACCTAGAAAAAGCCAAATATACAATGTATGATATGAGTCAAGAAAAAGTTATGGAAAAGATTTATAATAAAGGTTATTCTAGTCGTTTTTATGATTTGGTTTCAGATGATGGTGATGTTGTTATTGTGGGTTCTTATGAGGCTACTAAAAAGGATCATAAAAACAATTTGGATACAGCACTTATTTTAAAATATAGTGATGATGGGCAGGTTTTGTTTGAAAAAGATTTAGATATGAAGAATTCTTCTTTTCGTCATATTGTAAAAACTTCTGATGGTTATATCGCCGTTGGTACAGGAAAAGAAGAGAACTCTCAACGAGGAATTATTGTCAAATATCATAGAGATGGTACTGTTGATTGGAAAAAGGCGTTTGATCAGAAAAAAGATGTTTTATTTTCTTCTGCAGTTGTTTATGATGATACTATTTATGTAGTTGGTGTTCAGAATCATCATGGAATATTAGCTTCTTTTGATATGAAGGGTAATAATATTGATTATGTTATTGATAAAACTACAGATTCTTTTGGTTATTCTAGTCTGGCTGTTGTTGATGATACGGTTGTAGTTACCACTGGTAGAAAAGAAAATGATATTTTTTCTCCTACTTTGGTTCAGTATGATTTGGATTTATCTTATCTTGATGATGTATCATATGCAACAGAATATTCTGGAAGGTTTCATACAATTTTAAAGGATTCCAATAATGATTTGATTGTTTTGGGTGAGGTGATAGAACATACTAATAAAAAGGAGATTCATTCTTCTTATATTGGAAAATATCGTAGTGATTTAACAGAAGCAGAAGTGGTTCCTTATTATAATGATGGGGACAATTATTTTACTGATGTTTGTTTAGTTGATGATGCTTATTTGGTTTCTGGTTATTCTTATTATTCGAAGGAAGGTTATTTAGGAAAGCTTTTGGTTTATAGTAAAGCATTAAAAATGTTGGAGGTTAAGTAGATGAAAATTACTTTGGTTCGTCATGGTCAAACAGATGCTAATTATGAGAATGTTGTTCAAGGTTTGAAAAATAATCCTTTAAATGATACGGGAAGGAGACAATGTCAGAAGTTAAGAAATCAATTAAAGGATGAGTCTTTTGATTTTTGTTATATGTCTCCTTTAGTTCGTACTGTGGAAACTGCTTTTATTCTAGTTGGTGATAGAGTTGAAACTTTTCCAGATAATAGGATTATTGAGAGAGATATGGGTGATTTAGAAGGTCAGCCTCGTGATGTATATGATGTTAAAAAATATTGGAATTATGATTTGAATTGTAATGAGCAAGGAGTAGAACCTGTACAAAGTATTTTTGCTCGTTGTCAAGATTTTTTAGATTATGTAATTCAAAAGCATCCGGATGGTCATATATTAGTTGTTAGTCATGGTTCACCGGTTCGAGCTATGCGTCACCTTTTATTGCATCATAATTTACATGGTAATTTGTTGGATGTTGATGTTAAAAATTGTTATTGTGAGACCATTGAAGTAAAAAATACACAAAAAAAATAGGCGTAAGCCTATTTTCTTATTTGTTGTAGAATTCAACGATTAATGCTTCATTAATATCAGCATTTAATTCATTTCTTTCAGGAAGTCTTACATAAGTACCTTCCATCTTTCCTTCATCATATGTAATGAAGTCAACACGTTTTGTTACTTTAGCTAAGCTATCAGCAACAACTTTTAAATTTTTGTGATCTTCTTTAATAGAGATTACATCTCCAACTTTAACTTGGTATGATGGAATATCTACTTTTTTACCGTTAACAGTTACGTGTCCATGATTTACTAATTGTCTAGCAGCACGACGAGTTGAAGCAAATCCAATTCTGTATACTAAGTTATCTAGACGAGATTCTAGCATTCTTAAGAAGTTAGTACCAGTAACACCTTTTAATTTAGAAGCTTTATCAAATGTGTTTCTAAATTGTCTTTCGTTAACACCATACATGAAACGTACTTTTTGTTTTTCTTTTAATTGTGTTCCATAATCTGATAATTTTCCTCTACGAGCGTTTCCATGTTGTCCTGGTCCATATGGACGACGTGCTAATTCTTTACCTGTTTCACTGATAGAAAATCCAACGTGACGAGCTTTTTTATAGCTTGGTCCAGTATATCTTGCCATATTGTTTACTCCTTTCTTTTTATTACATTCATTGAAATGATTTAGTCGTATCTTAGGGAGTTTTTTTTATTCTTTCGCGTAAACAGCAATAGTTACTTAAACTTTCAAAAACACTTTAAAATACTCTAAATCTGCTGTTTCAAGTGAATTGCAGTTATAATTATATGATAAATACTTTGATATGTCAAGAAATAATAGGTTATTGTTGGTTTTTGATGGATTAACTTTTCTGATTATTTTTTTGAAAATGGTGGAAATATACTATTACTTTGTGTTAGAATAGGAATAGATGATAAGGTGGTGAAGTATGCAAGGACAGTATTTGATTATTGGATCTTATTTGGTTATTTGTATTGTTATTGTAATTATTGCACTTCACTTTATTAGGCGTAGTATTTCAAATCGTTATCGTAAACGCGTTCATGAACTAGAAGTTGCAAAGAATATGGTTGCTAGTACACCAGTTTCTTTGGAACTTTCTAAAGTAGAGCCTATTATTAAAAATGATAAGATGGAAGAAAAGTATAATGATTGGCAAGATCGTTTTGATCAACTTCGTGAAAATAACTTGGCGAAGATTGATGATATGTTAATTGACTTGGATATCTATATTGATAAAAGAGATTTTAAGAATTGTGTTTATCGTTTAGCTAAGACAGAAATGGCTATTTATCAAGCTAGGGAGTCTGCTAATTCTTTATTAGATGAGATTAAAGAAATTACTTTAAGTGAAGAAAAATATAGAGCGATAGTTATTAAATTAAAGGCTAAATATCGTGAACTTAATAAAGATTTTCAAGATCATAAACAGATGTATGATGAGATGCAAGAGGCAATTAGTTTACAATTAGAAAATATTGAGCGTAGGTTTTTAGATTTTGAAAAAGTCATGGAGAAAAATGAATATAACGAAGTTGTTCATATTGTAAAAGCTTTAGATACGATGATTGAACATATGGGAATTGTTATTAAAGAAGTTCCTGATTTGTTATTGATGGCTAAACAAGTTATTCCTAATCGTATGAAAGAAGTAAAAGAATTAAATGAGGATATGGTAAAAAAAGGATATCCTTTAGATTATTTAAATGTTGATTATAATCTAGAAGAGTCTCAAAAAAATATTGATCATATTTTAGATAAAGTTAGAGTTTTAAACTTGGAAGATTGTATGTTTGAGTTAAAAACTATGCTTGATTATTATGATTCTTTATTTGTAGATTTTGAAAAGGAACGTTTATCTAGAAAAGTTTATGCAGAAATGGAAGGGGATTTTTCTAAAAAGTTAGAAAAAACAAATAAGGTTGTTCAAGAAGTATATAATCAATTAGATGATATTAAAAATATGTATGATTTGAATGATCAAGATGTTGAAACTATCCATGAAGTAAATAAGACATTAGTAGTAATTAATGATGATTATAAAAAAATGCTTGCAAAAGTTGAAGCAAAATCTTCTCCTTATTCTATGTTACAAAAAGAGATTGAAGAGTTAACTATTCGATTAAAAAATATGGAAGAGGATTTAGACAGAGCTTTGAAGTCTTTGGGTAATATGTATGATGATGAAGTTCGTGCTAGAGAGCAACTTGAAGAAATTGAATCATTCTTGAAACAGAGTAAAGAAAAAATGCGTGGTTATAAGTTACCTATTATTACGAATAATTATTTTGTACAGTTGTCTGAAGCAAATGAAGCTATCGAAGAAGTTATAAAAGAATTGGAAAGAAAGCCTATTGTGATTAAGACATTAAATACTAGAGTAGATACTGCTAGAGATTTGGTTTTAAAGCTTTATAATACGACAAATGAGATGATTAAAACAGCTCAATTAGCAGAAATGGCTATTGTTTTTGGTAATCGTTATCGTACTGTGTATGATGAAGTGGATGTAGGTTTAAATGATGCTCAGCAATTGTTCTTTAAAGGTGAATATAAAAAAGCATTAGACGTATCTATTAAGGCGGTTTCATTGGTTGATGAAAATATTTATAGAAAGTTGTTGGCGGTGTATGATAAGTAGATTTATGGATAAACGGGGATTTGGTACTTATGAAATGCTTACTGTCTTTGTGGTTTTATTAATTGTTATTGTATTATTATTAGCGTCCGTTTTTAAGACCAATTATAGTGAAAAGTATGATGTACTAGAATATAATGCAAAAATGTTTGCTTTGACTGCTGGTAATTTATATAATGAAGATGGTACGAAAGATGTTTATTATTTGCAAGAAATCATAGACAGAAAGTTATCTTCAGAAATTAAAAATCCTTTCCAGGGAGAAAAGTATTGTAATTCCTATACTTCTAAAGTTGAAATTAAAGATACGAAAAAATATGTTACTTTGGAATGTGGTAATTATTTAGTTTATCAGCAGAATTCTTTAAAGACTCCATATACTGTTTATCAGGTTGGTAAGTGGTCTACTAAAAAGAGTAGTGATGATGATCAGTCAACAGAATTTTATAATTATAAACAAGATGGAAAAGATATGTTTGATGATGATTTAGAGAAAGATATCTTCTTGTATGAATTTAATAAATTATCTGGTACAGACTATTCTGATGTTTCTGAAATTCCAAATCAGGAAAATTTATCTAAAGAGACTAGGTATCGTTTTATGAAAAAAGTTAGTGAATAGAGAAGAAAAAAGTTTTCTTCTCTTTCTTTTTATGATAAAATATGAAAGACATTGAGGTGGTTATATGAAGAGAGTTATTTTAATTAAATATGGAGAATTAAGTACTAAAAAAGGAAATCGTAATTTTTTTATTCAAACTTTATATCAAAATATTAAGAATAAATTAAAGAACTATGATGTTATTATTATGAAAGATCGTAGTAGAATGTATATTGAATTTCATGATTCAGATTTAGATAAAATAAAAGAAAAGTTAGATTGTGTTTTTGGTATTCATATGTATCACATTGCTTATATTGTGGATACTAATATTGATTCTATTAAGAATTTATTAATTGATTTGATTCAGAATATCTCTTTTAAAACTTTTAAAATTGAGTCTAAGAGAAGTGATAAGAACTTTCCTATTCATAGTCAAGAGTTAAATCCTTTACTTGGTGCTGTTGTTTTAAAAAATAAAGATGGTGTTTCTGTTGATGTTCATCATCCAGAGTTATTAATTAAAGTTGAGGTTCGTGAACAATATAGTTATGTTTATTTTAATGCTTATCATGGTGCTGGTGGGTATCCGATTGGTACACAACCTAGAGGTATGTTAATGTTGTCTGGTGGAATTGATTCTCCTGTTGCAGGATATTTGGCAATGAAACGTGGTATTCCTGTTGATTGTGTTTATTTTGAAGCAATTCCTCATACAAGTTTGGAAGCTAGAAATAAGGTTATTGAGTTATCTAAAAAATTAGCCAAATATACGAATGAAGTACATTTGCATGTTATTAATTTTACAAAAATACAAGAAGAAATATATAAGAATTGTCATCCTTCTTATTGTATTACTATTATGCGTCGTATGATGTATCGTATTATGGAAAAGATGGCATTAAAATATCATGGACTTGCTATTATTAATGGTGAGTCTGTTGGTCAAGTGGCATCTCAAACACTTTCTAGTATGCGAGTTATTAACGAAGTTACTTGTATGCCTGTTTTAAGACCTGTTGCTTGTTTTGATAAATTAGAAATTATTGACTTGGCTAAAAAAATTGATACTTATGATATTAGTATTTTACCATATGAAGATTGTTGTACTGTCTTTGTTCCTAAACATCCTGTTATTAATCCATCTTTGGAACAAGCTATGAAAGAAGAGACTAAATTTGATTTTTTACCGATGATTGATGATGCTGTTGATACAGTAAATACTATTGTTGTTCAAGAAGATGAAAACGAATTTTCTGATTTGTTATAAATTTCCAGTTAAATTTTTGTATTAAATTTTAAAATGTTCACAACCTATGAATGTAGGAGGTGAATGAAATGACAAACTCAAAGAATTCTACTATGAAAATGAGAGTTCCTGGTGCTAAACAAGCTATTGATAAAATGAAATATGAAATAGCTAACGAATTTGGTGTTAATTTAGGACCAGATGCTACTAGCCGTGCTAATGGTACTGTTGGTGGTGAAATTACTAGACGTTTGGTTCAAAATGGTATGAACCAAGTTAGTGGAAGCTACAACAACAAATAGTGATAGATAGCTTACAAGATAGGCTTTTCAGCCTATCTTTTTTTTGCTTTTTGTGATATGCTAATTATATAGTAATCATAAAGAGGTGTTGGTTATGTACGAATATCAAGATCAAGAACAAGCAGTCCAAATTTTTGAGGATTTGTTATCTCAAAAGAAACAAGAGTTAACTGAAAAAATTGATAGCTTATCTCTTTTAGAACAATGTGCGTCTGTATTGACTTCTTCTATGCGTAAAGGTAGCGTTGATGTCGATTTGTTATTACAACACCAAGATTTACTTTTGTCTATTGATCCTAATTTGGCTGATAATTTTAAAATTTTGGATTTTTTTGCACAAAATAATGCTTTGGATTTAGAGCAAGCCCAAGTAGCAATTAGTCAAATTTTAAGTGCTCCTATATTGAAGAAGAGCGTTTCTAATCAGGCACGTAATTCTACGTCTCTTAGAAAAGTAGAACGTGAATTACGAACTATAGATACTATGAATGAAACTGCTAAAGCGCAATTTGTTGCTAATAGTACCTTATCTGATAAAGATAAAATAGCAGTGTTATCTTCTATGGCTTATCAAAATGTATTATCTGCAGGAGAAAGAAGGAAATCCGTAGAAAGATTTGTGATTGCTGATAATCAAGATTTGCAATCTGACTTGAGCAATGGACAAGTAGAGGAAGTTGATGTGACTCATGCTTTGGATGATGCCGCTTCTTTAGAAAGCTTTCAAGATACTTATCGTCAAATGAAAGAAACTAGTGCTCCTTTTTTTGAACAATATTATTCTCTTATTGAAGGTAAAACATCTGAAGATATTAATTATCATGAACAATTGTGTAAGATTATGGAGGATGCGAAAGCAAATGGTGATAATTCTATTTCTATGGATGACTTTTCTTATTCTGATGAGAAGATGACCTTGTTGTTATTACAAATGAAAGATGTTGAGAAACAAATTAATGAATTGATGCAGGCAAGTATTGATAATGAATCTATTTCTTTTCTTTATATGTTTCTTGAAGAATATAATCATAAGTTGGCTGAAGTATCTGACTTGGATCAACAAATTCAGGAAACTAATTCTGTGGAAAATGCAATGGAGACACCTAGTAATGTATATTTCTTGTTGGATGATAAAGGTAAACCATTTTTCTCTATGAGTCGTTTAAATCATGAGGATAAAAAACAAATGTTAGCTTTGGTTCATAAATTTGAACAAGGAATTTTGGATTTTAAAAATGGTAAAAAACATTCTAAAGTTCTTAGTAATGAACAAAAGATGCCACATACTGTTTATGTTAATAAAGTAAGTAATATGATATGTGCTTTTATACCTCAACAAGATGATATATTAATTATTACATTTGGAAATGAAAATAATATTTTTGATGATAGTAGAAGAATTGATATTGCAAGAGAGTCTTTAATTGATGATGCTTTAAAATGTATTAAAGAGCAGGATCCTGCCTTTGTACAACAACAAGTTGCATTTAGAGATACTTTCCAGCAACAATTATCATCTGCTAAAGAGGGTGTTAGAAAATGATAGAAAAAAGATTAGATAAACTGTTTTCTGATATAAAGAAAGATTGTGTTGAGTTGATTCAAGAAAAAGATGTTTCTATTTCAGATTTATCTTTTCAACTTGGCATTAGTGCAGATGAGTTCGTTCAAAGATTTCAATCTCGATGTCGTGATTTTTCTTTTTATTTAAAGACATATGATATTTTGATGAAATGGTAGGTGATAGTATATGAGTTTAGTTGATATTGTTCAGTCTAGAATAAATACTTTGTTTGAAGAATATGCTTCACTCACTTCTACTTCAGAAGAAGAGATTGCTAGGGAGCAAGAACGTATTTCTCAATTATCTTCTATTATTAAACAGTTGGAAGATGATCTTTCTAATTTTAGAAATTTATCGTTAGATGATCTTGATGGTATTTTATTAGATGATAAAGAGTCTTTAAAGAAGTTTCATGATGTTCAATTGGTTTTACAAGCTATTTATACGGCACATTTACCAATTTCTTTAACTAATCAACAACTTGATTTTATTCAGCAAACTTTAGATGAGATGAAGGAACAAAAAACTGCTTTAGCTCAATCTGTTGAGAATCATTCTAAACAACGTTTGCGTGTAACAGCTAGAGAGGAAACGTTAGCTGGTTTAATAGAAAATTTTGAAAGCTTGGAAGAGAAAATTACTAATCCTGAAGATTTGAATGTTTTGAATGTTTCAGACTTTCAATTACTTTATACTATTGTTGAAGATGAGAGTATTGAGTCTAATGTTAAGATTGATTTATTAAGACAAATCGTGGAATATAATGAGTCTATTTTAACAAGAAATAGAAAACCGTTTGTGACAGTTGATTTTGATGATGTAAAAAGTTTATTTCAAGAATTTGGTGTATCTGATAAAGTTATTCATGTTTTAGAAAGAAATAAAACGGAAGTCGTTCATCATATCAATTTAGATAGTGCTAGAGAGTTGTTGTCTTATTTGAAAGATGCTAATATATTGGATCGATTTTCTCCTTCTGCTTTAGCTACCATTTCTTTGTATAGTAATGTGGGTACTGTTCAAAAAAGGTATGATCAGTTATCGCGTTTGGGTACAGTTCCTAAGAGTTTATATGAATTACCATCCGTTTGGATTAATAATTTAACTCGAGAAGCTAGACGACATAAGGGTGCGAAGTTTTCTTCCCGTAATGGTCGTGGTGCGCAACTATCTGATTATGCACATCGTATTTCTTATGAAGAGATGGTTCAGAATGAGGGCTTTTTACAGTCCCTTGGTGTTTCTGTTTCTATTAAGGAAGATAATAATATGAGTGCTTTACAGACACCATATTACAAATTGGTTTCGAATTATGATGCATTAAATTTTTATGGATTTTTTGAAAATAGAGATATGGATTCTTTTCCAGCATCTGTTTTTACATTTTCTAATATTGCTGATTATTGTGATCGTTTGATTGAATTGGATTTGTTACATGGTCGTAGTAATTATATTATGAATTATCCATCTTCTATACGCTCTATTCCAGAAGTTTCTTATGGCATGTTATATAAATTGAGACAAGAATTTGCTGATAATATGGGATTGTATTTTGATTCTATTATGTCTAGTCAACAGAGGGAAGTATTAAAATCTGAATTGACAAGACCTGGTTCTGTTTTGTTTGGTAAGGTTGTTGAAACACCTGAGGATAAAGAGGAATTTTTGGAAGATAATTTTGTTGATCTGGCAGATTCTTCTCATATTGCTAGGGCAAGGGAATATGATGATGCTATTCTTAATTTTTCTCCATTAGAATATAGTCCTTCTATTTTGGCTGATGAGAGAGTTAAGTTCTTAGAACAAGAATATCGTGATTCTGATAATCCTTATGTTTATCATATTGGAAATTTAACAGTTTCAAGACCTAAATTGTTACGTAATTATTCTACATTGGTTCAAAATGGATATGATAGTGAAGATGCATTTTTATATTCAGCTGTTAGAGGAATGTATCTAACGCAAGATAATTATGATATGTTGGAACGTTCTATTTTAAAAACTGATAGTCGAGGTGAAATTGGTGATGATGTTTCTAAAAAAATATAATTTTACTGATGATGATTTAAAAGAGTTACAGCAAGTTCTTACTGACGATAATATTTTGGAAATAGAAATGAATGAAGAGAGAGTTTGCTCTATATTAGATTATTTTTTTAAAATTGGTATTTCCAATTTAAAAGATATTATTTTGTGTAAACCTACTTTGTTTTATGAACAACTTTCTTTTATTCAAGATAGAATAGAACATAGTAAAATTTCTAATATTATTGATCAAATAAAGGAAAATCCTTTAGCTTTTGACTTGATTGGATTATAGAATTTAGATTTTTTCTAAATTCTTTTTTGTTTATAACAAAAAGTATTTATCTTTTTAGCATAAATATGTTATAGTAGGTGTATAAAAAAGCGAGGAGAGATATTATGAAATTATTATCAGTTAATGCAGGTAGTAGTACTTTAAAGTTTCGTTTATATGAAATGCCTGAGGAAAATATTTTAATGAAAGGTAATTATGAAAGAATTGGTTTAGATGGTTCTAAATATAGTTTAACAATCGGTGATAAAAAAGAGTCTGCAGAAGTTGTTATGAATGATCATAAAGATGCAGTTACGTTATTATTAAAACATTTATTGGAACATAAAGCTATTTCTTCTTTGGATGAGATTGAAGCTGTAGGCCATCGCGTGGTTCATGGTGGAAGTAAATATTCTAAGTCTGTTGAACTTAATGAGAAAGTTGTTTCTGAAATTGAAGAATTATCACCACTTGCGCCACTTCATAATCCTGGAGCTGTCAAAGGAATGAATGCTTTTATGGAAGAAGTACCTAATGCTCGTAATGTTGTATGTTTTGATACGGCTTTTCATCAAACTATGGATGAAGCTACTTATTTATATCCAGTTCCATATGAATGGTATGAAAAGTATGGTGTTAGAAAATATGGATTTCACGGTTTGAGTCATAAATTTATTACGGAAAAAATGACAGATATGTTGGGAAAAACTCCAAATTTGATTATTTGTCATATTGGTAGTGGTTGTAGTATTACTGCTGTTAAAGATGGAAAGTGTATTGATACCTCTATGGGATTTACTCCAAATGCAGGTATAATGATGGGAACCCGTTCTGGAGATATTGATTATTCTTTAATTAATTATGTATTAAAGCATGAGGAACGCAGTATCGATTGGATTGAAAAACAACTTAATTTTAATAGTGGCTTACAAGGAATTGCTGGAAAAAGTGATTTAAGAGATATTGATGCTGGTTTTGAAGCTGGTGATAAACAAATTGTGTTAGCTGTCAATATGTATACGAATAAGATTGTTGATTATATTGCTAGATTTTATATGAAATTAGGTGGTAATGTTGATGCTATTTGCTTTACTGCTGGTGGAGGAGAAAATGATCCTATTATTCGTAGCGAAGTTATGAAAAAACTTGCCCCAATTGGAGTGATTGCAGATGAGGAGAAAAACAATGAAACAATTGTTAGAAAAGGTATTGAAGGTATTGTAACAACAGATGATTCTTCTATTCCTGTTTATGTACTTGGTACTGATGAAGAATTAATGATAGCAAGAGATACTTATGATATTGTAAAATAATTGATACTAAAAGTCTTGTTTTATACAAGTCTTTTTTATTTTTTGGAAGTGTTTTCTTTGAAAATATTAGTCTTTGTAGTATAATATTTATAGTTATAGAAAGAGGGATGTTATGAAAATTATTTCTATTAATGCGGGAAGTAGTTCTTTAAAATTTAGTTTATTTGAAATGGATAATGAATCTGTTATTGCTAGTGGACTATTTGAACGTATTGGAATTGAAGGTAGCAAATATACTATCAAATTTAATGGAGAAAAGATTACACAGGAAGTTGATTTACCAAGCCATGTAGATGCTGTTAATATTTTATTGGATAAACTTACTGATTTGAATATTATTTCTTCTTTGGATGAAATTCATGGCGTTGGTCATCGTATTGTCCAAGGAAAAGATGTATTTAAAGAATCTGTTATTATCAATGATGAAGTTATGGAAAAACTAGAAGAGATTAAGGGATTTGCTCCATTACACAACCCTGCTAATATGTTGGGAATTGAAGCTTTTAGAAAAGCAATGCCTAATGTTCCAATGGTTGCAGTATTTGATACAGCTTTTCATCAAACTATGGATAAAACTGCTTACTTATATCCAGTTCCATATTCTTGGTATGAAGACTATGGTGTACGTAAGTATGGTGCTCATGGTACTTCTCATCGCTATATTACTGAAACTGTTAAAGCGTTATTAGGAAAAGATGAATTCCGTTTAATCAGCTGTCATATTGGTAATGGTGGTTCTATTACTGCTATTAAAGATGGTAAATGTGTAGATACTTCTATGGGATTTACACCACTTGCAGGTATTATGATGGGAACTCGTTCTGGAGATATTGATTCATCTATTATTCCTTATGTTATGGAAAAAGAAGGAAAGAATGCCAGTGAAGTTATCGATGATTTAAATAAACGTAGTGGACTTTTGGGTATGAGTGAATATAGTAGTGATATGCGTGATATTTTGGAAAAATGTGATGCCCAAGATGAAAAAGCGATTGTTGCACGTGATAAATATGTTCGTCGTGTTGTTGACTATATTGCTCAATATTATGTTCTATTAGGTGGAGTTGACGTTATTGTCTTTACTGCTGGTGTAGGTGAAAACAGTATTCCAGTACGTAGACAAATTTGCGAAGAGTTAGCTTGTTTAGGTGTTAAAATTGATTTAGATTTAAATAATACACGTGGTGAAACTGTTAAAATTAGTACGGATGATTCTGATATTTTAGTTTATGTTATTCCTACTGATGAAGAATTAATGATAGCAAGAGATACTTTACATTTAATTAATAGATAGGAAGAGAAAAATGTATAGAAAAATTTTAAAGACAATTAAGAAGTATGATACTATTGTTATTGCTAGACATATTGGAGTTGATCCCGATGCTTTATGTAGTCAACTTGCTTTACGCGAAGCTATTAAGCTTAATTTTCCGGAGAAAAAGGTTCTTGCTATTGGAACGGGAAGTGCTAAGTTTGCTCATGTTGGAAGGTTAGATAAATTAGAAAAAGTAGAAAATGCTTTATTGATTGTTACAGATACTCCTGATAAGAGAAGGGTAGATTCTGTAGATTTTTCTCAATTTTCTTCTGTTATAAAGATTGATCATCATCCTTTTGTTGAGGATTTTGGTGGAATAGAATATATTAATGATAAAGCTTCTTCTGCTTGTGAAATTATAATGAAATTATTAATTCAAATGAAGTTCCGTTTAAATTCTTCTATTTCTGAATTACTTTATATGGGACTGGTATCTGATTCTAATCGTTTTTTATTTGATAGTTCAACACCTGAATTATTTTCTTTGGTATCTTATTATTTAGATAAGTATCCTTTTGATTTATCTAAGTGTTATTTAAAGCTATATTTAAGGCCATTAAATGAAGTAAGATTAGAAGGATATATAGGATTAAATATGACGGTTACTGAGCATGGATTAGGCTATATTTCTATTACTGATGATATTATTCAAAAATTTGGTGTTGATAGTGCTAGTGCTGGTAATATGATTAATAATTTTAATTTCATTAAAGAAATTCTTGTTTGGGTTACAATGACAGAGGATAAAAAGAATAATCAGATTCGTGTATCGATTCGTTCAAGGGGTCCTGTTATTAATCAAATTGCTGAAAAGTATCATGGGGGTGGTCATAAGTTTGCTAGTGGAGCTAGAGTAAAGACTATGGATGAAGCTATGAAAATTATTGATGATTTAGAAGAAGTTTTAGTTGATTATCAAAATGGAGGTGACGATAATGGTAGTGAAAGATGCTAGTTTAGAGATTATTGCAACAAGAAGAAGTCAATATCCCGAAGATGGTAAGCCTGAATTTTTATTGGTTGGTCGTAGTAATGTAGGTAAAAGTAGTTTTATTAATGCTATTTTATCTAGAAAAAATTTAGCTTATACTTCATCAAGACCTGGGAAAACACAAACTTTAAATTTTTATTCTGTTAATGATAGTTTTTATTTAATTGATGTTCCTGGTTATGGATATGCTTCTGTAGATAAGAAAACACAGTCTAAGTTTGGTATGATGATTGAGGAATATTTAGAAAAGCGAACTGTTTTAAAACGAGTATTTTTACTTATTGATTTTCGTCATAAACCAACAGAAGATGATTTGTTGATGTATAACTTTTTAAAATATTATAATTTACCTGTTACTGTTATTGCTACAAAGGCAGATAAAGTAGGAGGTAGTAAAAAAGAAAAAAATTTAAAGGATATTTTAGATACTCTTGATTTGGTAGTAGGGGATGACTTGGTAGTTTTCTCTAGTGTAACAAAATTGGGTGTTAAAGAAGTTATAAAGAAAATTGAAAGTCTAATTAGCAGTGATGTTAATTAGACTTTTTTCATATATTACAGTAGGTGAATATATGAAAATTGAGCGACTTGATGATAAGCACTATTTTATATTTTTAAATATTATTTATTTAAATGATATTCAAATAAATAAAGAGGATATTATAAGAGTGGTTTCTGAGTTTTTGAAGAAAATTAAAAATAAGTTGCTGTTAAATGGGTTCTATAAAGTAAAAGTTTATTTAGAAAAACGTATTGGTTTATTTTTAGATTTAATTCAAATTGAAGATAGTGATTATTATAATTACGTTGATTTTAGAATTGTTGTGTATTTGGATGAAAAAATATATTTTCGAACAAAAGATTATTTTTTATTACCTAGGAATTGCTCTATTTATTATTTTCAAGACTATTTTTATTGTGATGTAAGTGATATAGATAATATTTTAAGTGTTATTGAGTTTGGTGATTTTATTTATGGAGCTAATCTATATTCTGTTATGTATCAATGGAAAAAGTGCTAATTTTTGCAATTTTCAAGTAATTGTTTTATAATTGGTTTGGTGATATTTATGAAAAAATATAGAAAATTATTTATCATCTTGCTTATTGTTTTTGTACTTATTGTTTTTCTTTTATATTTTATTTTTATCAACAAAGGTGTTCAAGAAGACCGCTTTATGCATGATTTAGAAATTTATTCTAATCAAAATTTATTAAAAAAATATAAGTTTTTATCTTCTCATGTTTATGGTGATTATCGTGATGTGGAAGATGAAATTAGTAATTATATTCATAAATTTCAAAAAAAATATCAGGATGTTTTGGCGTATGCGGATGATCAGAAGTTAACATCTTTACTTTCTGTTTCTAATTATGTAGAAGATGGTCCTTCTTTTGATAATAGTATTTCTTATGTTGAAGAAGTTCGTAACTCATTTTCTAATGATATTCAAGAGTTAATGGATTATGGTACTCAAGATTATGTAGAAAAGTATGCTAAAAAATTATCTTTTTCTTCCTATTATCAGCAACTTTTTGTTGATGGGATTGTTCAATCTGGTGTTTTGGATCAGTTAGAAGGATATCATGATACCTTTTTACAAAGTGAAAATCAGATGAATAAAATTTTTAATACTACGATTCAAGTTTTTGAATTTTTAAAGATACATTCTAATGACTGGAAGATTGAAGATAATGAAATTCAATTTTCTACAAATGATTTAGTTAATCAGTATAATAATTTAGTTGCTGCTATCATATAGTTTAGTGCTATAATGTAGATAGATGGGAGACGATTATTTATGCCTGCACTAGGATTTTTGATGAGTCCAGAAGGTAAGGTTTTTCCATTTGGAAAATGGGTAGAAAAAGTTGATCGTGAAGATAGAATACAATTACATAATACAAGTTTTGAAGATGAGGTTTCTCATTTAGATGAATTTCAGGCTTTGAATTTACCATATAATCCTTCTAAATGGATTATGTTGCAAGCTTTTAATTTTACTGATTATGGTGTTGTTATGTTTTTTAATACTACTTATTCGTTGGATGATGGGTTGCAATCTAAGATGTTTATTCCAAAGCATTTAACACAACAACAGCGATATTCTTTCGGTCAATTATATCCAGAATTGAGTATTTTTGATACTTCTTATATATATGAAGGACAAGTAAAAAAATTCTTTTCTATTGATGATTTCTATCAAGAAAATAATATTCCTTTTGGTTCTGGTGATAAGAATCAGGGTAAATTATTTTCTAAAACTTTATTTTCTAAGTAAAACAATCCACAACTTTGTGGATTGTTTTTATATTACAATAGCAATTAAATTATTTGAACCTTTATTCACTACTTTAGCTAATGTGGTTTGTAGTTTTAATCTAATATTGTCTGGCATCATATTAATTTTTGCTTGTATTCCTTCTTGAACAATTGAATCAAGACTTCTACCAAATATTTCACTTTTCCAAATATCATTTGGATTTTTATCCTTATCTTTTGTTAAATAGTCTATTAATTCTTTACTTTGTACTTCACTTCCTATGATAGGTTCAAATGTTGATTCTACATCTACTCTTATCATATGGATAGATGGTGCTACTGCTTTTAATTTTACTCCATATCTAGGTCCTTGTTTTACAATTTCTGGTTTATCTAATTTCATATCCTCTATGGATGGGGTAGCAACACCATATCCGGTTTGTTTTACCATTTTTAGTGCGTATTTTATTTGGTCATATTCTTTTTTGGCAATGTTATATTCTTGGAATAAAGCAAGTAAATCAGCTTTATTTTTAACATCTACTTTAATGATGTCGGTTAAAACTTTGTTATATAAATCTCCTGGTGCGGTTAATGTTATTGTTATAATTCCTGTTGATGGGTCTACCTCTGATAGATATGCTTTTTCAATCATTTCATTGTCTAAAAAATGGTCTGTGATATGTTCAATATCTCTTAACTTATCGATTTCAATGACACTTTCTCGAATGGCATTGATGTAATTTTCTTTCACTTGGTGATTTGCTTTTAGAATTGCAATCCATTCGGGCATATTTACTTTTACTTCTAAAACAGGAAATTCATAAAGTGCTTCTCGTAGAATATCATACATCTCTTTTTCATTCATTTGTTCAACACTAATTGGTAGAACTGGTACTTGATATTGTTCTTTTATAGACTCTGCTAGACGTTGTGTTTCTGGAAGTGTAGGGTGAGTGGAGTTTAGTATTACGATAAATGGTTTTCCAATTCCTTTTAATTCTTCGATGACTCTTGTTTCTGCTTCTAAATAATCATTACGTTCGAAATCTCCAATCGATCCATCTGTTGTAATTACGATACCTATTGTTGAATGGTCTTTAATTACTTTTTCTGTACCAATTTCTGCTGCTTCTACAAATGGGATTTCTTCTGTATACCAAGGTGTTTTTACCATTCTTGGTCCATTTTCATCTGTTGCTCCCTGTGCCTTATCAATCATGTAACCAACACAGTCAATTAGTCTAATATTGCAAGTAAAATCATCAATTTTAATCTTTGCAGTGTTATTTGGAACAAACTTTGGTTCAGTTGTCATAATTGTTTTTCCAGCTGCGCTTTGAGGAATTTCATCTAAAGCTCTTTTTCTTTCATATTCATCTTCAATATTAGGCACTATTAAGGTTTCTACCATTCTCTTTATAAAAGTTGATTTTCCTGTTCTTACAGCTCCTACAACACCTAAGTAGATATCTCCGCCACTTCTTTTCGCAATGTTTTTTATGATTTCATGTTTATCCATACACATTCTCCTTATACAGTTAACTTTATGATTTGTTCGAAAAAAAAAGAACGATTTTTTATCGTTTCTTTTAATTTTGTAAAGTAATGCTATTTAGAAAAGTTTGAAAACCTGCTTCACAATTTTCATCTTTATCTCCAGATGTTCTTAATATATATAAGTCGTCTCCTTTTTGAATGACATATTTGTTTGTCATATAATATTCTTCTTCTACTGATATTTGTGACCATTCATTATTATTAATATTTGTTTTTGTGATAGGGCTTACTTTATCATTTAATGTTGCTGAAGTCGTCGATGTTAAATAATCTTCTGCTGATGTGTATATACCTTCTTTATCTTCCTCAATGTCGATGGAACAAAAGTTTTCATTATAATAATTTTTTGATGAACCATATTCTTCATCTATATTTTCATATTCTAGTTTGTATCCTTTAGGTATTGTGTATGTTAAATCATTTAATGTATAGGTTTCATCAGCTGTTAGAGGTGAAGAATTAAAGGTTGAATCATATTCTTCTATTGATGTAACTATTGTTATTGGTATTATTATTCCTATTAATATGATTAGTAGAACTAGTATTAATACATTTGTTCCGCCTGCTTGTTTACATTTTTTTAGTTTTGTTTCATGATCTAGATCTTTATATTTTACTAATATTTCTCTTACCTTTTTTTGGGCATGTTTTATATATAGTTCATTAAAAAAGCTACTTATGAATATTACTAAAAAAAACCATAAGATAGGGGATATAATCATTGTGATTATGCTTGCTAGAATGTATATTATTGCTAGTGAATAGTATTTGCGATAGCAAAAGTATATGGGTCCAAAAAAGAAGGAAGACCATGAGATTTTGTTCTTTAAGAAATTATCATACTTTGGCCCAATATAGGCTTTTATATATTCTTCTTCTGTTGGAGACATGTTTTTTGTTATGGGATTCGTTAGTGATTGTTTTAGTTGTTGATCATTTGTTGCATAACTATATTTTAAACTATAATTATATTTATTATCTCTGCATCTCATTTGACATTTACTATATGTCATATTAACCAATAATATCCCTTATAATTTCGATACTGAACGAATTAATTTAGGACGGTGATTTTATGTATAAAAACAAAGCAACTTTATCTTCTACTTTTGTACCACATCTTAAACAATACATTTTATACACCACCTATTTTCTTTATTTTATCATATTTTTTTTAACAAAAAAATACCTTGTCAGGTATTTAAAACATTTTATCTATGTTTTTTGGTACGTTATCTTTGATAATAGCATTTACAATTTTATCTTCTTTTTCTTTGGTTACTGGTTTTCCTGTCATTTGACTTAAATCATTAATAATTTCTCTGATTGTTTTTTCATCTTTCATATTTGTATTTTGCAGTTTTTTTGCAAGAGATAAAATTGTTGTTTTATCAATATTTGTTTTATTTTCTACACGTTTAAAGAAATTATCACCAAACATAGGGACCTCCTATATTTAGTATATGATTTCTTTATTGTTGTGTTCTTCTTTTTCCTAATTCTTCACATCTTTTATTGAATTCTTCTAATGATATAGTTCCTTTTTGTAATCTTTCGTGTAGGATAGCTAAAGTTTTATCTGCCATATCATTTTTGTTTATTGGATTTATATGTTGCTGTGTTTTGATATCTTTGGTGAAGATATTTTTTTGTTCTTGTTTTATATTTTTTTGAAATTCTTGATTTTTATTTACAAATGTATTGTTTTCAAAATGATTTCCTAATGGTTTTACAAATCCTTTTTGATTGTTGCTATTATTGAAATTATTACCCATTAACATTTTATTCTTCTCCATTTCTATTTTTAAATTGTAAAATAATTGGTGTTCCTTCTAATTCAAAGTTTTCTCTTAGTTTGTTTTCTAAATATCTTTCATATGAAAAGTGTACTAGACCTTTACTATTTACTCTTAACGTAAATTTAGGAGGTTTTGTTCCTGTTTGAGAAGAAAAATATATTTTTAATCTTTTTCCTTTATAAGATGGTGGAATATTTAATTGATAAGCATCTAAGATTACATTATTTAATATACTTGTTGGAATTTCTCTTTTGATATTTTCTCCTACTTTAATGATTTCTGGCATTAAAGTATGTAATCTTTTCTTTGTTAAGGCGGATAGGTAAACAATTGGTGCATAAGTTGCAAATTGAAATTCAGCTCTCATTTCTTTTTCAAATTCAGGTATTGTTTTGTCTTTTACAGTATCCCATTTATTAACTACAAAGATTAGACCTTTTCCACGTTCTATTGCATAGCCTGCAATGTGTTTGTCGTGTTCTTTAATTCCTTCTTCAGCATTGATTACTACTAGACAGATATCACTTCTATCAATTGCCTTTAAAGAACGGAATAAACTATATTTTTCTACTGCTTCAAATACACGTCCTTTTTTTCTCATACCAGCAGTATCAATCAGGATATATTCTTCATTGTGGTATTTTAATACTGAATCAATAGAGTCTCTTGTTGTACCGGCTACATTAGATACTACTACACGTTCTTCGTTTAATAGAGCATTCATCAAACTGCTTTTTCCAACATTTGGACGTCCAATAATGGAGAATTTTAATCGCGTATCTTCTTTTTCTTCTTTTTCTGTAAAATCTTTTGTAATTTCCTCCATTAATTCGATATATCCAGCATTATGAATACTACTAATTGGAATATAAGTATCGAAGCCTAATTCATAGAAGTCATAAATATGATTTTGAGCTTCTTTATTATCTACCTTGTTAATTGCGACAATTACTTTTTTATTACTTTTTCTAAGTAGATCTCTAACTATTAAATCGTTACTAGTTAGACCTTCTTTTCCATCTACAATAAAAACTACGATATCTGCTTCTTTTATTGCTATTTCAGCTTGCATTTTAATTTCGTCATTAAATTTTATTTTACTAGCATCGATTCCACCGGTATCTACTAAATAAAATTTTTTGTTGTTGTAAGTTGCTTCTTGATAAATTCTGTCTCTTGTTACACCAGGTAAGTCTTCGATGATAGAAACTTGTTTTCCGACTATTTTATTAAATAAAGTTGATTTACCAACATTGGGTCTACCAACTAAGGCTACAGTAGGTATCATAGTATCCCCTCCAATTCACTGGTATTATATCATAGGATTGTCAAATTTAAAAGAAAAATTCATATCTTCACGTAAACTTCTAATATGTATGTTATAATACTAATAGTAAGGAGGATAGAGATGGAAAAAGAAGAAAAAAAACTAGAAATTGAATGGTATGATAATCCTGGGCTTGTTACGAATCTTATTATTGGATTGATTGCACTTGTTATTATTTTAAGTCAGTCTTTTGCTATCAATAATAATTTAAGTGCTCAAGAAATATTAAGTAGTATTATTAATCATAATAGTGTGTATTTAATTGTTTTAGTATATTTTGTTGCTTTGAAGACCAAAGTTGGCAAACGCTATTTTGATTTTTTAAATATCTTTTTAATATTATTATATTTTATGACTGGAGTTACTTCTATTTTGACTTTGTTTCAATCATTTTCATTGGAAACTTTGGTAGGATGTGCACTTCACTTAATACTTTTTGTATATTTATTCCATACTTTATTTCGAAGAACGAGAATTTGGAAAGAATTTCATTTAGATAAGTCTCCATTTAATGAGATAAAAAACGATGCGTATTTTTATTCTATTGTTGTATTGTCTGTCGTATTATTAGCAATTGATTTGATTGCTACTACAACATTAGATGGTACTATCTTATCTGTTCTTGATGCTTGTTATACAGTATTATTTGCGAGATATGTTTATTTATATGGATGTTTTGTCGATAATAAGGAAAAGAAGATTAACCCTAATACAAGTGTAGAAGAAATTAAAGAAAAAGTAGAACAAGTAAAAGATAAGTTGGATGAAGTGGTTGATGATATTACTGATTCTGTTAGTGATACTATTGATTATGTACAAGAGATGATTGATCAGAAGAATGAAAATAAAAATCAAAATCAAAAAGAGAAGAGTACTGCTAAAAAAGAGAATAAAACTTCTAATAAGAAGTCTTCTACGAAAAAAAGTACTCGAAAGAAGGAGGATGAATAGATATGAATATGTTTGAAGAAATAGAGCATGAAAAAGAAGATCTTCCTAAATTAAAGAATATTACGAAAGAGGTTTCTCATTATTCTTTTAATGGGTATCAGAAATTTGCTATTGTAGTTTTTTGTGTTTGTTTTTGCTTTGGTATTATATTAGGTAATTTGTTTCCTGCTTGTGGTACTAGTTCTAATTTTTATGGTACATGTACAACAACTGAATTTAATTTTTCTTTGATGATTTTCTTTTGGTTTATTTCTTTCTTAGTATGTTTATTCTTTTATGCTTTAGGACATATTATTTCTCTTCTTACTTCTATTGATGAACACTTGCGTAAAAGATAAGTAAAATTTGTTGATATTTCTTGCAATTTAGATAGAAACATGGTAAATTTTATATGTAAGCATAAAGGTGCTTAATTAATATTGTTAGGGAGGTATATATTAATGAAAAAAGTTGAATTAGTAGAAGCTGTTGCTGAAGAAACTGGATTAACTAAAGCTGATGCTACAAGAGCAATCGATGCTACTTTCAAAGTTATTACAAATGCTTTAGCTAATGGAGATAAAGTACCACTAGTTGGTTTTGGAACTTTTGGTGTATCTGAAAGAGCAGCTCGTGAAGGACGTAATCCTAGAACTGGTGAAACTGTAACAATCGCTGCTAGAAAAGCTGTTACTTTCAAAGCTGGTTCTGCTTTAAAAGAAGCTGTAAACTAATATTAATATGTATTGATATAGAGATGAAAATTCATCTCTTTTTTATTGTTTTATGGTATAATATAGTTGGTGATTTTTATTATGTTAGATAATGCATTAAAATTAATTCGAGAACTTACAGAACATAATTATAAAGCTTATATTGTAGGAGGGTTTGTTAGAGATTATTTACTTGGTAGAGAGTCTCAAGATATTGATGTTTGTACCAATGCTACTCCTAAGGAGATAAAAGAAGTTTTTCCAGATGGATTTTTACCTACCGAAGATTATGGGTCTGTTATTGTCAATAAATATGGTATTCGATTTGAGATAACTACATTTAGAAAGGAATTTAGTTATCAAGATCATCGTAAACCAGTAGAAATTCAATATATAGATGATTTATATCAGGATTTATTAAGAAGAGATTTTACTATTAATTCTATTTGTATTGATGAAAATGGTGATATTATTGATTTCTTGGGTGGTAGAGATGATTTAGAAAGAAAGTTAATTCGTTCTGTGGGAGATGCAGATGAAAGATTTGAACAGGATGCTTTGCGTATTCTTCGTGCTATTCGATTTGCGGCTGTTCTTGATTTTCAATTAGATAGTGAAGTTGTTGTGGCAATTCGTAAGCATAGAGAACTATTAAAAGAGTTATCTTATCATCGTAAGAAAGAAGAACTTGATAAGATGTTTGTTAGTGGAAGAGCCGCAAGAGGAATTGATTTGTTGTTAGAATATCATTTAGAAAAATATTTGGATTTAGATCATTTAGCTGAAGTTGAAAATACAGATAGTGTTATTGGTATTTGGAGTGTATTACATGTTGAAGATATCTATCCTTTTTCTAATAATGAAAAAGAAATGATGCAGGATATTAGAGAAGTTATGAAATTAAATAATTATGATCCTATGGCTTTATATCAATATGGTCTTTATGTTAATAGTGTGGCTGGTGAAATGAAAGGTTTAGATAAGAAAAAAATTACGGAGGCTTATAATAGTCTTGCTATTCATCGACGTAGAGATTTAGCTATTACTAGTGAAGAGATTATGGAAGCATTACACAAAGAGCCAGGAGAGTATTTAAGTGATATTTATGATGATATTGAAAAAGAAGTATTATATCATCGCTTGCCAAATGAAAAAGATTCATTATTAACTTATATTAAAAAAAATTTTGCTTCTAATTCTTAGAAGCTTTTTTTCTTCTTTATTTTGTGGTATTATATAAAAAATTGTTTAGGAGATGGTAAAATGAAGGCTTCACAATTTATGGATGTTTTTAAACATGGTCATTTAGTGATTCCACTTTATTTTTTAAGACAATATAAAAAACTAAATATTCAATTGGATGAATTTATTTTTCTAATGTATTTATATCAGTTTGGTAATAAAAGTTTATTTAATCCATCAAAGTATGCTGAAGATTTAGATTTGGATTCCTCTAAGGTGATGGAGTATATTGGAACTTTGACTGATAGAAAGCTTATTCAAGTAGAGGTTGTTAAAAATGAGAAAGATTTGATGGAAGAAGTTGTTATATTAGATGGCTTTTATCGTAAATTGTCTTTATTAATGGTAGAAGACACTAATGAAAAGAATGCAAGTTATCAGTCTAATATATTTGAAATTGTAGAAAAAGAATTTGGTAGAACACTTAGTCCTATTGAATATGAGATAATTAAAGCTTGGCTTGATAATGATATGAGTGAAGAGTTAATTAGAGAGGCCATTAAAGAAGCAACTTTTAATGGTGTTTCTAATTTGCGATATATTGATAAGATTTTATATGAGTGGGGAAAGGCTGGTATTAAGACTGCTAAAGATGTTGATGAACATCGTAAGAAGAGAGCACAGCGTAGAGAAGAGGAAGCAGATAAAAATATTGATTTAGATATTGTGGATTGGGATTGGTTTGATGATGATGACAATGATGAATAGCTTGTTAGAGTATTTAGATTATTTGTTTCCTAATCCCAAATGTGAGCTTATTTATTACACAGATTATCAGTTGTTGATGGCTGTTGTTTTGAGTGCTCAGTCTACCGATAAAAGAGTTAATTCTGTTACTCCTATTATTTTTTCTAAATATCCTACTTTAGAAGCTTTAAAGAATGCTGATTTAAGTGATTTAGAAAATATTATTAGACCTGTTGGTTCTTTTCGAAAGAAAGCGAGTTTTTTAAAGGGAATTGCTACTAGGCTGGTTGATGAATTTGATGGTAGAGTTCCTACTGATAGGGAAGTGTTAGAAAGTTTTCCTGGTGTTGGCAGAAAGACGGTAAATGTCTTTTTAGCTGAGTTTTATCATTATCCTGCTATTGCTGTTGATACTCATGTAGAACGTGTCTCTAAGAGGCTTAAATTGGCTTATCAAAAGGATTCTGTTTTAGATGTTGAAAGAAAGCTTATGAAGAAAGTTCCTAAGGATAGATGGGCTAAGTTTCATTTACAGATGGTTTTGTTTGGGAGATATTACTGCAAAGCAGTAAAGCCTCTATGTAAGGAATGCCCGTTAAAGGAATTTTGTCGTGAAAAAAAGAAGAATCTTGATTGATTCTTCTTTTATTATGGTGTGGTTACTTCAGGATCTGGTGGTGTCGTTGGTGTTGTTGGATCTTCAGGTTCTGTAGTACCTCCACCACCAGGCGTTGTTGGATCTGTTGGTGTTGTAGGTTCTTCAGGTTCTTCCTCGGGTTCTTTTAATGTGTATGTTGCGGCATCCCCTTGTAATCCACTATATCCTTTATATGTTGCGACTACTCTATATGTAGTATATGGAGAAGCACTTCCACCTAATGTGTAAGTATAACTTGTGCTTTCTGTAAATCCAAGTAGAGTAGATCCCATATATACATTATAACCGAATGTTCCTAAATTGCTGTTGTTGCCAGGGTTTACTGCTGACCAAGATAAGGTAACTTTATTTGTACTTTCATCGTAAGATACTTTAAAGTTTCCAGGTTTTGCAAGACTTACGCTTGATGTGTCTAATTCTTCAGGTTCTGTACCTTTCTTGAAGTATTCATATACGACATTTCCTGTATATCCACTTCCAGCTACAACTGGTGGATTTGATCCAGAAATGATTCCTAATTTAACAACACTGCTTGGTTGTTTGAATTCTTCTCTATTTGATTCCATAGCTCCAGCGTTGATTAAAGCATTGAAGATTTTATCTTTTTGAATGGTTGCTGGAACATTATGTAATACGTATGTTGAATCGATTTTATCATATCCATACCATAATGCAATAACTGTTTTGGTTGAATATCCGACTACCCAGGAATCTCTGATAGCATCACTAGGTAGATTGTATCTTTCCATAGTATCATCATCATAGTTTGTTGTACCAGTTTTTCTGGCAACATTGCTTGGATTACCACCATTTAATGTTACATCTTCTAGTACGTTTGAAATCATGAATGCTGTGGCATCTGACATGACACGTTTTGTTTCACCGTCAAATTCAATTACTTCACCAGTGTCACGTACTACAATTTTTCTAATTGTGTGAGGTTCTGTAAAGTATCCACCATTTGAGAATGCAGCGTAAGCTCCAGCCATTTCCATAGATGAAACTCCAGGACTAAATGCTCCTATTGCGTGAGCTTCATGGATTTTTCCATTTTCAATTTCTGGTGTGATTCCCAAACTTTCTACAAATTGAATAATCTTTTTATTATCTACTTGTTGGAATGCTTTTAATGCTGGAATATTTCTTGATGTTGATAATGCTCTTCTTAGAGTAATTGTACCAAAGTATCCGTTATCCCAGTTTTTGATTGATTTACCATTGGAATATTGATATGGTGAATCATCAAATAATGTGTATGTTGACCAGTCATTGTATTCAATACCTGGACCATAATCAAATAATGGTTTTGCTGTTGATCCTGGTTGACGTTTATTATCTACTGCGTAGTTCCATCCACCAGCACCTCTATTTCTACCAGCACCAATTGCTTGTACTTCACCATTTTCTGAATTTAATACTGTTACACCAGCTTGTACTTGATCATTAATCCAATTGTATGTTTCACCATTCATTACTGAGTTTACGGCATTTTGTCTATCTCTATCTAAAGCTGTATATACTTCTACTGGCGTTTTGTTTGGATCAATATTATATTTTTCTTCAAGTTCTTTTGTAACAGTATCTAGGTAACCTTGATATGGATCAGAAGATGCTGATTGATTTACTACTAAATCTTCTACAGGAATACTATTTGCAATGTCTGCCTCTTCTTGTGTAATATATCCATGTCTTACCATTAGATATAATACTGTTTCACGTCTTTTTTCGGCGTTTTCAGGATTTACATCCGGTTTATAGTAAGTTGGCGCTTGGAACATACCGGCAATGATTGCCGCTTCACTTAAGTTTAAGTCGCTAGCACTTTTACCAAAATATGTTTGAGCAGCTTCTTCTACTCCGTAAACCATACCACCTAAACCGTGATTATTAACATAAAATTCAATAATTTGTTCTTTGGTATAATTTTTTTCTAGTTTAAATACTGCTAAATAAATATCAGTAAATTTACGAATAATACCTTGAATACCACTATCTTCTGTAGAAGTCATAGAGTTTTTAATTACTTGCATTGAGATGGTAGATGCTCCACCGGCATTTGAGTTACCAAGTAGTTGTCCTACGCTAGCTTTTAAGAAACGTGGTGCATCGAAACCGTTGTGTTCGAAGAATCTAGAGTCTTCTGTTGCAACAAGGGCATCTACAAAAACTTGTGGTAAGTCTTCATAGCTGATTTTTTCTCTTCGCTCTTCTCCAGTTTCTGCAAATTTTTTCTCATCGCTATCATAGAATAAACTCATTTCTTTTGTGTTTAATTTTTCAGCATCAAATTCTGGAGCAGTTACTGTAATATAAACTAAGAATGCAGCAAATAATGCTAGTAATAAAATACCAAGACTTAATATAATTATTAAGATGATGTTTATTACTTTTTTCTTTTTCTTATCATTTTTAGCTTTTCTTAGTAGACAAGCTACTCCGATGATTACTCCAATTCCGACAGCTGTAATTAATGTGAATATTAGCCCTAATTTAAAGAAACATAGAATTAATAGGGCTACTAGTGCTAAAGTACAACCAATTAATACGTTTGTATTTGGTTTTGGTTTTAATTTTCTTGTTGTTTTTGTTGTACCCTTAATACTAAACTCTTTCGTTGCATTACTACTGCTGTGC
>USGP01000007.1 GCA_900554315.1 uncultured Mycoplasmatota bacterium
TATGATTCACAACTTAATGGAGAAGTATTATCTGTTTTAATTCGTACTTCTGAGTATGGAGATGAATATTCTTTTCCTACCGTTTTGTTTTATACTTATAATTTTAATTTAAAGACCAGAAATTTAATGAGTAATCAAGAAGTATTAGATATTTTTGGAGTGCAAGAGTCTGATGTTGAAAAGATTATAGAGGATAAATTCCATGAGTATTATAATGATGAAGTTTATAAAGGATATTTAGTTTCTCAGGAATGTGATTATAATTGTTTTCTTAGATGGCGTGAAGTAGATAATTATTTGGATAACGTTGCTTATTTTATTAAAAATGGTAAACTTTATGCTTATCGACCTTTTACGATATATTCTGTATATGGAGAAGAAAATTATTTTACAGATGACAGTTTTATATTTTATATTGCAGGATAAACAAGTTTTACTTGTTTTTTTCTTGTATTTCTTTTTAATTTACTATATTATATTTATAGAATAGGGTGTGATATTATGCATATGAATCGTAAGGGTTTTACTTTAGTTGAGTTACTTGCTGCTATTACGATTTTAGGGTTATTAATGAGTGTTGCTATTGCGTCTGTTTCTTGGGTGTTGGATTCTTCAGAAGAGAATTTTTATGAGACATTAGAGAAAAATATTCTTTTAACAGCAGAAAATTATTGTGCTGAGAATCGTGGAGCATTACCTTCTGTTGAAGGACAAGAAAGACGTGTTTATTTAAAGACATTAGTTGATTCTAATTATTTAGGAAAAAATGATGTTGTTGATTATGGTAAAGCAGCTTGTAATATTAATACTAGTTATGTTTCTATTTTGAAAAAAAAGAATGGGGGATATTCTTATAAATTAAGATTATACTGTCCAGCAAGAAATATAGATACTGTTGGTAATGAGATGAATAATACAACATTAAATATTAGTTCTTCTGGTATTAATTTAAGTACTAAAACAGCTAGTGTTTCTTTTAGTTCTAATAAAACTTTAGCTTCTTATCAATATAGTGTATATAGAGATAATATGATTGTTTATAATTCTCCTTCTATTACTTTATCAGGTAAGAGTGATACTAAAACAATTGATTTAAGTAGTTTTGATGGAACATTAAAGGTGGTTGTTACTGTGTATGCCGAAACAGGTAAAAGTAAGACCATTACTATAAATTAATTTTAAGCTTAAGCTAGTCTTAAGCTTTTTTCTTTTCTTTTTTGTCATTCTGTTATATAATAAGGGCAGAGGTGACATATGAAAGTATTAGTGGAAGTTACTAGCAAAGAAATTTCTAATTATGTTGATTGTTGTGATGCTTTATTATTGGGATTAGAAAATTTTTCTGTTTTGAACTCTGTTACTTTCTCTGTTCGTGAGATTTTAGATATTACTAAGAAGTATCCTAATGTAGAAATCTTTGTAAAAATGGATAAGAATATATTTAATCATGAAGTAGATGAGGTAAGACGTGTGTTGAAAGAATTAGAACAGATGTCTATTTGTGGTGTGTTTTTCTATGATTTATCTATTTTAGAGTTAAAACAAGAAATGAATTTGTCTTTAGATTTAGTGTGGAGTCAAACTCATATGGTTACTAATTATCGTACTTGTGATTATTATTATTCTCAAGGTGTTCGTTATGCTTTGCTTTCTAAAGAGATAACATTGGATGAAATTATTGATATTTGTAAAAAATCTTCTATTCAGACAATTGTAGAAGTTGTTAGTTTACCAAGTGTTGGCTATAGTAGAAGACATCTAGTTCATAATTATTATGAGGATTTAGGAGAGAGTGGTGATTCTACTTTATCAGTATTAGAAAAAATTACAAATAAGAAATATTTAGTGAAAGAAGAAAATAGTGGTACTGGTTTTTTATTAGATGAGGTCTTAAACGGTACTTCTGTTATTTCCTCTTTGTATGCTGCTGGTGCTGATTATGTATTGTTACGAGAAGAAGGAATTTCTGACTTCTTAGAGTTAGTGAGCGATACGAAGCATTATATTCAAGGGGAATGCCGTGATTCTTCTTATGTAGAAAAATATAAAAAGTTAGGGGATAGTACTGGATTCTTTTTTAAGAAAACTATCTATAGGGTGAAGAAATGAAAAGAATAGAATTACTTTCTCCGGCAGGGGATATCGAACGTTTAAAAGTTACATTATTATATGGGGCTGATGCTGTTTATATTGGTGGAGAAAAATATGGACTTAGGGCTAATGCTACTAATTTTACTATTGATCAAATTAGAGAAGGGTGTCAGTTTGCTCATCAATTAGGTAAGAAAGTATATTTGACTTTAAATATTGTTTTTCATAATGAAGATATGGATGGGGTAGAAGACTATATTGCATCTGTTGTAGATGCTGGTATTGATGCTTTTATTGTTAGTGATCCGTTTATTATTTCCTATATTAAAAAGAATTTTCCACAAGTGGAGGTTCATTTATCAACACAAGATTCTACTACCAATTACAAAAGCGTTGAGTTTTTTCAAAAGCAAGGTGTTGATCGTGTTGTATTAGCACGGGAAGTATCTTTGAAAGAAATTTCTGAAATTATTGAAAAAACAGGTATTGATATTGAAGTCTTTATTCACGGGGCTATGTGTACTTGTTATAGTGGAAGATGTGCTTTATCTAATTATGTTACTAATCGTGATGCCAATCGTGGTGGTTGTGCTCAAGTTTGCCGTTTTGCTTTTTCTGTAGATGGTAAAAAGGATTTTACTTTTGCTACTAAAGATAATAATTTGGCTAATTATATTGGTAAATTAATTGATATTGGTGTTACTAGTTTAAAAGTTGAAGGGAGAATGCGTTCTTTATATTATTTAGCAACGGTTATTGGAACTTATCGTGAGATTATTGATCGTTATTATGCAAATACTTTATCAGATGAGGTGTTGGAAGTCCTGGAGAATAGACTTTCTAGAGTCGCAAATCGAGCTGTTTCTACTCATTATTTATTAAAAGAAGCTGATTATCAAGATCAGTATTATACAGGTAGAAATGAAGCGAGTAATCAAGATTATTTAGGACAAGTTATCTCTTATGATAAAGAGAATAAATTGGTTAAAATCTATGAAAGAAATTATTTTGAAGTAGGAGATACTGTTGAGTTATTTACTCCTAATGGAGATAGAATTTCTTTTAAAATTGAAAAGTTGTATGATGAAGATATGAATCTGTTAGATGTTGCTAGACATCCAGATAATATCTATTATATATATTTAGATACCAACATCCAGATTGTTGCATATTCTATGATACGATTACTTCATCATTGATAGGAGGGATAATATGAAGAATTTTATTGATGAGATGGAAAAGGAAGTAGGTAGAGTAAAGGAATATATTCCACCGATTGCTATATTAATTACTGCTAATGCTGGAGCAGGAAAGTTTGAATTAGCAAGAAAGCTATCTCGTGAACTATCTATTTATTTACTTAGTAATGATTATGTGCGTAATTATTTTTATAAAACACCAGAAGATTTAGAAAATGATGAGATTAAACATAAAGTAGAGGAAGTAAATGATGAGCGTTTGTCATTCTTAATTTCTCATCGTATCTCTTTTGTTTATGACCATAATATACATAATATGGATCGTTATGAAGAAGTACATAAGAAGCTTCATAATCAAGGCTTTAAAGTATTTAAAATTCGTATTCGTTCTAATGATAATTATAATATTAAAGCGATTCGTGAACGTAAAATGGATTATGATAAAAAGGATTTATCTGTTATAGGTGATTATGTTTATTATGCTAGATCTTATAGTGAAGATATGTATTGGAAATTAAAACAAGAAAAGAAAATAACTTTAGAAGATGATTGGTTTGATTATGTAATTCGTCGTGATGATGATGAAGATAAATTTAATCATGATATTTCTGAGGTTGCAGAAAAAATTAGTAATTTAATGGAGTGATAATGTATGGATCAGCTATCAGTTATGAAACATAACTTTTTAAAGATTGAAGATACATACTCTAAATATGCTACAAAAAGTAGTGAGGCAGTTCGTTTTCATTCAATTGATGATGATATACGAGCTCCTTTTTTTAGGGATGTTGATCGAATTATTCATGCACTTAGTTATACTAGGTATGCAGATAAAACACAAGTATATTCTTTTAAGAAAAATGATCATATTAGTGAGAGAATGTTGCATGTTCAATTGGTTAGTAAGGTTGCTAGAACGATTGGAAGAGCGCTTAATCTAAATTGTGATTTGATTGAGGCAATTGCTTTAGGACATGATGTTGGGCATACTCCTTTAGGGCATACTGGTGAAGCCTTGTTAAATGAGATTTCTTTAAGAGAATTGGGTGAATATTTTGCACATAATATTCAGGGCGTTAGATATTATATGGAAGTAGAAAATCATGGTGAAGGACTAAATCTTACATTACAAGTGTTAGATGGTATTATGTGTCATAATGGGGAGATGCTTTCTAATGTGTATACACCGGTTTCTAAAACAAAAGAAGAGTTTTTAGAGCAATATAAAAATGCTTATCATGATATTAAAGAAGCTAATCATATCCCTCCAATGACTTTAGAAGGGTGCGTTGTTCGAATCAGTGATATTATTGGTTATATTGGTAGAGATATTGAGGATGCTATTCAATTAGGATTATTTGAAAGAGAAGCATTACCAAAAGAGATTACTGATGTATTAGGAAATACCAATAGTGAAATTATGAATACTCTTATTTTAGATATTATTGAAAATAGTTTAGATAAACCTTATATTGCTATAAGTGATAATATTTATCATGCTTTATTTGCTTTGAAAAAATTTAATATGGAAAATATCTATAGTAAGAGTATTACTAAAGATGAGTTGGAGTATTATCGTAAGGGGATGAATAAAATTTATCAAATGTATTTGGATGATATTCGTTCTCATAATACTTCTAGTATTATTTATCGTATATTTATCAATTCGCAAACTAGTAAGTATTTATCTAATAATAGTGATGAGCGTATTGTGATTGATTTTATTGCGGGAATGACAGATGACTTATTTATTAGTGAAGTAAAGCAAGTACAATAGTTGTGCTTGCTTTTTTTTGTTTTTTGTGGTATAATTTGGCTACTTTATGAAAAGTGGGGGATTTTATGAATTATTATTATGATAAAAAGGATGAAGATTTAAAAAGTAAATATATTACTTCCGTTGAGAGAGATGAAGAGACTGGTAATTATGTGTTAACTTTTGCTGATGGGGAAGTTTATGATAACATTCCTATTGAAGACAATAATACTCAAAAGATAGAGGAACGTTTGGCACAACAAGCTAGTTATGCTGTTGAACAGAAAGTAAAATTAAAACGTAGTCAAACTGCTGGTACAATTACGAGATTTACTTCTACCTTGGTTGCAGGTGTAGCAGCTGGTCTTGCAACTTTTCATTTTACTAATGAACCTGTATTGGTTGCTACTGCTGCGGGGGCTTGTTGTATTGGTGGCTTAGTGTGGGCTATTCGTCATAAGCAAGAATTTGATTCTAAGGTAGATGAGGTTACTGGATTTGAACAAAGAATTGCCCATCAAGAAGAAGTTAGTGATTATTTGGATTCTTCTCCAAATGCTTATCGTTATTTAGAGGGGGATACTCCAGAAGAAAAGACAGATCGAATGGATTATATTCAAGGAATGAAAAGAGAAAATAGAAATCCATTTGGTTTTATAGAAATTGATAATGGGGGTATTACTAATGATGAAATGGCAGCTTTAATGCGTGGCGCTGCTCGTGAAGAAGAACTAGGCTTTACATATGTAAAATCTAATTCTAGATAATTAAGTACTTGCATATAATTTTTAAATGTGATATACTATCGCAAGTTGAGTTTAAAAATAAACATAATGAGGTGATATTATTATGAAGAATAAAGAAACAGTTTATTTAACACAAGAGGGTTTGGATAATTTAAAGAAAGAATTAGACGATTTAATTAATGTACGTCGTCCTGAAAATGTTCAAGCTATCAAGGAAGCTCGTGCGTTAGGTGATTTATCAGAAAATGCAGAATATGATGCTGCTCGTAATGAACAAGCTGTTATTGAAGCAAGAATTAAACAATTAGAAAAGATGCTTGAAAATGTATCTATTATTTCTGATGTTTCTACAGACTCTGTAAGTATTGGAAATACTGTTACTATTAAATATGTAGATGACGATGAGGAAGATGAATATAAAATCGTTGGTAGTCAGGAAGCAGATCCGTTTGAAAGTCGTATTTCAAATGAAAGTCCTATTGCGCAAGCATTATTCAATCATAAAGTAGGAGATATTGTTACTGTAGAGAGTCCAAACGGTGCTTATCAAGTAGAAATTACTGCAATTCAATAAATGAAGATTTTCTTCATTTATTTTTTTTGTGAAAAACTATTTCAAAATAAAAAAAAATACGTTATACTGATAGAGAATAAGAATAGAGGGTGCCTGTTTATGATTATTAGAAAACCATATGCATTTTTAATTAAACATTTTAGACGTATTCATATTTTTATGTTGGTATTATGTGCATTTATTTATTATAAAAATATGCAAACTCGTTCTTTCGTTAAAGAGTTTTTGGAATTACAGTCTTATGATGCATTTTATGAACCTATTACTAAATATGCTAGTATATTGGCATTGTTAGTATTAATTATATTAGTTGCTCTTTCTATTACTATCATTGTTTTATTAAGGCATAAAAAGAAGCCTTGGAAATTATATATTGTGCCGGCTGCTACTTATGCTTTTATATTTATTTCTTTTGTATTAACAATTACGTTATTTTCAGGATATGATGAAGGATCTGGAACAACTGGAATTCGTGCGATTAGTGACTTGTTATTTATGGGAACGATTCCACAATATTTTGTTATTATCATTTTATTAATGCGTATTTTTGGAGTTGATTTAAACAAGTTTGATTTTAAGTCTGATCAGGAATATTTAGAGTTAAGTAATGATGATAGAGAAGAAATTGAAATTAGTGTCAATATTGATAAAGAGAGTTTTAAACGTATTTTTAAACGATTACTTAGAAATCTGGGGTATTTTTATGAGGAACATAAATTACTTTGTAATACGGTAGCTTCTATTTTAATTGTGGTTTTTGTTGTTTCTGTTTATAAGTTTGTATTTATTACTCATAAATCTTATGGACAGGATGATGTGATTCCTACTGATGGTTATTCTATTCAAATTCATCATGTTTATTATACAGATAAAGATTATCGAGGAGAAATTATTTCTAAAGACAGTGCTTTTGTTATATTAGATCTTACTCTTACAAACAACCAGTCACAAAGAGAAGTTAATTTTAATAGATTTCATATGATGAATGGTAGAAATAATTATTCTCAGACGTATAGAACTTATGAGACATCTTTTCAAGATTTTGGTCAAACAACTTATGAGAAACTAACATTAGATAATGGACAGTCTGCGAGATTCTTATTGATATTTAAAGTTGCTAATGATTTAAATCCTGACCGCTTTGTCTTATATTATCAAGAGATTAATAATAATATTCCATATTTAAGAAAGATTAAATTGGATGTTGAAAATCTTTCTGAAATTAAAACGCAGAAAACAAAATCTTTGCGAGATTATGAAACTTTAAATGTAGGAGGAGAGGATGTTTCTTTTTCTATAGAAAGTTATGGAATATTACAAGAAACTACTTATAACGTGATGCTTTGTCCGAAGAATGATAAGTGTTATTCAGCACAGCAACCTGTAACTGCTGCGAACAAAAGAATGATACTCGAACTTTTCTTTACTTCTGATACATTTAGTGGTAAAGAATTCGTTGACTTTTCAGAGGAATATGGTAAAATTGTTTATATAGATAATAAAGGTAAACGTCATACTGTAGCAATTAAAGATGCAGTTGATAAACAGTACTTTGGAAATTATATGTATTTTTCAGTTCCACAACGTTTACAAGATGCTAAAGAGATTCGGTTGGTATATACGGTGAGAAATCGAGAGTATGTTTATAGGTTAAAATAAGGAGAAGAATTATGGATAAGAAGATTATTAAATATCTAAAAATAGCTTGTGTTGTCATCGTAATTGCTTTGTTTGTTTGGTTTTTGGTTTTAAGTCCTTTACTTACGTTTAAAGGATATGAAAAACAAGCAGAAGAAGCTGCTAAAAGATATTACGAACTTAATGAATCAGAATTACCAACTGGTACAAGAGTTAAGACGCTAAGCATTCAGAAGTTATTTGATCAAGCTTATTTAAAAGAGGATTTCTATGTTCCTTTTTCTAAAAAGCCTTGTTCTATTACTGATAGTTGGGTAAAAGTTAGAAAAGAAGATGGCGAGTATAAATATTATACTTATTTAAAATGTGGTGTTATTTCTTCAGTAGTTGATCATAAAGGGCCCGAAATTACTTTGAATGGTAATGATGAAGTAACTGTAGATGTTGGTTCTAAATATAAGGATGCTGGAGTAAAAAGCGTTGTTGATAATACAGATGGTAAGATGAATGTTGACGATGTAAAAATTGATTCTAGCAAAGTTAATACAGATGTTCCAGGTACTTATGAAGTTACTTATACAGCTACTGATAGTTTGAATAA
This sequence comes from uncultured Mycoplasmatota bacterium, assembly GCA_900554315.1. Taxonomy (GTDB): domain Bacteria; phylum Bacillota_I; class Bacilli_A; order RF39; family UBA660; genus Faecimonas. The sequence goes on from USGP01000007.1 coordinate 8,606, forward strand.
TGAATCTGAAGTGGTTAGAAAAGTAAAAGTTGTATCAAGACTTGCTAATATGGTAAAACAAGAAACTGGTGATTCTGGAGTCTATCAAGGATTAAATCCAAATAATTACATTTATTTTTCTGGTATGGTATTTAGAATTGTTGGTTTAAGTGGTGATAATGTTAAGATTGTTGCTGAACAAGATGTTAGTAATGTTAACTATGATGCTATTGATGAATGGTTAGAATATTATTATGACCATATTACAAAAGAGTCTAAGAAATATGTTGTAGATTCTAAATATTGCGATATGAAAGTTTCTGATGATAATGTTGCAACTGTTAAAAAGTGTACTTCTTATACTAAGAGTACACCAGTATCTATTTTATCTGCTGTAGATTATAATTTAGCAACGGATGAAAATGGTGATAACTATTTATTCCCACAAAGTATTTCGTGGGTAAGAAATGATAAAGATAATAAAAATGCTTATGCTGCTAGAAACTTTTTCTATGGATGGCCAATGTCATTTATGAGTTTTGATAGAAATTATAATTTTGGAGTACGTCCTGTTTTAACGATTAAAGGAGATACATTAGTGGTTTCTGGTGATGGTACTCAAGATAACTCATATTCTATTGGCGATTTTGAATATGCCAAGACAGGAGATAAACTTAATACTAGACAAAGTGGTGAGTATGTTTATTATTCTGGTATGTTATGGAGAATTATTGATCCAGAAGATGACGGAACAACTAAAGTAGTTGCAGATCAGAGTTTATTTGATGGCAGTGAACCAATTTTGACACATTATGATACTGATAATACTGCCAAAGTTTATAATCCAAAACAAAAAGGCAATGTTGGTTATACAATTAATAATGTTACTCCAAACTATGTAAAAACAGATTATTTCGTAAGTAAAGAATTTGAAGTTCCTATTTACAAAAGAAATATTAAATATAATGAAGAAAGTAGTACCAAGAAATATAAAGCTAGATTTATAGCTCCTGATATGTATGAAATGTTTACCGCTGCTGACTTTAATGTTAATGATAGAGGATCTTATTGGTTTATTAATTCTTCTCAAAAAGAGAATACCAAAGCTGTAGTTGCGGAAATTGGAACTGTTATGTATGGAAAGCTTTATGATTATGATGACTATGGTATAAGACCTGTTGGTTTCTTTGATAAACAATGCGTTATTGTTCGAGGAAAAGGTACAATGGATGATCCTTATATTATTGAAAAGTAGGTGGTATGAGTTATGAGAAAAAGAAGTGAGAAGTTGATAGACAAGAAAAAAAGAAGTTTCCTAATAGTTGGGATTCTCTCTTTTTTATGTCTATTAGGTGCGGTTTTATTTATTATCTTCTATGATTATTATCCTGAAGAATCTCGTGTAGATGAGATTACAAAAGAAGCAAAAAATGATACGGATAAATATAAGACAATTGGCTGGATAAGGGTACAAGGTACTAATATTGATTATCCTGTTATTTATGCTCCTGGTTATGATTTTAGTGATTTAACTAATAATTTTGCTTGGAATGAAGTGGATTCAGATAAATTATTAAATAAAGTTACTATTAGTGGTCATAATATTTTGAATTTATCTGCTAATCCTAAGATCGGTGATGATAAGTCACAACGTTTTGAGTCTTTGATGGGATTTATTTATTTAGATTTTGTCAAAGACAATAAATATATTCAATATACTTTTGATGGAGAAGATTATATGTATAAGATTTATGCTATATCTTTCCCAGAACACGGGGATACTGATTTGTTTATCAGAGAAGATTTATCTAAGAGTGAAATGAAAAAGTATATTGAAAATTCTCTTAAAGATAGCATCTTTAAGTTTGATATAGATGTAAATGAAAATGATAAGTTGATTTCCCTAATTACTTGTACAAGATTATTTGGAGCTCATTCTACAAGAGAAATTAGAATTGATGCTAGAATGGTTCGTAAAGGTGAAAAGAAGATGAATTACGGAGTTGAAAAGACAAGTAATTATGACGAAATAGATAAACTTATGAAAGGTGGAGAAAACAATGAAAAAGCATAGGAGAATAATTGTAGGGGTTTTATTTCTTGCTTTAGTTTTTGTTGCTTTTGTTGGTTTTCGAAGTGTATTTAAAACTTCGGAAGTAGCAGAAGTTTCTAAAAACGAAACTATTGCTCCAACTACGGATGGTAAACAGTGTGATGATCCTGATGAAATGTCTTCTTACTATGGTGCTGGTGTAGAGTATAATTCATCTGGTACACAAGCTACTATTTCAGTAAATAATGGTACTTTTAAGGCTACAAGCGTATCTGCTGTTAATGATGACGGTAATAGCGTTAGTGTTGGTAGTTTGATTACTTCTGATCCGCTTTCAATGGGAAATTTATCAGAGAATAATCCAATGAAAATTTCTATTGCAAGTGGAGCTGATGGTACTGTAACAATTCATTTCGTAGTTGCCGAATCTGATGAAAAATGTTTGGCTTATGATTCTGCATCTGCAGATGATTCTGGACAAAAAGTTGGAACTTATGAAATGGATGTTGAACTACAATTAAATCCAATTAAACCTGAACGTGGACAAGTTGATAATACAAATTACAATGGAATTTGTAGTGTTTTTAGAACTGGTGAAGGTTATTCAAATTATAAATCTGTTTTTGATGGAGCAGGGGTTAGTAAAAGTGATATTGAACAATACAATTATGCTGTTGCTAACGCAGATCAAAAAACTACTTATGACAGTATTATGTCTTATTGTGTAACTCCTGGGCAAGTTTCTTTCAATTATACTGAGGAACAGACTGCTTCTTTGATTGCTGCAGCTATTAGAATTGCTAAAACACAAAAAGTAGTAGGTGATGGTTCTTCTACACCAGGTGTTGGAGAAGATTTTATGGCAGCATTCATTGATGCTAAACAGAAAGCGTTAGCTGCTGGTAATGATTATTCTGACAAGGTTAATGATGGAAGCTTGCCAGATGAAGTTATCGGATTAAAATGTGATTGGAAATTAAAAGAATCCGATAGCGATTATTATGTTAATAAAGATTACTATTATGCTAAAGAAGAAGAAGTAGAGAATGTTACTTATGATTATCATTATACTTCTGGTGAAGTTGGTCATTCAGATGGTGGTAATTGTACCAGAACTTGTGAGGAATCAGTTGTTGTTGAATACGGACCTCCAGTTGCTTCTAAAGCAGGATTATGTTTTGAATATAAGGTAAGAGTTACTAGTAGAGTTGTATGTAATTCTGCATTGAAATTACAACCTCCAACACCACCAGCTATTTGTACACCTACACCATTCTGTAATAGAATTCCTGGTAGGACACACCAAGGTGGACCAAATGAAGATTTTGCAACTTGTATTCAAGAATGTGATGGTGGACAATATAGTGAAGCTTGTAGTAGTAAATGTTATGAAGAAGTATATGAAGATGAAGCAAGTTATGATCCATTAACAATTCATGATGAAAATATTGTAACTGTAAAACCTGTTAGTGCATTCCCTGGATATTCTGGTAGATATGAGTGGAGTGGAAACAGTATTGTTTGGAGAGGTAATGGTACTACTTATGGTCGTTGGTATCAAGAAAACGAACCTTCTAGAACACAAAATGAACACGACTATTCTGGATCTGTTGGAAATGGAGGACGTCATAAATACTTACCAGATAGTAATGGCTTTAAACGTCAAAACTTCTATAATTCATTATGCCAGGATCCATGTTATTGGTCTGGATGCTCTAAACAATCATATTTAAATGATGAAGATGCTGCACAAGATACAATTAATAACTTAGAGAAGTATAATCAAGCAATTGCAACATGTACTGCTGCTGCAAGTTGTACTACTAAGACTGCTCATTTTACTATTAGTGTTAATTATACTGATGGTAAAGGTGTTTCTCAAACAAAAGCATTCCCATTAGAAAGTTCTGGCGTTAGTGATGCTACATTACCAAGTCATGGAGAGGGAACTGTTCCATCACCTAGTGGTACAGAAATCTTTATTCCTGAATTAACTATTAATCCTGAAGAAAACCAAGATGGTTATGCTGGATGTTATGACGATGCAAGTGCTAAGAATTGGTATCAAGCTGCTTGGAGTTTCCCTGGTACATGGATTAATAATAAAACTGGTGCAATTGTATATAAGAAACCTTCTAATGAAAATGCTTGGAAGTATAAAGAAGATAAATTCTGTATCCCATTAGATGCACAAAGTGTTAATACTAAGTGGTGGGAATGGAGTGAATTAGACAATAAGTCTTGTTATTCAGAATCTCAAATTGAATCAGAGGTTAATAACAATCAAAATATTAAAGCAACAACGACTGACTTTGGATACTTTGGATGGAACTTTAATATTAGTTGTTTCTACGCATTGAGAAATGAAGAATGTGTTCCTGATGAAAGTGGATGTTGTAGTACTCCTGTATGTGAAGATCCACCATGTGATGATGATGAAACTACTGTATCTACTCGAGATTATGCATTTAGAATTGTTAATTTGAGTAATTTATTCCCTGAGAGCGATAAGACAACTAGTGAAAATGCTAGTAAGATTAGTTCTGCTGGACGTCAACCTGGATATAACTGGTCAATGCAAATGACTGATGATGATGCATCTATTTTAACTTCATTACAACAAAAGAATCCTGATTATAAGATTAATCCATTATCTTTGATTGATACAATTCAAAATCGTGGTAATTCAATCTATACAGATAAATATAAAGATTATGAAATTACTTTGGATACGAATACGTTGAAAGAAGTTCGTGAATTTAACTCTGGTAAGTCTTCTTATACTGATTATGGTGGCTCTACTGGTATTTATCATGGTGTTACTTCATATCGAAGTGATTTGCTTGATGATTTAGGTGGAAATGTTAAGACTATTATGAGCCGTAATCAAATGTTAGGTGTTAATAATGTAGGAGAGGGGGAATAATAACTTATGAATAAAGCGATGTTAACTGTAGGTATCATTATTTTGAGTTTAGCAACCTTATTAATGATTAATATTATTTCCAATTATTCATCAGGTAGTGAGTTAGATTACTACCTGGTGAAGGAAACCTCTGAAGCTGCGATGGTTGATGCGATTGATGTTAAATATTATCGTGAAAATGGTTTGCTTCGTATTGATAAAGAAAAGTTTGTTGAAAGCTTTGTTAGAAGATTTGCGGATTCTATTGATACAACTAGAAACTATCGAATTTCATTTTATGATATAAATGAAGTTCCTCCTAAAGTTAGTGTTAAAGTTGATTCTGCTACAGTTTTAAGTTTTGATAATGAAAACTTGGAAATGTCAACTCAACTTGATGCTATTTTGGAAAATACATATGATTATGATCAAAGTACAACAAATCAAATAAAAGATCCTAAGAGTGATCTTGGTAAAGCAGAAACTGAATAAAAAGGAAGGAGAGGATTAAATGGGTAATGCACTAAAGAAATTTTTATCAAATAAAAATACTGTAACTGTTGTTGGTGTTGTAGTTGCTGTCTTAGTTTTATATATTGCTTACAATATGAGAGTTCAAGCAGCTGTAAATCCAATTTCAGTACCTTATGCAACACAACAAATTAATCCTGGTACTCAAATTACTTCAGAAATGGTAGGGACTATGGAAGTCCCTCCATCAATGCTTGAGGGAGATGTTATTAGAAATCAAGCTGATGTTATTGATAAGTATTCTAATGCAGATACTTTAATTCCTGAAGGTAGTTTGTTTTATAGTAGACAAGTAGTTGAGAAAGAACAATTGCCTGCTAATATTATTTTGGATTATCCAAAAGGTTATGTTTTATATAATATGCCTGTTGATATTGAGTCTACATATGGTAACTCTATTTATCCAGGAAATTATATTGATATTTATTTGAGAATTACTCGTAAACAAGTAGAAGGTGACGTTGCTACTAGCGCTGATAATAGAGAGTTAATGCAATATGGTAAATTCCTTGAAAATGTTAAGGTCTTGGCTGTTAAAGATTCATCTGGACAACCTGTTTTCTCTAATTTGGATGAACAAAGAACGCCAGCTATGATTGTGTTTGCTTTGCCTGAAGAATATTATATTTTATTAAAGAAAGCTAGTTATTTACAATCTTATGATTCTGAACTTGTTCCAGTACCTACTAATGAAAGTTTACAAGACAAACCTGATGATCTTGAAATGAGTAGTGATAGTTTACGTGAATGGATTGAAACTGTTACGTATTGGGACGAATCAATGGGATAGAATGATATGAGAATAAAGAGGAGATGGGTTAGATGAACGAGAATATTTTTGATAAGTTAGATTTCGGACCATTACGACCATTATTAGATAATGATGATATTACCGATATTTCTTTTGATAATAATGGACAGATTTGGGTACGTTCTCTAACTCAAGGATCTCTTAGAGTAGAGGTTCAAGGGTTAACTCCTGAGTTTATTGAAAAGTTGGCCTTTCAATGTTCCAATGTTATGGGAACGACTTTCAATAATGCTAAACCTTTTTTGGATGCTGAATCTGCTGAGTTACGTTTAAACTTTGTACATCCATCTATTGCTACTAATGGAATTGCTATGGTTATTCGTAAAACTCCTGCTAAGATTCGTTTGGAAAAGGATAAATTGTTAAAGGATGAATATTTCACACAAGATATTCATGATATTTTAATAAAATGTGTTGAAGGACATTGTAATATTATTGTCTGTGGTGAAACTGGTTCTGGTAAAACGGAATTTGTTAAATACTTGGCTTCTCATACACGTACGGAAGAGAAGATTATTACAATTGAAGATACTTTAGAGCTTCACTTGGATAAGATTTTCCCTCAACGTGATATCGTTGCCATGAAAACAAATAATGTAGCAAGTTATACTGATGTTTTGGTTACTTGTATGCGTCAGAATCCAAAGTGGATTTTGCTTTCCGAAGTTCGTAGTGCAGAAGCTGTTTCTGCAGTTCGTAACTCTATTTCATCTGGACATAATATTTTGTCTACTATCCATGCGGATAAGGCTTCTGCTATTCCTTATCGTATGTATAGTTTGATGGAAACTGATTTGGATGTTAATCAATTTTTAAATACTATTTATCGTTATATTCAAATTGGTGTTCATATTAAGGCTTATTATAGTAAAAAATTAGGTAAATTCCATCGTGAAGTTGATGAGGTATGTGAATTTTATGTTGATGAAAATAATAGGCCACAAAGTAGAATTATTTATCAAAAATTATTCAATCAAGAGCCAGTTATGAGAAAACCTAGTCCACATTTGATTGAATATTTAGAAAATCAGAATATTGATATTAATGCAATTACTGAACATTTAAGCGATGATTTGCCATTTAATAATGATGAAGAGCGTGAAGAGTATATAGAAGAACATCATGATGGTGATGCTTCTACTGGTGCGGAAGGAACTTCTGGTGCTCCAGCTGTTTCTCCTACTGTAAATAATGGAGAAGGAACGCCAGCTGAACCTATTATTCAACAAGAATCAGTTCAACCTGCAATTACACAGACAGTAGATAGTAATCTTCAAATTGAAGTTACTCCTTCTATTACTCCAGTGAATACTACACCATTAGAGCCTACAGTAAATGTTGAGGCTACTCCTCAGGTAGTTCCTACCGTTTCTGCACAAACTCCAACAGCGGCTGTTGTTAATGTTCCCGCTTCACAGGGTGACTCTACAACATCTTCGTCATCGTCATCTGTAGATTTTTCTTCTCTTGGTAGTTTAGAATAGGAAGGGAGTGAATTTATGTATATAGAAGAGTTAATATTTCTATTTGTATTAGTTGGGCTAATTGTTCTTTATCGTAATTATAAAGGTCAAAACGTTGGTAAGTTTATAACTTCACAAGCCCGAGAAATGTATGATAAATTTGCTCCTTATTCTTTTAAAGTCGTTAGAGAGAAGACAAAAGAGTTAGGACAAGAATATACTCCTAGACAATATTTGATACAAGTAGTGGTTATGGGAGCATTTGCTGGTGTAGTTAGTTATTTGTATTTCTATAACTTATTTGTTTCTTTGGTGTATATTGTTGTAGTTATTATGTTTATACCGTATTTATCTTATTTACGTTGTAAACGTGTATATAGTGAATTTATTTTTGAACAAATTCAAGTTTATACTTCTAATACCATTATGGAATTTGCAACTACTCAATCTTTTGTTAAGGCATTAGAGGGTGTTCGTAATTCTGGTATTTTGGAGGATCCTGTTAAAAGTGATGTTGATCATATGATAGAACTTGCTTATCAAAATGGTAGTATTGAAGAATCTTTAAGTTATATGAGTCAATTATACCCTTATTATATTGTAAAGAACATGCATCAATTGTTTTTACAAATTACAAAAGAGGGTGCTAGAAACTCTATGGATTCTTTGGATAATATGCAACTTGATATTGATATGCTTGTTGAAAGTGTTTATCGTGACCGTATCGAAAGAGCTTCTTTCCATAAATCGTTCTTACAATTTGGTATTATGCTTTACTTATTAGTTATGTTAACACAATATCTATTAGGTCGTGAAACTTATCTGGTTATGTTGGAACGTTGGTATGTAAAAGTTTTATTACATGGCGTTTTAATTGTTAATACGTACTTTTTAATTAAAGGTGAAAAATATTATAACGAGAATGTAGGTGCTGAGTAATGGTAGAGATTGTTGTTGTTGGTGCTATTATTATGTTTGTATTAGTTTATAATAATACGATTGATAAAAACAAATTTATAGCCGATAATGAAAAGTACTTTGAGATTTTGAGGGAAGATGATTACAACTTTTTAGTTTATGCTCGTTACGGTGAAGATGTTGATCCTGATCAACTATTTAGGAAAAGAATTTATTATGCTGTTATTGTTGCAATAGTATTTTTATTTATTTTCTTAAATCAATTATCATTTATTAATGTTGTGTTCTGTATAGTTGTTGCGGCACTTGTATTTAAGATGCCTTATCAAAATTTAAAATCTTTTTATAAAGCACATTTGCATGATATTGATGTTATGTTGCCATACTATTTAAAGAGTTTGGAAATTCTGATTCAGCATTATACAGTTCCCGTTGCTTTGGGTAAATCTATTGATGATGCTCCAGATATTTTTAAGCCTGGACTTCGTCGATTGATTGAAAGAATTAATTCTGGTGATTCTACGATTGATCCTTATATGGAATTTGCTAATACGTATCCAGTTAGAGATTCTATGCGTATGATGCGTTTGTTATATCGTTTAGGACTTGGATCTCAAGAGAGAAAGCAAGAACGTTTGATGATGTTTTCAAGAACAGTTTCTAACTTGCAAAATAAAGCTCGTGAAACAAAATATAAAGAGCGTTTAGCTCACATGGAAAGTCAAACAATGGTTATGCTTGTCGTTACTGGTGCAGGTACGATGGTAGTTATTTTGATTTCTATGATGATGATGTTTAATATGTAAAGTATAAAGAAATTTTATTGTAAAAATGGTATTATGTTGATATAATATATAATGAATATAGAATATGAAAGGATGTGTATGTATACATGAAAGCAGCAACAGGTGAATTAAACTTAACAGTTATTACATTGATTGCTATTGCAGCAGTTATTGGATTCTTTTGGTTAATGTGGCCAAATATTCAAAATGCTATTAACACGCAATGGGAAAATATTTCAGCTGATGGTAAAACTGGTGTAGGTGTTTATATTGTCGTTGATCATAACAGATAAAAAAGGGTAGGTGTAGAAGATGCGGGACGCTTATGGTGGTGTTGTCAATTTAGCGATGATTGTAGTATTCCTTGTATTGGTAAGTGGGTACTTAGCATTTAATGTTAATTATACTAAGGCATTCCGCGTCAAGAACTACATTATTACTTCTCTTGAACAGTACGAAGGAAATTGTGATACGGGTTCTGAGTGCCAGAAAAAAATATTAGAGTATATTAATCAAGTTGGTTATAATGCTCCTAATTTTAGTTTGGATGGTTTTAAGTGTAGTCATGGCTATTGCTATAAAGAATATGAAGCAAAAAATTCTTCTGAAGGTGTTGATGAACATCAAAGGCAGTCATATTATCGTGTAGTTACTCAGATTAATATTGATATTCCAATTATCAATAATATTATGCCTGGACTTAAAATTTTTCAAATTGCTGGTGACACAAAGTTAATAACACATTTTGAGTAGAAGAGGTGACCTCCTATGAATGTTATTATAAGTAATACACAGCGAAATGTTTTGTCTAGTTTGGATATAGATGTTATTAAAAGTATTTCTGGCGAATATGATGCAGCTGAAATTGTAGAAATGTTTAAAAATTTCTTTTATAATAAGATGATATTGGATGTTACTGCAGTTAAAGATTTCCATAATATAAAGACCTATCAGACAATTGCTATGGGACTAGATGTTGAAAAAATAGTTTTTTTCTTACCAGAGGGTACTGATGTATGTACCTCTAGTTTTTTGTCTAAGCTTGTTTCTTTGGGAATTTATAATTTTACGACTAATGTAGATGGTGTGAAATATTTATTAACACATCCAAATACTTATAAGCAGGTTGCTCATATTCAGCAACTAGAGAATTCTTCTAATAGTATTGTTCAACCAGTACAAAGTGGTTCAAGAATTATTGGTGTTCGTAACGTTACTGAACATGCTGGTGCAACTACTTTTGTATACATTTTAAAGAAAGAATTAAAAGCACATTTTGGTGATACAATTATTGCTATTGAATTGAATAAAAGAGATTTTCAATATTTTAGTGATAAAAATATGATTTCTATTTCTAGTGATCAAATTGAAGGTGCAATGACTAAGTATGCAGGAGCGTCTTTTATTTTGGTTGATCTAAATGATCATCCTGATGATTCTTTTTGTGATGAAGTCTTGTATCTGTTAGAACCATCTATTATTAAGTTGAACAAACTTATGCGTAAAAATCGTAATATTTTTTCTAAACTTCAACAACACAAAATTGTTTTAAATCAAAGTTTGTTAACTAATAAAGATTTATCTGATTTTGAATATGAAGCTAGGACAAAAGTATTTTACAATATGCCGCCCTTAGATGAGAGAAAAAGAAATTCTATTATGGATGATTTTTTATCTAGGTTGGGACTACTTGTTTCTAAGAAGGAAAATAAGAAAGAAACAGGAAAAATATTTGGGTTATTTAGAAGGTAATATTGACAAACTTTGTGATTTAAGATAAGATTATTTATATTGATGAAGGAGAGTTGTATTATGTTAGATTTATTTCAAATAGGAGTTGTTGGTACTGTTGATGACAACTGTGGTGGATTAGAGCCTATTGTTAGAATTATTAAAAAAGGTGTATTCCCAATTGTTCAAATTGGTATCCCTATTTTATTAATTGTTTTTGGTACTATTGATTTAGGTAAAGCTGTTATCTCTAGTGATGAAAAGGAAGTTAAGCAAGCTCAAAGTCGTTTGATTAAGAGATGTATTTACGCTGTAGCTATCTTCTTCATTACTACTTTAGTAACATTAATTATGTCTTTAGTAACTACTGGTACTGAAGGTGGAGACGGTGAAGCTGATACTCAAGGATGGGCTAACTGTTGGAATAGTATTAAATAATTTGATTAAATTAAATAGCAAAGTAATTGCTATTTTTTTTTTATTCTGATATACTTATTCTGTATAATTGTATATATGGAGTGGTGACATTATGAAACGTTTCAGATTTTCTTTATTACTATTTGTCTTTGGCCTATTATTACTTTTTCCATATAATACAAATGCTTTAGGCAATAAAGTTGCGACTTGTAATTATGAGTTTACAAATCAAAATGGTAAAGATATTTCTTTAAAATACAATATATATTCTGATGGTAGTGTTGATTTTCCATTTTCTGATGGAACGCTTTATGCTAGAGATGGAGCTTCATGGTATCATAGTGATGCTTTTGCATCTAGTTTTTATGATGCGTCAAAAGTTAGTAGTTCGACTGTTACTTGTCCATCTATCTATGTTCAAGAAAATGATTTAGGAGTTACTGTGTATCCTTATCCTTTAAATAATGATTCTTGTTCTGGTCATTGTTATAATATTACAGCATCTTCTCCTAAACTTTCTAGTTGGGCTAAAGATTCTGGTGTTAAGTCAAAAAAAGTCGTATCTACTTGTACTGGTTCTAGTATGGGATTTTATAGTAGACAAAGTTATGTTTATCCTACTTTCCGTTTGTTTTCTGATGGTAGCAAAGAGTGGAGTGTAGATGGTAAGAATTTTGTTTCTGTCAATAAGGCGATTTCTGGAACTGTTGCAGGAGAAAAATTTTCAATTACTGTAAATGATTCTTTACTTAATTCTGTTTTTTCTAATTCTAAGGCTAGCTGTCCTTCACAAATTTATCGTTGTGTAACTTCTAGTAATGGTGGATATTCTTATGAATTATCTAGAGGATCTAGTTTTTGTACAAATGATGAATTAAGTACAAGCGATGGTCAACAGTTTGGTTCTAAATATGCTTCTGGTGCATTTGGAGAACCTACTGATAATAGTTCTAATTCTTCAGGTTCTTCTTCTGGTCATGGTAGTGAGAGTTATTCTAAACCTGATTCTGAATTGACTACTGATGATTTAAAAGATGATTTTGACTTTTCTGATGATGTTCAAGATTGTAATTCACTTTTAGGTAGCACTCAAGATGAAGAATCTGTTGCTTGGTTATTACAACAAATATTAAATTATGTTAAAATTTTAGGCCCAATTTTGGTTGTTATTTTAAGTAGTTTGGATTTTGCAAAAGCTATTGTAGCTAGTGATGATGATAATATGAAGAAAGCAGAGAAAAAACTTGTTATTCGTTTAATTTTAGCTGTTGCATTATTCTTAATACCTACACTAGTTAGTGTATTACTAAATATTTTTGGTATTACAACAGATCAAATTTGTGCTTTAAGTTAAAAAAGGTAGGTGATACTCGATGACTGATAACTCTAATGCTAATACTTTGGGTGATTTAGGACGTTTATTGATGCAGTTGTTAAATTATGGTGTTTATTTCTTATTAGCAATTATGTATCAGATATTTTTTAACGTTGCTAGTGCTCAATTATTTGAGTCTGAGACTATAAAGAATTTTTATGGTCGAATTCAACTTATTATTGGCGTTTTTATGGTTTTCAAACTTGCGGTTACTATTTTGCAAGGTATTATGAATCCAGATCAATTTATGAATCCAAAAGAAGGTTTTGGTAACTTTATTACGAGGGTAATTGTTGCTCTTGCATTGTTAACGGTTTTGGTACCTATTAATGTGCCAGATGTTCAAAATGCTAATTCTTTTGAAAAGTATCTTAATAATAATGGTTTGTTATTTGGTACTTTGTATTCATTACAAGATAGAATTTTGTCCAATAATACTTTGGGGCGTTTGATATTGGGAACGACGGACAATGCCACGGGGGTAGATGAGTCAAATGATGCGGCAAACGGAACTCAGAAAGATAAACTGGCTCAGTCATCACGTATTTTCTCTTCTACAATTTTAAAAGCTTTCTTGAGGATTAATTTAAAGCCAACAGAAGCTAGAGAAAATGATGATGAGACGAAAAGAGAAAATTGGTATTGTAATGAGACTTTAGATGATCAAGGAGAAGCAGCAATTAATACTTATACTCAATTGGACGTTGATCCTACTACCTTATTGAGTTGGGAATTTTTAACTGCTGATTGTGAATTGAATGATAGTTGGTTATCTTCATTAGGAAATTCTGTTTCTTGGATTCCTATTGTTGGATTATTTACTTCTAATACAAGATATGTGTTTGCTTTTAACTGGTTAGCAGCTTGTATCGTTGGTATTATTTTCTTGATTATTATGATTGGATTTACTATAGATATTGCGATTCGATCAATCAAGCTTGCTATATTAAGATTGATTGCTCCAATTCCAGTTATTAGTTATATTGAACCAAAGTCATCGAAAGATGGAGGAATGTTTTCTTCCTGGGTAAAAGCATTGACTTCTACTTATTTAGATTTATTCCTACGTTTAGCAATTGTTTATTTTGTTTTATTTATTATTCAAGATATGATTATTAATGGTGTTATCATTGATGAAGCTGGTGGAATGGTTGGTATTATTTCATTTATCTTCATTATGTTAGGTTTATTCTTCTTTGCTAAGATGGCACCTAAGTTTATTAAGGATGCGCTTGGACTTAAAGGAGCTGGAATGTCTAATGTTGGGCTTAGTGGTATCTTAGGTGGTGCTGCTATGGCCGCAGGCGGTGGTGGCCTTGCTGGTTTTGCAATGGGTGCTATGAATGGTACTGATGCTGCAGTTAAAGGACAAGCTCAGGGAAAACCAGTTCCATTAGGAGCAGCTTGGAGTCAGAATAGTGATTTGATGGCTAAAATTCGTACTGGTGATAAAGATGCACGTGGTGGTATTTGGGGCAGAACTCTAGATCACTTAAATTATTCAACTCGTGAAAGACGTGCTAAGATGATGGGAATAGGTAATCAGGATGTAGCTGATGCTGAATATCTTTATAAATATAGGCAGGCTCAAGCTAGTAATGCTAAACAACAATTGGATTTTGCTCAACAAAAATTATCTAGCCTTGGTCCTAATGCTACTCAGGCTGAAAGAGATCAGGCAATGAGTGCCTATCAAGAAGCTTATAAATTATATGATGATTATCAAACTAAGGCTACAATTGCTAAATCTAAATATGATAAAATGGATAAAGATAGAGGTCAAATGGGTGTTGGTCCTCGTATTTCTGATAAACGTGAGAATAAATATAGTGCTAGAGGGGCTAATGGAACATATCGTTCACCTATTGCTGCTAATGAAAATCCATTTAGTGTTGGTGGTGCAGCTACACTTACTCCTTCTCCGCCTTCTGATGAAGAAATTCTTGGTACTATTTCTGGCCATAAGAGAAATCTTGATAGTTTCACTGGTACAACTGATGATTCTACGTTTGGTAGTAGTCATAATGGCCCTGGCGGTGGCCCTGGTGGACCTCCTCCTGGACCATAGTATGAAAGAGAGTGTGATATATAGTGAATCAATATTTAATACCTGCTAATACAAAGAAAGGACAATTAATCTTAGGATTATTTCGTCCTTTCGATTTAGTATTATTTTTAACGGGAGTTATGGTAACTGTTATACTTTTGGCATTTATGCCACTTAGTAATACATGGGTAACAATTGCAGTTGTTAGTCCTGCTGTTATATGTGGTTTTTTGGTTATGCCTGTTCCTTATTATCATAATATTTTGAATATTATTATGGAAATGTATGATTTTTTTACTACTCCTCAGACGTATCATTGGAAAGGTTGGTGTTTCATGAATGAAAAAGAAAATCGCAGGAAGTAATTATACTGAGAATTGGATCCCTGTTAAATCAATTCAAAATGGTATGATTGTTACTTATGATAATTTAAAGGTTTCGGGTGTTAAAATAGCTCCACGTAATATCTTTATTTTGGATGCTCAAGCTCAAGACAATGTATTGATTAGTTTAAAGAATTTTTATAATATGATTGATTTTGAGTTTTGGTTAGTAGTTGCGGATAGACCTGTTGATATTTCTGTATATATGTCACAGTTGCAACTTTTATATAATGAAACATCTTCTCCTGCTATACGTAAGTTGATTATGCAAGATATTGATAAGGGAAATACATTTATTAATAATAATATTGTTGATACAGAGTATTATTTCTTATTTAAGGAAAAGGATCCTAATATAGTTCAGAAGAAAGTTCGTATGTTAATTCAAGGTCTTGCAAGTTGTGGTTTAAATGCATCACAAACAACGAATGATGATTTGAGAGTTATTCTAGATAATTTCTTGAATGGTGGTAAAACTACTGAGTTTGGGACGGTGATGCCTGTATGAGTACAAGTTTAAGAAGTCAGCTTGCTCCTAAGGGGCTTAGTTTTAATCCTAGTGATTTCTTTATTAGTGATAAGTATGCAACAATTTTAACTGTTGTTTCTTATCCTAAATATATTTCTCCTGGTTATTTATCTTCTTTGACTAATATGCCAGGTATTAAGGTTGTTATTAAACATATTCCTGTACCTTTTCAAACTATGTCTAAAATGTTAAATAGACAGGTTGCTGATTTAAAGGAAAAGTATCAACATGAACGTGATCAAACTTTACGTGAAAGATATCGTCAAGATGCTGAGAGTTTGGAATATTTTACTTCTATGCTTGCTGGTAGTCAGGCTCGTATCTTCGATTTTCAAATGCATATTATGATTACTGCTGATACTAAAGAAGAATTAGAGTTGAAGAAGGTTAATGTTAAAAACTATTTGGATGCTATGGAATTAAAAGCTATTTCTTTACGTTTTGAACAAGAAAAAGTTTTGAAGAGTATTTTACCAATTTTCCCACCTCAAGATGTAGAGCAGAGAATTGGTACACCAATACCATCTGTTACGATTGCAGCTATGTATCCATTTATTTTTGATAGTATTAAAGATCCAGGACTTTCTACTTTACTTGGTGTAGATTTCTCTGGTGGTGTTATTTTATTTAATCAATTTTTATATAAAATTCGTAAAGAAAATAACCGTAATAATGCCAATATGATTATTCTTGGTACATCTGGTTCAGGTAAATCAACGGCTGCGAAAGTTTTACTTCGTACTCATATTCGTAATGGTTGTCAAATTGTTGCAATCGACCCTGAAGATGAGTTACGTGAAATTACTCAGACTTATGGTGGAGATACTATTGATATTGGTAAGGGTGGAGAGTTTGGTATGATTAATCCACTTGAAATAGTTATTGACGCTGATGAAGAAGAGATTAAACAAGGATTGGGTTATACTGTTTTAACTCGTACTTTACAATTTTTAAAAGCATTTCTAACTTATTATGATCCAACGATTGAAGAAGATGTTTTGACAATGTTTAGTGATGTTGCTCAAGATACTTATAAACGTTTTGGTATTGATTTTAATACAGATTTTTCTGGATTTACTTCTAATGATTATCCAACTTTTTCTGATGTTTATGCAACGATTAAAGGACGTTTAATGTCTATGACGGAACAAACGAAAGAAAAAGAAGTAATGGAGCGATTAGAGTTAAAGATTCGTCCTATTACAAAAGAATTACGTTTCTATTTTGACGGACATACTACAATTCGTCGAGATAGTGATTTTATGGTATTTAATATTAAAGAGTTAATGAATACAGATTCTAATATTCGTGATGCTTTGTTCTTTAATGTTTTGAAATATGCATGGGGACTTTGTTTGGACTTTAATGTAGATACTATTTTGATGGTTGATGAGGCCCATGTTTTACTTGGATCTAATAATAAGCTTGGTGCTGAGTTCTTGGCTCAAGTACAAAGACGTGCACGTAAGTATAATACGGGTACTATTATCATTACACAACAGCCAAGTGACTTTGCAGATCCTGGTGTTATTATGCATGGTAAAGCAATTTTTGATAATGCTTCTTACTATTTGGTCATGGGACTTAGAAAACAAGCTGTTGAGGATTTAAGTTTATTAATTGACTTGAATGATAGTGAAAAAGAAAGTATAAAAAGATATTCACAGGGTGAAGCGTTATTTGTTTGTGGTAACAGGCGTATGCGTATTAATGTTGCTGTTACAAAAGAGGAATTAGATTCCTTTGGCTCTGGTGGAGGTTTTTAGTAGTAAGATTTAGGTGGTGATGTTTTGTGCCAGTAAATGAAAATGATCATAAGAATAACCAGCAGGCTGGCACTGAACAGCCTGAAAGTTATCAATCTCAACGACAAGCAAAAAAAGAGCATGAAAAAGAATCAGCTAAAGAGGGTGTTCAAAAGGCAGGAAAAACTGCTGGAGCTGCTGTTGGAGCTTATTTTGGTGGAGCAGCTGGTGCAAAAGTTGGTGCCAAAGTAGGAGATGCTATTGGCAAATCTAAAATTGGTCAGCAGCTTGGTAATGTGGCAGCAAGAAATCCTCTTTTACGTAAGCCACTTTCAAAATTGAATGATAGTAAGGCTTTGGATGTTGCAAATAAGGCAACAGATGTAGCAACTAGTCAACCTGGTGGTGGAAATGCTTCGGGGGGAGCAGGTAATATTCCGAATGGTTCTGCTGGTGCTCCAAATCATAATAATGGAATGAATAGCCAGTCTAGTCCTGGTTCTGGGGGAGATAGCGTTTTAGATAGACCATCTCGTTCTAGACCTAATTTTTTAGGTAATGATAATAATAATGATAAGGACAATAAATCAGATTCTTCCGGAATGTTTAGTGGTTCTGGTTTAATGACTCCTGCCAAATTGGCTGTTGGTGCTTTTGCAGTTGGTGGTTTATTGATTGTTATGGTTTTCTTGGCTATTGCTCAAGGAAGTGGAGTTATTACTAGTTATGATGATGCATTTGGTGTAAGTTCTGCTACTGGTGGAGCAACGGGTGATGTTGAATATGATTCTAGTGATCCTGAGGCACGTGCTTTTTTTGAACGTGTTGCCGGGGTTAAAAACAGTTTTCAAGCTCAAGGAAAATCTTTTGATGCTGTTTATGTTTCGGCAGTTTATGCTATACTGAATCAACATGGAGCTGGACTTTCTTATAATGACATGACCAATGGTGTCATTACCGATATTGCTAATGCTATGTTTTCTGGTAATAGTTTTTCTGAAGAGACTTTTAAGAGCAATTTAATAAGTGATATTTTTCCTAGATATTTGCCAGGAAAAAGCCAAAGTTTATATGAAACTATGGCGGATGAAGTAATTGAATATTATGATGACTATTTTAGTTTGATTGGAGCAACAGCTTCTAATTGTGCTAGTTTAGGTTCTTGTGTTTATGAAATAAAAGGTTTTTATATTTCTAGCATGGGAAATGTTAGTAATTCTATGTCTATTACTGATTTGCAAGTTCGCCTGATGCAATGTGCTAGTCCTTATGGAAGTGGAAGTTGGACGCAACCTCTAGAGGGAGAAGAGTTAGTTCCTTTTGAACAATATGTTTTAGGTGTTGCTTATCAAGAAATTGGTCCTAGTGCTCCAGCTGAAGCAATCAAGGCTCAAATGGTTGCTGCTAGAAGCTTTTCTTTAGCAAGACCTACTGCTATGGGAAATGGAAATGGTAAAAAGTTAGAACAAGAAAATGGTCAATGGATTTTGCAATTATCTTCTTGTGTTGCAGATCAAGTTTATTGTAATCCTAATTTAGGATGCTCTGCTATGAACGATGGTGAACAGTATGGTACTGTTCGAAGTGGCATAGATTATGCTGTTAAATTAAAAGATCCGTTACCTTCTGACCATCAAATGAGAACACTAGCTAATGAGACAATGGGTGAAGTTTTAGTTAATGATCAAGGAAATATTGTTTATGCTAATTATGCTTCTGCTATTCAAAACCGATTTATTTCTTTGGCAAATCAAGGATTAAATTATAAGCAGATTTTGATGCAAGTATATGGAGATGCAACGGATATTGATAAAATGAGTTGTAATACTGGTTCTGGTAGTGGTTGCTCTAGTACTGGTAGTACAGGTCCTTATTCAGGATGGAAACAAGCTGATCCAGCATGGGCATCTATAACGATTGGAAATACAAGCTCTACTATCGGTGGTGTTGGATGTTTGGTTACTTCTGTTTCTATGTTGATTGCTAAAAGTGGAGTTGCAGTAAATGTGGATGGTGATTTTAATCCAGGTACTTTTGTTCAAAAACTTAATCAAGTAGGTGGATTCCAAGGTGCTAACTTTGTTTGGGGATCTGTTAGTAAAGTAGCTCCTAATTTCCAATATGTTAATAAAGTTTATGTTTCTGGACAATCTCAATCACAAAAATTACAAGCTATTCAGAATTTACTTAATCAAGGTTACTATGTTGTTGCTGAAGTAAAAGGAAATACTGGTCAACACTGGGTAGCAATTGATGGTATTAATGGTAATACTGTTTTAATGATGGATCCTGCTAGTCAATCTACTAATTTATGGCAGCAATACGATTGGCATAATACAAGTCAGTTAGCATATTTTAAAGTTGTATAATAGGAGATAAAAGTATGAAAAAGGGTAGGTTTAGATATATTGTTTTAATTGTTATTTTAGCGATTTATGCTGGGGTAATGTATGTTAGCTTTGGTGTTACTGAAACGAAAGAAAGAGAAGCATCTGCTACTCTTATTGTAGGTAATACTGCTGCATTTGATTATATGTCACGTAATTGGACTTATTATTCTACACCTAGTATGTTTTCAAAATTAAACTGGAAAACATTTAAAACGTATGTTGATGATGAATATTTTGGTAATTATTTAATGTGGTATGATGATCAATGGTATCTATTTGATAAAGATAGAAATCCTATTAATTATTCAGGAAAGTTATTTGCTTATGATGCTGATTATGATATGAATATTATTCCTTTTGATTCTGAAGATATCACTGATTTTACTTACCCTAAACAAGTTTTAGAACAATATGGACTTGATAGTAATTCTCAATATACATTAGCTACTGTTTCTACTTTAGATTTTGATAAAGATGGGGAAGAGGAAGAGTTTTATGTTATTAGTAATGTCTTTGCTATGGACTTTTTCCCTGATACTTATTTTTCTTTTGTATTTATGGTTGATGATAATAAGATTTCTATTTTATATGAAGATGTAGATAAAAATGACGGTGTTAATGGATGTAAGCCTGAATTATACACTGTTGGTGATTTTGATAATGATAGTGATAATGAGCTTATTGTTTCATGTGCTAAGTATAGTAATCAAACCCCTGTTGCTATGCTATACGAATATGAAGATAATGCATTTAAAATTGTAATTTCTAATTAATAATTAATGACGTTATGATATTTTGATGTTATAATATTTTGCGAAAGGGAGTAATCTTATGAAATTTAAATTTAGAGCTGATCCTGATGATATTTTGATGTTTGTCATATTTGCAATATTTTTATTATATATTGTCTGTATTGGTGTTCTAAATGTATCTTGTGTTGCTACTGAAGGACATCTATTTGGATTTAATCCTTTTCCTGCTTTTGGAAAAGAATATATTGCAGCTACTATTACTTTTTATTTTTTAGCATTAGGTGGTTTGTTAGTTAGTGTAAGTTCTTACTTTTTTGAACGTGAAAAAGGTTTTGGTATTACTACTGATAAAAAGGATAAAGGTTACTCTAGATGGGCAAAAGAAAAAGAAATTAAAGAAGAATTGGAACGTGTAGAGATTCAACAAGAAGATGCCAAAGCGGCTGGAGTTCCTCTTATTTTAAATGAGAAAGAAATGTGGGTTGATAATAGTGAGTACCATTCTTTGGTAATTGGTGCTACTGGTTCTGGTAAAACTCAGACTGTAATTTTACCTCTTGTTCATAGTTTAGCAAAAGCTCGCGAGTCAATGATTATTACTGACCCTAAGGGTGAGATTTATGAAAAAACAAGTAATATGTTACGTTCTCGTGGTTATCAGATTTTATTATTGAATTTCCGTGATCCTCAAAATGGTAATGCTTGGAATCCAATGTCTTTACCTTATCAAATGTATAAGTCTGGTAATCAGGATAAAGCAATTGAGTTACTTGATGACTTAGCTATGAATATTTTGTATGATGAATCTAATAATAATGCCGATCCTTTCTGGGAGAAAACTTCTGCTGACTATTTTTCAGGAGTTGCTTTAGGTTTATTTGAGGACGCTAAAGAAGATGAAATTAATATTAATAGTATTTCACTTGCAACTACAGTAGGTGAGGAAAAATTTGGTGGTAGTACTTATATTAAAGAGTATTTTGCTGCTAAAGATCCGGCTAGTCCTGCGGCTATTAATGCTTCTAGTACGATTATGGCACCTTCTGAAACAAAGGGTTCTATTTTATCTGTATTTAAACAAAAAGTTAAATTATTTGCTTCTCGTGAGAATTTAAGTGAAATGCTTTCTCATAGTGATATCGATTTATCAAGTATTGGTCAAAGACCTACGGCTGTATTTATCGTTATTCAAGATGAAAAGAAGACTTATCATTCTTTAGTTACTATTTTATTGAAACAGATTTATGAAACTTTGATTGGTGTTGCACAGGAACATGGTGGTAAGTTACCTGTTCGTACTAATTTCTTATTGGATGAGTTTGCTAATATGCCACCATTAAAGGATGTTACTACAATGATTACTGCAGCTCGTTCAAGAGCAATTCGTTTTACTATGATTATTCAGAACTTTGCTCAACTTGATCAAGTATATGGTAAGGAAAATGCTGAAACAATTCGTGGTAACTGTGGTAATATTATTTATTTGATTACTACTGAGTTGAAGGCTTTGGAAGAAATTTCAAAAATGTGTGGTGAAGTTAAATCTAAAAAGGATGATAAAACAGCTTCTACACCACTTGTTACTGTTTCTGATTTGCAACGTATGAAACAGTTTGAAGTTATTATTTTAAGAATGAGAAAACAACCATTTAAGACTAAGTTTACACCATATTTTAAGTTGGATTGGGGACATAAATATCCAAAAGCTACTTATCCAACACGTCAAAAAGTTGAAGTTCATACTTTTGATATTAAGGAATTTGTTAAGTCTCAGAAAAAGAAAAAGTTGTTAGAAATGATGAATTCTGCAGATAATAATTCAAATGTTGGTGGTAATGAAATGTTTGGAGGAGGTGCTTTTCCTCCAATGGGTGGAGCAAGGAATCCTTTTACACCTAATGCAGGAGTAGCTCCTGCAAGAAATCCATTTGCACCAAGTTCTCCAAATGCGGGTATGGCAAGGAATCCATTTGCACCAACTGGAGGTTCTAATGTTCCTGCTAGTCCTTCTACTAATCCATTTTCTCCACGTCCTGAAAGCACTGCAAAGCCATCTGATAGTTTTGCTCCGATGACTGCTGTTAATCCATTTGCACCGAAGAATTCACTTCCACAGGATAATACACAGTCTATGTATCCAGGATTTCCTAAACCAAATGTTGCGGCTTCTAGCGATGGAGTTGTAAGTTCTAATTCTAATAATAATTTGGCAAATAAAAATTCTAATGATGATTTAGGTTTTGATGTTGATGAATTGGTACGTAAAATAGATGCTAAAATTGCTGAACTTGAAAAAGAAGAACAAGAAAATGCAGAAAAGAGTAAGACTAATACAACTGTACCTACAACTAAATCTAATGTTCCTGTTCCAGATAAACCAAGTGTTGAAGCTTCAAAGAGTGAAGTTGTAAATAAAGATAATGAGAAAGAACAAAGTAATTCTTCTAGTGTTAAATCAGAAACACCATCTCATAATGTTTCTTCAACTCCAAAAGATATTAGTAATGATTTGATTTTGGATGATGATGAAGATGATGATGAATTCTTTGATGATTTCTTTGATAATTAGGAGGTATATTTATGGGTTCAAGTTTTAAAATAGGTAGTTTTAATGCTATTGATACCAATGAAGAAAAAAAGTCATCTAAAAATGGTGGTAATGATGATTTAAAAAAGAAATTGTTAATGTTAGGGGCTATTATTCTTGTAGGTGCTGTTGTTATTGGAATTGTATTATTTTTAGTTTCTGCATTTTCTAATAAAACTTATTCTTATGATCAAATTGAGAAAGTGATGACTTCGGCTGCAGAAAATTATTTTGAAGATCATCCTAATCGTTTACCACAAAATGAAAATCAACGTGTTGAAATTGATGTTGATACTTTGGTAGCTTCTGAATATATGAAACCAATGACTGAATATACAGGTGAAGAGTTAAGTTGTACTGGCTCTGTTGCTGTACAGACTAATGGTGATGGTTATTTATATATTCCACGTTTGGATTGTGGTGAAAGTTATATTACACAAACTTTACGTGAGGCAATTACTAAGGATGTTGTTAGTGAAGGATATGGATTATATGAAGTAGGAGATACTTATGTATACCGTGGTGAGAATGTCAATAATTATTTACAGTTAGATACTTCATTGTGGAGAATTGTTAAAGTTACTGAAAATGACGATATTATGTTGGTTTTAGCAGGTGATATGTCTGAATCTGTTCCTTGGGATGATCGTTATAATACGCAAGTTGGTTATAATACTGGAAATAATACATATTCTACTAGTCGTATTAAAGATGCATTGCAAGAACTTTATAAGACTAATGATGAATATAAAACAATTTTAAGTGATAATGATCGTACTAAATTAGTATCTTTTGATATGTGTGTAGGTAAAAGAAATACGAATGATACCACTTTAGATAATTCTGTTGAATGTGCAGAAGTTTATGAAGATCAAAAAATTGGTTTATTGACTGCTGCTGATTTCATGTTAGGAAGTATTGATCCAAATTGTAAGACAATTGTTGATTATTCATGTCAAAATTATAATTATTTAGTAACTGATTATAAATGGTGGTTAGGAACTGCTGTTAATGGTACTACTAATGAAGCTTATGGTGTTAGTACTAGTGGTGTTGCTGAAAATGAAAGGACATCTAGTTATATGTATCCTAGACCAGTTGTAGTTTTGGATGGTAATGTATTACTTAAGAGTGGTAAAGGAACTTTAAATAAACCATATAAAATTAAATAGGAATCTATTATGATGATAGATTCTTTTTTTTCATATTTTATAGTGGGTGATATATTATGAAAATTTCTTTTGAGGAGGCTTTTTCACATTTTGTAACTGGTAATTTAATAGATATTCGAGATGAGAGTAGTTATATCAAAGGTCATATTCCTTCTGCTATTCATATTTATAGTAATGAACTTTTATATCATACTTCTAAGTATTTGGATAGAAATAAGGTATATTATTTGTATTGTGATTATGGTTATATTAGTGATGATATTTCTAGACGATTAAATCAAATGGGTTATCATACTTTTTCTATTATAGGAGGTTACCGTAATTACTTGTTAAGATAGAAAATTTGTACTATAATAATAATAGGTGATGCCAGTGGAAGCAATTTATTCTTTTGTTGATTATTGTACTGAATTTATTAGTTCTGGTGGTTTTTTCTTTGGCTTTTTATTGGTTTTATTAGAATCTTTTTTACCAATTTTACCACTTGGTGTATTTGTTGCTTTAAATGTAAATGCTTTTGGGGGGATTTTTGGTATATTTTTATCGTGGATTGCTACTTGTACAGGATGTTTTCTTTCTTATATCTTTTTTTCTTTTTTATCAGATAAGTTATTACATAAGTTTTTGTCAGATAAAACTTTGAAGAAAGTGGAAGGGGCCATTTCAAAATTTCAGAAAATTTCTTTTTCTAATTTAGTTTTAATTGTTGCTTTACCATTTACACCTGCGTTTTTAGTTAATATTATTTGTGGTATTGCTCATGTTAGTAGGAAAAAATTTTTAGCTTCTATTTTTTTGGGTAAAATTTTTATGCTTATTTTCTGGGGATATGTTGGTAAAAGTTTGATTGAAAGTGTTACTGATATTAATACGATTATTATTGTTTCTTTAATGTTAGTTGTAGCTTATATTTTATCTAAGATTGTTAATAAGAAGATGAATTTGGATTAGGAGGTTTTTTAGTGGATTATATTATTTTAGGATTATTGGTTATTATTTTAATTTTAGTTGTTGTTTCTTTATTTAAGAATATTAATGAAAGTAATATTACAGAGCGTTTGGGTAGACTTGAAGTTAATATGATGAAGGAAATGGGCGATTTTAAAAGTGATTTATCACGTAATTTAAATCAAGATTTTTCTAAGTTGAATGAACAAGTTGAACGTCGTTTATTAGCGGTTAATGAAAAAGTTAATGAGCGTTTGGATCAAAATTTTGAAAAGACAAATAAAACTTTTATGAATGTAATTGAAAGACTTTCAAAAATTGATGAGGCTCAAAAGAAAATTGAAACTTTATCTACTGATATCGTTAGCTTACAAAGTATTTTGACTGATAAAAAGACTAGGGGGATTTTTGGAGAAGTTAATTTAAAGCATATTTTAACTAGTGTGTTTGGTGAAAGAAATGATTCCATTTATCGTTTACAATATACTTTAAGTACAGGAGTAATTGCAGACTGTGTCTTGTTTGCTCCAGAACCGCTTGGAACAATTGCTATTGACTCTAAATTTCCATTAGAACATTATCAAATGATGGTAGATAAAAAGTTATCACCGGATATGCGTGAAAATTATGAAAAAATGTTTAAGCAAGATATGAAGAAGCATATTGATGCAATCAGTAGTAAATACATTATTCCTGGTGAGACTGCAGATCAAGCAATTTTATTTTTACCAGCTGAAGCAATTTTTGCTGAAGTTAATGCTTATCATACAGATATTATTGAATATGCTTATAAGAAAAGAGTTTGGATTACTAGTCCTACTACTTTAATTTCCACATTAACTGTTATTGAAATGATTATTAAGAATATGGAAAGAGACAAATATACTTCTGTTATTCATGAAGAATTAAATAAGTTAGGGCTTGAGTTTGCTCGATATCGTGAACGTTGGGATAAACTTGCTAGAAGTATTCAAACGGTTAATAAGGATGTTGAGAATGTCTCTATTACAACTGAAAAGATTTCTAAGAAATTTGATAGTATTAATCGAGTAGAAGTACAACAATTAGAAGATTATGATTCAAAAGATGAGTCATAATCTTTTTTACATATTTTTTTTTCTTCTTCGTATACTAAAATTAGAATAACCATATAATTTATTATGAAACGATTTTTCTATTGCTTTATTGGTCTTTGTTTTATGACAATCGGTTTCTTTTTTTATATTTTATATTTTAATTTATTTGCATTTGGTTATAGTTTTGGGGAGTATCTTCATTTTTTATTTACAAGGATTGAAGGTTATTTTTTTATTATTGGTTTTCTTTTAATAATAGTTGGTATGAAAGGAGAAATACGTAAATGAAATATTCTTATGATTTGTTACTTAATTATCAAGATAAAAATAAATTGATAGAATTTTTTGAATGGAAAGATGATGATACTTTTGATCATGTTAAACGAATTCCTTTATTTTTAGTTCCTTCTGTTGATATGAATCATTTTTGTTTTTCTGATATTAAAGTAGATCAGGATTTTTTAAAGTTGATTAAGGGGAAAACTATATTATATAAAAAGAATAAAACTATTTTATATTCTTGCTTGTTTTGTGACTTGAATAGAGTGATTGGTATTGAGTTTTCGTCTAGTGGTGAAATTATATCTAAAAGCGGTTTGTTGTTGGATGAGGAAGAAGAAGTAATTGATCAATGTCAACTTTTAGAGAAGACTAAAATTGGATATAAAGTTTTACGTCATGATTATAAAGTTTCTTTTTTAACTAGGGATGAGGAATTTCAAAAAAATTATTTATATCATGAATTTTTATCATTATATCAGAATAAAGATTATGAAAAATTAGATTATTTATATAGTGAATTATTTGGAGAAGATTCTAGTAGTATTTCTGATAAGTATTCTAAATTGTTATATGAATTAGAAAATCATTATGATTTTAGATTTTCTTCATTGTATCAAGTAGTTCAGCTTAGTTATTCAAAAAAATAAAGTATCCTTTTTGGATACTTTTTTAATAGTCTATTTTCATAGCTTGTTTTACTTTTTTCATCTGTTCTTCTGCTTTTTCTTTGGCTTTTTTGGTACCGCTATTTAATATTTCTTTTACTTCTTCAGGATGCTCTTCATAATATTTTCTTTTTTCTTGAATTGGTTTTAAAAACTCATTCATAGCTTTTACTAATTCTTTTTTACATTGGACACATCCTCTAGCACCTTTTTTACATTCTTGACACACTGTCTTTGCATTTTCTTTACTGTTTACTAGGTTATGATAATAATATACCATACAAACATCAGGATTTGCAGGATCATCTTTTTTTATTTTTTGAGGGTCCGTTATTGCTCCCATAATTTTTTTCTGTATTGTTTCTTCTGTATCATTTAAAAAGATTGCATTGCCTAAACTTTTTCCCATTTTTTCGTTTCCATCTAGGCCTTTTACACGTTTAGTTTCACTTAATATTGCTTGTGGTTCTTTTAGAGTTTCTCCATAGATGAAATTAAATTTTCTAACAATTTCTCGGCATTGTTCTAGTAGAGGTAATTGATCTTCTCCAACTGGAACTAATTCTCCGTTGAAGGCAGTTATGTCTGCAGCTTGAGATACTGGGTATCCTAGGAATCCATAAGTAATCGATTCTCCGTCGTTTCCAAACAATTCTTTCTTTTGTGCTATTTCTGTTTTTACTGTTGGATTTCTTTGTAGTCTTGCGACAGTTACTAGGTTAGAGTAATAAACAGTTAATTCTGCAATTTCTGGTATTTTTGATTGAATGAAAAAGTTTACTTTATTTGGATCTAGTCCAATTGATAGTAAGTCAATTGTAATTTCTGTAACATTTTTTCTAACTTTTTCTGGATTATTAAAATTATCTGTAAGAGCTTGAACATCGGCAATTTCTAAATAGAAATCATAATCATCTTGTAATTTTACATAGTTTTGTCCGGCTCCAAATAGATGTCCTAAGTGTAGATTTCCAGTTGGTCTTAATCCTGTTAATATTGTTTTTTTCATGTTATCACTTTCTTTCTGTTTTCTTTTATTTTAGCATATTTTTTTATACAAAAAAAGCGATTTTATCGCTTTTTCTGTAAGGTTACTACTGTTGCGTTAGGCCCGTAGATATTGTTTATTAGTGATGATTCTATTCTGGCATTTACCGGCCCATTCATGATAAAAGTTGTATTTCCTAATTGATGTATACCCTGGGCATATTTTGGAAATAATTGCATTTGAGGAGATATGAGTCCTCGATTAGAAGCAAGGGGCTGTAAGATATTTGGAAGTAATCCATTATGCATATGGCCAGATATTACTAAATCAGTATGTGGTTGAATGCAACTTCCTTGTTCTTTACTTAGTCTAATAATTGATTGTGGTTCATGGGTTAGGAAGATATTATATGTTTGTTCATCAAATAATGTTTCATCATAATTGGCATAAAATATTCTAGTATAATCATCTTTGTTTTCTCTTTCACTTTTCTTTTTATCTTTCGCTTCATAATATCCATAATTAGGGGAGCAAGCACTTATGCTTAGATTTTCTTGATTTACTTTTTGACCGTTTGATATAAAGTGATAGTTTGGTAATTCTTCTATTGTTTGTTTTAATAGTTCTTTTTTTCCAGGAATCCAGTGGCCATTGCCATCTTTTGCCATTAAATCATGATTACCATAACTTACAAATGTTGGTCTCTCTTGAGAAAATGCTATTAATTCTTCTTGTAATTGGCTTTTGAAATTTGGATTTTCTAAATCATTTACACTGTTTGTTATATCACCTGGAATTAGAATAGTACTAATTTCTTGCATATCTACGTTGTCTTTTATTCTTTTTAAATTTTCTCCACCTCGGTTTATTTCACGATGAATATCTGATATGATTAATAATTTCATATCGCTTGGGATTTTATTTGTATAAATTGTAATTCTTTTAATCTTTCCCATAATAGCCCTCTTTTCTTTAATTGGATATTATATATTGGTATTTTTCTTTTGTCAATTTTTTATTAAAGTGTTGTTTTAATTAGAATTGTAGGGTATAATATAAGGCGTTGGAGGGATATTATGGCAAAAAAAGAAACTGAAAAGAAAGAAAAAACTACTATTGTAGAAGAAAAAGTAGAAAAAGATACTAAGAAAGAAACTAAAAAAGATAGTAAGAAAAACGTTCATGAAGTAGTTATTAAAATAGATGGTGAAGCTTGGATTAAAGCTCTTGATCAAGCTTTTAAGAAAAAACAAAAAACTGCTAAAGTGGATGGATTTAGAAAAGGTAAAGTTCCAAGAGATATTTATGAAAAACATTTTGGAAAAGAATCTTTATTTATCGATGCTGCGGACTCTGTATTACAAGATGCTTATACAAAAGCAATGGAAGAATCTAAATTAGTTCCTGTAGTACAACCTTCTGTTGATTTAAAGAGTTTAAGTGAAGATGGAGTAGAATTTACTTTTAAAATTGTTACAAAGCCAGAAGTAAAAGTAAAAAAATATAAAGGATTAAATATTAAACCTGAAAAAGTTGAAGTAACTGAGGAAGAAATTGATCATGAACTTGGTCATTTATTAGAAAGATATACAGAGCTTGTAACTAAAGAAGATGGAACTGTAGAAGAAGGAGATACAGCAGTTATTGATTTTGAAGGATTTAAAGACGGAGTTGCTTTTGATGGAGGAAAGGGTGAAAACTATTCTTTAGAGATTGGTTCTCATACTTTTATTCCAGGATTTGAGGAACAATTAATCGGTATGAAATCTGGAGAAGAAAAGGAAATTGAAGTTACATTCCCAGAAGATTACGGTTCTAAAGATTTAGCTGGAGCTAAAGCTACTTTTAAAGTTAAAGTTCATGAAATTAAAGTAAAAGAAAAGAGAGAATTAGATGAGGATTTCTTTGAAGATTTGGGCATGGATGGTGTTAATTCTGAAGAAACTTTAAGAGAAGAAATTAAAAAGAGCATTTCTGCTCAAAAAGAAATGGATGCAGAAAACAAGTATGTTGATGCTATTTTAGAAGGAGTTTCTAAAAATGTAGAAGTAGATATTCCTGAAGAAATGGTTGATGAAGAAGTTACTCGTTTAATGAATCGTTTTGAACAACAAATGAGAATGCAAGGAATTTCTTTAGATTTATATTATCAATTTACTCGTTCAACAGAAGCTGATCTTAGAAATCAATTAGAAAAAGAAGCTTATTCTAATGTTTTATATCGTTTGATGTTAGAAGAAATTATGAACTTAGAAAAGATTGAAGTATCTCAAGAAGAAGCAGAAAAAGAAGCAGAAGAATTAGCTAAGAAATATCAAATGGAAAAAGATGAATTCTTAAAACAATTTGGTGGAATTGATATGGTTCAATATGATTTAGAAATGAGAAAGACTATCGAATTATTAAAAGAAGCTAATAAATAATTAGAGTAGTACATTGTACTACTTTTTTTATGTAAATTTATGAAATTTTAGCTATTTTCTTGATGTAAAAATTCTTTTATTATATAATAGTAAGCAGTATTAAAATTTGGAGGTGGACTATCTATGAATAATGAGAAACTAGCTGTTTTAGTTTTAAAAGATGTAGTAGTCTTTCCGAATAATGAAGTAAGAATTGAGTATGATGATACTTTTGAAAAAGCTAGTATTGACTATGCAGATTCTACTAGTGATAAATATATGGTTATTGTTAATCCAATTGATTCTAATTATGTTGAAGATGTAACTTCTTTACCTAGTTATGGTATATTAGGTCAGTTAAAGTTAAAATTGGTTGTTCCAAATGGTAAAACTAGGGTAGTAATTCAAGGAATCCGTAGGGTTGCTGTTTCGAATTATTTTTATGAGAATGATTTTTATAAAGCAGATGTAGAGGAGATTTCTGTTGCTACAACGGGTGACGAAAAAAATTATTTTACTCTTTTAATGAAATCTTTAGATAAGTATATTGAGAAAGCTCCTTATATGAGTAATGCTATTATTAGTCAATTAGATACTGTAGAAACTTTAGATGAGCTTTGTGATTTAATTGGATCTTTTTTACCAGTTGATTATGAAAAGAAGAAAAAATATGTTCTTACTATTTCTCCAATAGAGAGAGCTAGAATGATTATTGAGGATATTCATGAAGAGTTAAAATTTTTGGAATTGGAGCACAAGATAGAAAGTGAAGTTGAACAAGAAATTGAGGAGAGCCAAAAAGAATATTTTTTGAGAGAAAAGTTGCGAGCAATTAAGAGAGAGCTTGGCGATATTAATAGTAAAGAAGATGAAGTTGAAAAATTAAAAAAACGTCTTTCTAAATTAAAGTGTAATTATAAAGTAAAAGAAAAAATTAACAATGAGATTTCTAGATATGAAGCTATTAGTAGTCATTCTCCAGAGCTTGGAATGATTCGGGATTATCTAGATTGGATGTTACATTTACCTTGGAATGTATATACAAAAGATACACAAGATTTATCTAAGGTGGAGTCTATTTTGAATTCTAGTCATCATGCTTTGACAGAAGTAAAGTCTCGTATTTTAGAATATCTTGCAGTTAAACAAAATACTAATAATTTACGTAGTCCTATTTTATGTTTGGTTGGTCCTCCAGGTGTAGGAAAGACTTCTTTAGCTTTGAGTATTGCAGATAGTTTAGGTCGTAAAGTTGCCAAAATTAGTGTTGGTGGTATTAACGATGAGGCCGAGATTGTTGGACATCGTCGTACTTATGTTGGAGCTAATCCGGGTAGAATTATTCAAGGCATTAGAAAAGCTGGTACTGCTAATCCTGTATTTATTATTGATGAAATTGATAAGATGACTAAGGATATTAAAGGTGATCCAGCTAGTAGTTTATTGGAAGTTTTGGATCCTGAACAAAATAGTAAATTTTCTGATCATTATATTGAGGAGGAATTTGATTTATCTAAAGTTTTATTTATTGCGACAGCGAATTATATTGATCAAATTCCATATGAATTACGTGATAGATTAGAAATTATAGAATTAAGTAGTTATACTGAGTATGAAAAGTTGGATATTGCGAAAGATCATTTAATTCCTAGGGCTTTAGAAGAGCATGGCCTTACTTCTTTACAGGTACAAATTGACGATGATGCTGTAATGGCAATGATTCGTTATTATACCAAAGAAGCTGGAGTTCGTGAGTTAGATCGAGTAATTGCTTCATTATTCCGAAAAATTGTGAAGCAGGTTTTATTAGAGAAGAAGCAGGTTTTTTATCATGTTACAGAAAAGGATTTGGAAAGTTTTCTTGGTAAGAAAAAGTATACTTTTGAAAGAATGGGTAAAAAAGCAGAAATTGGTGTTGTGAATGGTATGGCTTATACTGTTTTTGGTGGAGATATTTTACCAATTGAAGTTACAAAGTTTCCTGGTAAAGGTGAACTTATTTTAACGGGCTCTTTAGGTGATGTAATGCAGGAGTCTTGCCAAATCGCTTTTAGTTATATTAAGGCAAATGCTGATAAATTTTCTTTATCTTTTAAAGAACTTTCTGAAAATGATATTCATCTTCATTTTCCTGAGGGAGCAGTTTCTAAGGATGGACCATCTGCTGGTATTGCTATAACAACTGCATTGATTAGTCTTTTTAAGAAAAAAGCTGTTGCCAATAATATATCTATGACTGGTGAAATAACGTTACGTGGTCGTGTTTTACCAATTGGTGGTTTAAGAGAAAAAGTTATAGGTGCTCATCGTGCAGGGGTAAGAAAAATATTTTTGCCAGATGAGAATAGAAATGATTTGGAAGAAGTTCCTGAAGAGGTAAAGAAAGATATTCAGTTTGTTTTTGTTGATAATTATGCTGATATTTATCATTCTTTATTTGGTGGTGGTAGTCATGAATCATAAACAAATTATTGATAAAGATTACTGGGTTCAACAGATGTATTTAAAAAACAATTTGGTTATGATGACATCTAATGATTTAATTGATGCTTGTCACACTCCTGATTATTGTCAGTTTTTCTTACATAATTTGTTATTGTTGATCGAAGAAGAACCGGGTTTTTTGTTATCTGGTGAAGAAGAGGAAGATTCTTTTGATAATGTATTAGAAAAAGCTGACAAGACTATAAATTCCGTTAGGTTTCAATATCAAAAGGATTCTTTATATGATACTTTTAATGATGTTATTATACAGTTAAATATGTTAAAGTGTATGTCAGACTTTCAACGTTTATCTAGACAATTACATTATTTATCTTATCAAGAGGATTGTCGTTGTAAAAAGTTTTACAGCACTTCTGAATTATTACGTGCCAATGCTAATGATATTTTTGTTTATAAAACATTTCAAGATGGATATCCATATTTACCTCATGATGAGTTAGTGTCTGGATTATATTATTTTTCTTGTTGTTATCCTGAAATGTTTCAGAGTGAAGATTTTTATCAAAATTCTCAATCATTTTTGTTAGGACAGGAACAGGTTCCTTTTTATAAAAAGCGAGGTCCTGTATATCAATTGGCTCAAAAAACTAAATATATGATAGAAGGAATTCATAAGGACTAGAAATAGTTCTTTTTTTTTATTTTTTTCATATATTTTTTCTAGGAGGGATTAGATGAAAAAAGTCATTTCTTTTGATAAAACATTAGAATTTAAAACTATGGTTGGTGAGGTTACATCTATTTCTATTGATCCGCAATTAGATTTTTCTGAGGATGGTTCTGTTTCTGGAGAATTAATTATTGCTGGAAAGTATAAGTTAACTAGTGCTTCTCGATTGGAGGATGATTTTTCTTTTCGAGTACCGGTAGAAATCGTTTTAACAGAAAATTTGGAGGAAGACACTCGAGAAGTTCGTCTTGATGATTTTCGATATGATCTTTTGGATGATGCTTTAGTTTGTCATATTGATTTGCTTATTGAAGGGGTTGAGAAAATTGAGGAAGATGTTCGAGAACAAGAAGTAGATGTTGATTCTTCAAGTGAGTTAATAAACAGAGATGAGGCGTTAGAAAATACAACAGATAACTTTCTTGATCCAGCAGTAGTAGAGGAACAGGTAATTGTTAGTAATAATCAGGAAAAATCTATGCAACAAATGAATGTGGAACAAGAATTAGAAAAAAATGCGGAGCAGCAAGAAAATGTAACATCGTTGTTTTCTTCTTTTAAAGATAGTGATGAAACATTTGCTACTTATAGTGTTTATATAGTAAGAGAAAATGATACAGTTGAATCTATTATGAAACAATACCAAGTTAATCGTGAAAACTTAGAAGAGTATAACGATTTGTCTAGTATTGCTGTAGGTTCTAAGATTATTATTCCTAAAGTATATGAATAAATTTTCGTATGTTTTTGGTGATAAAATTATTGAAAATGATAAAGGAAAATTTTTTATTACCCCAAAATGTAATGATAAGAATAAAATTTTTGAATATTTAGAGCAAAAAAAATTTCCATATTTTTTGCCTGTCATTTACGATTCTAGTAGACATTATGAAATGTATCCTTATATTGAAGAAAATAAGTTAGTAGAAGATAAGGCTATAGATTTCGTTCATATCTTAAGTTTATTACATATAAAAACGACAACTTACAGAGAAGTTGTGTTAGATGATGTGGAAAAGTTGTATCAGTCTTTATCAAAAAAGATAGAAAAAAAATCTCATGATTACCAGGTGTTGCAAAATCAGTTTGAGCAGCATGTTTATATGAGTCCAGATGAGTATTTGTTTATGCGAAATATAAATCTATTTTATGATAGTTTAAATATGGCCAGAATGTATTTAGAAGAATGGAAATCTTTGAAAGAAAATAATAGTCAAGAACGTGTCGTTTTTTTGCATGGAAAACCAAGTCTTTCTTCTTTTATTGATATTGATAACCCGTATTTTATTCATTGGGATTTATCTCATAAAGGATATGTTATTTATGATTTTTTGTTTTTTTATCAAACAGATTTTGATGTTGTAGAGATGGAATCTTTATTTCAAATTTATCAAACTAAATATCCTTTTATGCAAGATGAAATGTATTTATTTTATTGCTATTTGTTATTGGGGAAGGATTTTGATTTTAGTCATAGTTACTATGAGAATACATTGATTATTCAAAAAATGATTCAGTATTTAGAGAAGACGAGGGAGTTCGTTTTAAAACAGAATCAGAAAGATCAAGAAACAAATGAATAAAAATTCTATTAATAAAATGATAGCATTTAACCTAGTTGTTATAAAAATTAAGAGAATAATTTGATAAAAAATGATAATTAGAATTGCAATGATTAATAGAAGATATAATATATTATTTCTTC
Source organism: uncultured Mycoplasmatota bacterium (assembly GCA_900554315.1). Taxonomy (GTDB): domain Bacteria; phylum Bacillota_I; class Bacilli_A; order RF39; family UBA660; genus Faecimonas. The sequence continues at coordinate 44,420 of USGP01000007.1, forward strand.
TTTTTTGTTTGCAATAATTACAACGACAAAAAAGGTTGTGCTTTGTTTTCATATTATCACCTATTATAGTTTATGAAAATTAATTTTTTTGGTTATTTAGATTGACATTTCTGTTGAAATTTTATTATAATATTATTGATAATTATTATCAATAAGGATGTGCGTATGAATACTAGAAATACATGGCAAAAACAACTTATTTATGACACTTTATGTAAAATGTCTTCTCATCCAACTATGACTGAATTATATGATGAAGTTGTTCAAAATGATTCTTCAATTGGACAAGCGACTGTTTATCGAAATGTTTCTAAACTAGTTGATGAAGGAAAAATATGTAAAGTGATTACAAAGGATGGAGCTTTTCATTATGACGCAAATTGTATGAAGCATGCTCATTTTTTATGTACAAAATGTCATCGATTGTATGATTTGTATGATATAGATTTTTCATCTATTATGAAAGTGATGAAGAAGAATTCTTCTTTTGTAACTTTAGATGCTTATGTTTTGATTGAGGGTATTTGTAATCATTGTCGATAATTATTGATTAATAATTATAATAGATTGTTGATATACTTTGTCATTTGTGTTATTCTACAGGTGATAAGTATTAAGGAGCATTCTTTAATATTAATTTAGAAGAAAGAAGGTTTTGTAATGGAATTAAAAGGAAGTAAAACTGAACAAAATTTAATGACTGCTTTTGCAGGAGAGAGTCAAGCTAGAAATAAATATACATTCTATGCTAGCAAAGCTCGTAAAGACGGATATGAACAATTAGCTGCTATTTTTGAGGAAACTGCTAATAATGAAAAAGAACACGCTAAATTATGGTTTAAGGAATTACATGGTGGAGAAATTCCTGAAACTACAATTAACTTAGAAGATGCAGCAGCTGGTGAAAACTATGAATGGACTGATATGTATAAAAACTTTGCTGCTGAAGCTAGAGAAGAAGGATTTACTAGAATTGCTATGCTTTTTGAGAAAGTTGGCGAAATTGAAAAGGAACATGAGAAGAGATACTTAACATTACTTCATAATATTAGAGATGATAGAGTATTTAAGAAGGATGGAGACAAAATTTGGGTATGCCGCAATTGTGGTTATGTATACACTGGTAAAGAAGCTCTTGAAGTTTGTCCAGTTTGTGCTCATCCAAAGAGTTTTATGGAAGTTAAAGCAGATAATTATGAATAAAAGAAATAGCCTTATGGGCTATTTTTTTTGTATAAAAAGTATAGATAGGAAAGTGTTGCTGAAAATACAATAATACTATTTATTAGTAATCTTTCTTCATTGTTTTCTATGGTTTTATCTGTTATATAAATAAATAATAAGGTAATTATTGTAATTTTCCATTTTATTTTTTGTTCTTCTTGTTTTAGTGTGTAAGGATTTAGATTTTTACAGTCTATTTCTTTTTTAATACTTATAAAAAATATAGAACTTATTGTTATCCAGATTGGAAGACTTTTCATAGTTTAGTATATGTTTTATTTTATTGTTTTTATGATATAATGATAGCGGTGATGTTATGAAAAAACATGAGCTTTTAGTACCTGTTGGTGGTATGGAATGTTTAAAACAAGCTATTGCAAATGGAGCAGATGCTGTTTATGGTGGATGTCAAAACTTTGGTGCTAGAAAATATGCTAAAAATTTTACAAATGAAGAAATTATAGAGGCTATTCGTTTATGTCATTTATATGATGTAAAATTTTATGCAACGATGAATACATTAGTAAAAGATTCAGAAGTTCCATCTTTTTTAGGTCAAATAGAATTTTTATATCAACAGGGTGTCGATGCTGTAATTATGCAGGATTTTGGAATGATTTCCTATGTTTTAAAGCGATATCCTAATTTAGAGGTACATGCTTCTACACAATTTAATAATTCATCATATGATGTTGTAAAAATGCTTTATGATATGGGAGTAAAGAGAGTAGTACTTTCTAGAGAATTATCTCTTGATGAAATAGAGGATATTAATGTTCCTATTGAAAAAGAAGTCTTTATTCACGGTGCTTTATGTATTTCATATTCTGGCTGTTGTTTGATGAGTTCGATGATTGGTGGTCGTAGTGGAAATCGTGGTGAGTGTGCAGGATCTTGTAGATTACCATATCAATTGTATTATCGTGATCAATTGCAAAAGGATACGGCTTATTTGCTTAGTACGAAAGAGTTGAATACTAGTTATTCTTTTCGTGATTTGTTAAATAGTGATATTTATAGTTTTAAAATTGAAGGTAGGATGAAAAGCCCTGAGTATGTAGGATTTATTACGCGGTTATATCGTCATTTAATAGATTTTGATGGTGATACAACTGGATTAGATTTAGAGACAGAAAAACTAAAAACTATTTTTAATCGTGAATTTACTTCTGGTCATTTATTTCATTGTAGTACGGATGAACTTATGAACACTGTTAGTCCTAATCATATCGGTCTTCCTATTGGGAAGGTTCTTTCTGTTACTGATAGTAAGATTCAGATACATCTTGATAAAGATTTACATCAAGGAGATGGTATTCGCTTTTTAAAGAGTGGAAAAGGCTTTATTATAAATTATTTGTACGATAGTAATGGTTTATTGGTTTCTAATGTTTCAAAAGGAAATATATGTTTTATTGATAATAAGGTTGGTCTTACTGATAATGATTTGGTTTCTAAAACTTCAGATTTTCTTTTAATGCAAGAAATGCAAAAATTACCTGCTAGGTCTATTGCTATTACATTTTTAGTTAAAGCTTTTGTTGGAAAACCATTTTTTGTAGAAATTAGTGATGGTACTAGAAAATTTCAAGTTGAAGGAAGTATAGTGCAAGAATCTATTACTTCTCCTGTTAGTGAACAACGTATACGTGCCCAATTGGAAAAATTAGGTGGGACTCCATTTATTAGTCAAGCAACAGTTATTCAGATGGACCATAATATTTTTATTCCATTGCGTGAAATTAATGAGCTACGTAGAGTTTTAGTTCAAAAATTATTAGTTGCTAGAATGTCACCAAGGTATCAACCAGAAATAAAGCCAGTCACTTTTGAACGTTTACAGTTATCAACTAATTATGCTAAGACTGCATTGGTTTATACAAAGGAGCAATTAGAGGCTTGTATGAATTTAAAATTTAGTCAAATTTATACTCCCAATTTAAATCTTTATAAAGAATATTATCGAAATAGTGCCATTTATTATGCTGTTCCAAGGTGTCGATTACATGTTGAGGAGGAATTGCAGGAACAAAATTTAGTTCGTGACTTTTGTGATTTTTCTTATCAAGATAATATTGTAGGTGATTATTCTTTTAATGTTTATAATATTTATACGGCTTATTATTTATTTCAACTTGGACTTTCTAAACTTACTATGTCAGTTGAACTTTCAGTTCCAGAAATACGTAATTTTGTCCAATATTTTGAAAAAGCATTTGGATGTAGTCCTAATATAGAAGTTATTGGTTATGGAAGAGTGGAAGATATGATTATTAAAGATAATATTTTAAATTTAAAAGAGGATAATTATCAATATCATTTGTTAGATTTACGTCAAAGACAATTTCCTGTTTTTTATTCTAATGGGGTAACCACGATTTTAAATTTTCAATCTCAGTCTGCTGATTATTTATCATTACAGGATGTTGCATCTATTCGATATCAATTTTTTTCTGAATCTTCTGATGAAGTTTTAAATGTTGTAAAAAAGAGCGAATAATTTATTTTCTTGTGTTAAAATTCATACTTTTATGATAAAATAGTTTTAGATAGGAAGTGATAAATAGTGAATAAAAAGACTGAAGAAGAGAAGGTTATACCTAAAAAAAATTATATTATTCTAGTAGTTTTATTTGTTGCTATTATTGCGTTAGTTTTGTATTTGTGTGATTTATATCATGTTTATGATGAACATCAACGAGAGATTCCAGTTATTAGAGGAACTTTATATGAAATTCAACCTGATGAGCTAGAACATTTTATTATGGAAAACCCTACAACTGTAATTTATATGTGTACCGCTGCTAATGAGACATGTCGTGATTATGAAAAGGATTTGAAAAAGTTGGTTGAAAAAGATGAATTACAAGAAAGTATCATTTATGTAAATTTGAGTAATGTTGATCAGAACCAATTCGTTGATTCTTTTAATGCAGCATATCCATATCGGGTTACTTTGAAAAAGCATTATCCTGCATTTGTTGTATTTGAAGATGGTGATGTTACTGCTATGTTACAGGCTAATAAGAATGAGAAACTTTCTATTTCAGATACTGAACAATTTATTAAAATGAATAAGATTGAAAAATTAGGAGAGTAATCTCCTTTTTGTTAGGAGGAATTTTATGAATCATATTGTTTTGTTTGAACCAGAGATTCCACAAAATACTGGTAATATTATGCGTACTTGCGTTGCAACTGGATCTAAGTTGCATTTAATTAAACCTTTTGGTTTTTCTTTGGATGATGCTCATTTAAAAAGAGCGGGAGTTAATTATTTAGATAAATTACATTATGAGGTATATGAAAGCTTTGATGATTTCGTTTCAAAAAATCCTGGAACTTATTATTATTTTACTAGATATGGGAACAAGCCACACTCTAGTTTTGATTATAGTAATTCTAATGGAGAAAACTTATATTTTATCTTTGGAAAGGAGTCTACTGGTATTCCTAAAGAAATTTTACAAAAAGATTTAGATCATTGCATGAGAATTCCAATGACTGCCGATGTTAGAGCATTAAATGTTTCTAATAGTGTTGCTATTGTTATTTATGAGGTATTACGTCAACAAAATTATAAAGGTTTATTATTTACAGAGCCTTCTGATGAGGGACATAAAGGTGCTGATTATTTGGAAAAGTAAATTTGCAAACTGGGATGTTTGCTTTTTTTTATGTGTTACGTTATAATCGTAATGTTTATTAATTACTAGAGGTGTTGAATATGTTATCGAGGAAAGAAGAAATAGAAAGAAGTATTATTACAGCGTTTAGAAAAGAAATTTGGCGACCTTTTACAAAAGCTGTTAGAGATTATCAACTTATTCAGGAAGGAGATAAAATTGCAGTTTGTATTTCTGGGGGAAAAGATTCTATGTTATTAGCTAAATGCATTGAAGAATTGAAAAAGCATGGAAGAGTTAATTTTGATGTTTGTTATATTGTTATGAATCCGGGTTATCGTTCTGAGATATATCATCAAATTTTGGATAATGCCAAATTGTTAGGCATTGATATACAAGTGTTTTCCTCAAATATTTTTGATGTGGTTGATTCACAATCTTCTTCTCCTTGTTATTTATGTGCTAGAATGCGTCGCGGTTTTTTATATGCTAGAGCTCAAGAGTTGGGGTGTAATAAGATTGCATTAGGACATCATTTTGATGATGTAATTGAAACGATTTTATTATCTGTTTTTTATGCTGGTGAGTATAAAAGCATGCCACCTAAATTAAAAAGCGAAAATTTTTCTGGTATGGAATTAATTAGACCATTATATTTAGTTAGGGAGGCATCTATTGTTCGTTGGGCAAAATATAATGATTTACATTTTATCAATTGTGCTTGCAAATTTACCGACTCTAAGGAAAATCATTCTAAGAGGAGTGAAATAAAACAACTTATTACAGAATTAACTAAAGATAATCCTAATGTTGCATTTAATATTTTTAAATCATCAGAAAATGTAAATGTTGGTACTATTTTAGGTATTAAGGAAAATGGTAAAAAGGTTAGTTTTTTGGACAGATATGACAAATAACTAGCTTTTTTTAATGCTTTTCTTTAAAATCGTGATAATGTTAATAAAATATTGAATAAAAAATTTCCTTTTATCTCATAACGAAGATGAAAGGAGCTTTTTATGTCAAAATATAAAGTTGAAATAAGTGGTATTGATACTAGTAAAATTCCTGTATTATCTGCTGAAAAGATGAAAATATTATTTATTAATCTTAGAAATGGGGATACAAGTGCTAGAAATTTATTGGTGGAAGGAAATTTAAAGTTAGTTTTGTCTATTTTGAAACGTTTTCAACACCGTACTGAAAATATGGATGATTTATTTCAAATTGGGTGTGTCGGTTTGCTTAAAGCTATTGATAATTTTGATTTGTCTCATGATGTTAAGTTTTCAACTTATGCTGTTCCGATGATATTAGGTGAAGTACGAAGATATTTACGTGATAACAATAGTGTTCGAGTTAGTCGTTCTTTAAGAGATATTGCATATAAGGCTCTTAAATATAAAGAACAGGTATATAGTCAAACTGGCAAAGATGCTACTGTGATGGAGGTATCTGAGTATTTAGGTGTTGATTCATATGATGTTATTCAGGCCCTTGAGTCTCTAAAAGATCCTGTTAGTATTTTTGAACCAATATATTCTGACGGAGGAGATACTATTTATTTAGTTGATCAAATAGAAGATAAGCATACAGACAATACAGATTTGTCTATGCACTTGGCTTTAGATGAGGCATTATTGAATTTAGAAGATAGAGAAAAATATATTTTGGATGAGAGATTTATTATTGGAAAAACACAAACAGAAATTGCGGATGAGTTACATATTAGCCAGGCTCAAGTTTCTAGAATTGAAAAGGGAGCAATTAAGCAATTAAAGAAAGTTTTGAAATAAGTGTGCATATAATTAATTGGGTGGTAACATGCGTTTGTCTGATCTTCAAAGTAAGACGATTGTATCTATGACTGATGGCAAAAGTATTGGTAGTATTAGTGATGTTAATATTATGATGGATGGTAGAATAGAATTTTTTGTTATAGAATCTTCTAAGTCTATTTTTAGCTTTAATCGTGATGAAGGAACAAAAATATTTTGGAAGGATATTACTAAAATAGGAGAAGATGTTATTTTGGTTTCTCCACCAAAGAAATGAATTTTATTAGAAAGTTGTTTACTTTTGTATTTTTATCAATTGTTGGTGCCTGGTTTTTGATTTCTTTTTTTGGTAAAAAAGTAAATCCTATAGTTGAAAGCTATTTAGATACTGAAGTTGAAAGAATTATATCTAATACGGTTGAGTCTACTGTAAATGAGGTTTTGGCACAAAATAAATGTGATGATTTAATTTCTATAACAAAAAATACTCAGGATGAAATAGAGATTATTGATTATGATTCAAGTGTAGTTAATTCTTTACTTATGGAAATAAATAAGAAGATATATTATAAATTGTCACAATTAGAAGAAGGACAGGTAAAGCAATTAAATTTATCTTCATCTTTATTAGGATATAGATTTCAGCATGTGCGTAATGGCTTGGTATGTGAAATTCCTTTAGGATCACTATCTGGAAATTCCTTTCTGTCTAATTTGGGTCCTGTTATTCCTATTAAAATCTCTTTCTTAGGAGGGGTAACTAGCAATTTAAAAACAAATGTTACCAATTATGGTATTAATAATTTAATTATGCAATTATATATTCAGGTAGAGATTAAAGGGCGAATCTCATTGCCTAAATCAACAAATGTGAAAACTGTTAAAATTGATGCACCATTAAGTATGAGAATTATTCCAGGAAAAGTTCCTGATTATTATGGTGGAATTATTGGTAAAAATTCTCAATCTACATTTTTCTTTTCTAGTGATTAAATTATATATGATATAATTATAGTGAATGTAGAGGTGATTTATATGAAACAATATGAGATTAATGGTAATGTTTATGAATTAGTTTCTGATGATAATTGTTTTTCTTTAGATATTATGAAGGAGTATTTAACAGAGTTTTTTTATAATTTTGATTATGTTTTTGGAGATTTTTCTGGTGATAAGGTACGACTAAAGGGGTTTTATGATAGTCATAATAAAAATGTAAAAAGATATAATGATATTCAATATTTGGATACCTATAAAAAGGACTTTTGTAATTTTGGTGCTAAAACGTTTCTCTTAAAAAAACTTCAAAAAAAATAGTTGTAATTTCTCCAAAATACGATATAATTGTATTATATGGATAATAAAGGGAGGACTTATTATGGATCAAAAAAAAATAATGAAAATTGTTTCAGACGATGGTTCTAGCGAAGAGGTAGAAGTAGTTTTTGCCTTTGAATTTAAAGATAATAAAAAAGAATACGTTATATATACAAAAAATGAACGTGATGAAGATAATAATATTACAGTTTATGTATCAAATGTTGATCGCTCTAATGGTGAAACTAAACTTTTAGGTGTTGAGAGTGAAGAAGAGTGGAACCGTATTAAAGATGTATTACGAGAACTTGCTAAAAGTGAATAATTAAGGAGGGATTTGAAGTGGATAATGTAATAATGCAATCAATAGTAGATTTTTCAGATTATGCGAAGACTGTTAAACCATCTAAGAAGATTAAAATTAGTGAAAGATCACAAGAAAATATGCGAGCTAAAATAATTCCATTTCGTAGTAAAAGGCAGGAAGAAGATATTACTTCTAAAACACAATCTGTTTCTACTGATGTTCCAGGTGTTAATGAGGTTAAACCACCTGTTGTTGAACATAAGGCAAGCGCATTAGACAACGTTAGTTTGGAAAATGTATATGAATTTGTACCTATAGTTTGGGTAAACGGTGGTTATCGTCAAATTAGATTAACAGATTCTATGAATAGCAAGGTTGTTCTTAATACTGCAAAAGCTAATATTGAACCTGTGGTTGGAATTAATGATATTGTTTCTGAATCATCTGAGGTTGCTATTGATAAGCCTTCTGAAGATATAAAAAGCGATGATGTAGTAGCACACACTAGTGTTGCTAATGCAATTCGTGGAGTTGTTAATCAAGCTTTTCAAGCAAAAGAGGTTGCTGTCCCTATTGTTGCTTCTGTTGTCGATTCTAATGAAGAAAAAGTAGGTGCTGGAGCAAAGGCTAAGGATGTAAAAAAGGCATCACACAGTAAAGCTAAAATTGAAAAATATAGAGCAGCTACTAATGAAACGACAAATGCACCTAGATTTATTGTTAGTGGAAATGATATTTTTTCTAAACCAACTGTAGCTGAGTCGCAAAGGGTTGAGAAGGTTGCTACTGGAACTGATAGAGTGGTTCCAATTGTTGTAATGGATCGTGATGAGCTTGTGGCACAAGTAGATTTGATGCAACAACCTGATTTGAAAGTAATTCAAGGTGGTTTAGCAGATAAGTTTTCAGATGCTCCTTCTGAGAATATAACTAATGTGTCTAGCACTGAAGATGAAGATATAGCTTCTATTCTTGCTGAAATTCAACAGTTACAAAAGGAGGAAGAAGAAGCTGTTCGCAGTTCTAAAAAAGAAGAAAAAGCATTTCAAACTAGTGTTGAAGAACTTAATGCTTCTGCTCAGAAGGTTAAAAATGCCAAGAAAGAGAGAGATGAAGCTTTATCTCGTGCTAAGGTAATAAAAGAAGCTTTGCAAGCTGGGGTAGAGGAAAATAGAAGAAAAGCTGATGAATTTAGAAGCAAAACAGAACAAAATAGAGCTGCTATTCGAGAAAATACTGAAATTGCTGAGTGTACAGCGGCTGGAACAAAAGAATTGCGTGAGAGTATGCCTAAGCAATTAGTTAAAGCTGCATAAAAGGATAGTAAAACTATTCTTTTTTTTTTATTTATTTCATAATATTTATTATGAACAATATAATTTCTTCTTTTTATAACATTTTTAATATTGAGTTATATAAGGAAAATGATATTTATTTTTTTAGATATCATGATTTTTTATATTCATTTGAACCGGTAATTAATTTGTCACGATTTTTGCAAATTTTATCTGTTTTGAAACATTTTAATATATCTTTGCGTGGTTTTTTTATGGTTTATAATATGCATGGAGATTTATTAACTAAAGTTGACAATAAATATTATATTTTATTTTGTCATAATAAAGGTAGTATTAATTTACTTTATGAAATAAAACACCCATTTTATTTATTTCAAGAAGGAAAATATTTTTTTGTTGATAGATGGGATATTATATGGGCGAGAAAAATAGATTATTATGAAGGCAAAATGGAAAAAATTGGAAAAAACGTTCCGGCTATTTATGATTCTTTTTCTTTTTTCATTGGATTGGCAGAAAATGCTGTGTCATATATTAATTATAATTATTACTCCATAAAATCTGATAAAAGTAATTCTGTGTTTCTTAGTCATTATAGAATAGATGAAAATAATTTCTTTAATCCTTTGAATTTAAAGTTAGATTATTATTCTAGGGATGTTGCTGAATATATTAAATTTTTGTTTTATAATAATCATTATTCTGATTTTTCTTTTCTTGATTTTTTTTCCAAAATTAATTTGTCATATGATGATTATGTATTTATTTATGCTAGACTATTATTTCCTTCATTCTATTTTGATTTGTTGGATAGATTTTTAAATACTGGAGTAGGTGAGGCTGAAATAAAAAAAGTTATAGATCGCCAGCGAGAATATTTTTTATTTATAAATACTTTATTTTATTATATTCCAGGATTTTCTAAGGTACCAAAAATTTTATGGATAAAAAAAGAAATGTT
>USGP01000008.1 GCA_900554315.1 uncultured Mycoplasmatota bacterium
GCAATTGTGATATTTTAAATCTTTTTTCTTCTGCTCTTCTTGTTTTTCTTTGGTATTATCTAAAACTGTTCCCCACATAGCAGCATCGACATCGGCACTGGTTCCTTGAAACATGGCTTTTCCTGATTCATATAAAGTAATGACTGTATCTTCTTCTTGAGCTTGAAAAATAGCGTATGGTATTTTTTTATCTCTTACTTTATCTTTATAGTATTCAATCATTTTTTGCTTTGTTTCTTCATTTACTTTAATAACGATATTCATGGTTTCACCTCAAAAATATTATAGCATAAAAGTAAAAAAACGTTTATAATAAAATAGTAAGGAGTTGATGATATGAGTTTGTTAGACATTATCATTGTTTTAGTGTTAGCTATGAGTGCTATTATCGGATTTAAAAGAGGGGCTATAAAAGAGATTGTTTCTTTGGTTGGAATTATTATAGTTTTTGTTGTTGCATTTTCTTTAAAAGGTGTCATTGGAAATGTTTTATGTAAATGGTTACCGTTCTTTAATTTTGCTGGTAATTTTGAAGGAGTTACGGTTTTAAATATTTTACTTTATCAGTTACTAGCATTTTTAATTATTTATAGTTTGTTATTTAGTGTTTATATGATTGTGTTAAAGATTTCTGGTGTTGTACAAAAACTTGTTCATATGACTGTTATATTGTGGCTTCCTTCTAAATTAATTGGAGCGGTTGTGGCACTTATTACAGGTTATGTTATGGTATTTGTTGTGTTACTTGCTTTGTTAATTCCTCTTAAGAATACAGATTTCTTCTTAGAAAGTAAATTTGCTAATTATATTGTATATGATACTCCAATTCTTGCTGGTAGTGCTGAAAATATTAGTACATCCATTAATGAAGTTTATACTTTAGGAGAAGATTTATCAAAAGGAGAAATTAGTAAAAATGAAGCTAATGTTAAAACTATGGATGTGTTATTAAAATATAAAATTGTTAGTCCTAAAACTGCAAGAGAATTGATTGTACTAGATAAATTAGATGGCATCACTGGTTTGGAAAAAGTGATTGAAAAATATGAATAGTGATTTATTTTGATATGTGTTATACTAATATTGTTTAAGAAAGGATGATGAATCATGAATTATATAAAAAGCGAAAAAGAATTTGATGAAATAATAAAAAAAGATAAAGTTATTGTTGATTTTTATGCTGAATGGTGTGGACCTTGTAAGTTGTTGAGTCCTATTTTAGAAAAAGTTAGTGATGAATTAAAGTTAGATACTTATAAAGTTAATGTAGATGAGGTAGAAGATGTTGCAAGACGTTATGGTATTATGTCTATACCTACGGTTATGATTTTTTCTAAAGGAAAAGAAGTGAATAAACATGTTGGTTATATGGAAGAAGAAGAGTTAAAAGAGTTTGTCAAATAACTCTTTTTTCGTATGTTATTATATATTATTATGTATATGAGTTATTTAGATTGTGAAGGAAAAAATGATGGAAACTTATGAGGCGTTGGTAGTATTGGGTGAGTTTGGATGATTTGCAAGAGATATTTAGAAATGCTATAGACAAGTGCCAATTTGACATTTTTGTTCATTTGTGTTATAATGTGCTTGTTTATCGAGGTGGGATATTATTATGGCAAATGGAATTCATTTAACTTTTGTAGATACCAGAAATCTTTATGGTACGATGAATACTGGTACTGTTCGTTTATCTAATTTAACCAATAGTGATAAAAGGATGCTTATGCAAATTCATGATATGTTAACTTTAGAAGAGTTGACTAACTATACTTTGACTCCAGATGATAAGAGACGTGTGTTTGCTGCACATCGTCAACAAGTAGGAGAATATTATGGCTTTGATGGGCGTAAGATGTTTATGGCTGATCAAAAAAACTTAGATGGTTCAGTATTTGAAATTACTAGAGATTATGTGGAAGCTAATCCTAATGGATGGACCGATATTCCAGAAGATATTTTAAAAATTAGAGAAAATTTACCTGGTGTTGCATTAGGACATCCTGTTGCTGACTGTCCTGTTGTTATTGCTGAAGATAAGACCCGTGGTATTACAACAGTTGCTCATTGTGGAGGAGAAATGATTGATAAAAAACTCCCAATGATGGCAGTAGAAGCATTATATCGTGAGGGAAGTAAACCAGAAGATGTTCATGTTTATGTTGGAGCAAAAGCTGGTCCTAATTGGACTTATACAAATAATACGCCTGCCTGGGCCAAGGATGAACAATTATGGAGTGAAGCTATTACGCCTGGACAACAACAAACAGCAAATGGAAGTATTGATGTATATCATATTGATTTGCAAAAAGCATTGGATAAGGAGTTTTCTGCTGTTGGATTACACCAAGGTCAAGTAATATATGATCCTCATGATACTATTACGGATTCTAGCTATTATTCTAATAGTGAAGCAAGAGTTAATCCTGAAAAATTTGGTCGTCAATTTGTTGGTGCTTTTTATCAGGAAGATAATCAAAAGGATGAACGTGGTAGGAGTAGATAATCATACATTTTATGTGTATGCTTAAAATTAATATTTCTATTTAATATTCATTTAGGGAAGTGTCAATTGATGCTTTCCTTTTTTTAACTAGTGCCGAAGGATTAGATAATTTAAGGGATATAGATGGAGATGCTTATTTTGATTGTTTATCAAGTCTCGATGATTTTAAAAGTTTGAAAACTGTTAGTGGGAAAGTGGTTTTGGGTATGGAGTCAGTTTCTGATTTGTTAGATGCTGATAGGAAAGAGGTAGTTGGTGATAATAGGAATCTTGGACTAAGGTAGAATTTATTACGATATATATTTGTTGTTTTTAGGGAAGAAGAGGTGTCCAATAACTCTTTTTCTTTTTTCACTGACAAAAATTAGTTTCTTTTTTCTTTTTCTGTGTTATACTTAGGGTGTAAATAGAAGAGAATAGGAGGCAATAAATGAAATACGTCTATTTATTTACTGAAGGCAGTAAAGATATGAGAAATCTATTAGGTGGAAAGGGTGCTAACTTAGCAGAAATGACTAATATCGGGTTACCGGTACCTAGAGGATTTACGGTTACTACTGAAGCTTGTACTAGTTATTATGATCATGATCGTAAGTTGACTGATGAAATTTTGTCTCAGATTGATGAGAAGATTCATGAACTTGAAAAAATTACTGGTAAAACTTTGGGTGATAAAAAAAATCCATTGCTTGTTTCTGTTCGAAGTGGTGCTCGTGCTAGTATGCCTGGTATGATGGATACCATCTTGAATTTGGGAATGAATGATGAGGTTGCAGAAGGATTTAGTGAAGTTACAAATAATAAACGTTTTGTTTATGATTCATATCGTCGTTTTATTCAAATGTTTGCAGATGTTGTTATGGGATTCCCAAAATCTTCTTTTGAAAGAAAATTTGATGATATTAAAGAAGAAAAAGGAGTTAAGTTAGATACTGAACTTACCGCTGAAGATTTGGAAGAAGTTGTTCGGATTTATAAAAGCGAATATAAAAAACATGCTGGAGTTGAATTTCCACAAGACCCTAAAGAACAATTAATGGCTGCAGTAGAAGCGGTATTTAGAAGCTGGATGAATGATAGAGCTATTACTTATCGTAGACTTAATGATATTCCAAGTAGTTGGGGTACTGCTGTTAATGTTCAAGAGATGGTTTATGGTAATAGAGGAGAGACTTCAGGTACTGGTGTTGCTTTTACTAGAAATCCAGCTACTGGTGAAAATCACTTATTTGGTGAATATTTAATGAATGCTCAAGGTGAAGATGTTGTTGCTGGTATTAGAACGCCTCAATCTATTGATACATTAAAAGAAGTAATGCCAGAGTGTTATGAAGAATTTAGTAAGATTTGTAAAATTCTTGAAAATCATTATAAAGATATGCAAGATATGGAGTTTACTATTGAAGATGGGAAATTATTTATGCTTCAAACTAGAAATGGTAAACGTACAGCAACTGCAGCATTAAAGATTGCTGTTGATATGGTAAATGAAGGTATGATTACGAAGGAAGAAGCTTTGTTAAAAGTTGATCCTAAACAACTTGATCAATTACTTCACCCAATGTTTGATGAAGATAGTCTAAAGGCTGCTACTGTTGTTGCCAGTGGACTTGCTGCATCACCTGGTGCTGCTTGTGGTCATATTGCATTCACTGCAGATGATGTTGTTCGTATGCATAAAGATGGAGTAAAAGATATTATCTTGGTTCGATTAGAAACTTCTCCAGAAGATATTGAAGGAATGAATCTTGCTCGTGGTGTTTTAACACTTCGTGGAGGAATGACTTCTCATGCAGCAGTTGTTGCTCGTGGTATGGGAACTTGTTGTGTATCTGGCTGTGGTGATTTGGTTATTGACGAAGAAAAGAAAACTTTAACATTAAAAGATGGACGTATTTTAAAAGAAGGAGACTATATTAGTTTAGATGGTAGTACTGGTAATGTTTATGCTGAAGAAATTAAGACAGTAGATGCTAGTATTACAGGTAATTTCGAAACTTTCATGGAATGGGCAGATGAGTATCGTAAACTTGAAGTTCGTACCAATGCCGATACTCCAAGAGATGCTTTACAAGCTAAAAAATTTGGCGCTGAAGGTATTGGGCTATGTCGTACAGAGCATATGTTCTTTGATGAAGAGAGAATCTTTAATTTCCGTAAGATGATTACTGCTACTGATGTAGAAAGTCGTGAGAAAGCACTAGAAGCAATTTTACCTTATCAAAGAGGGGACTTTGAAGAGTTATTTAAAGCTATGGATGGTAAATGCGTTATTATTCGTTTCTTAGATCCACCTCTACATGAATTTTTACCTAAGACAGAAGAAGAGATGAGACCTCTTGCTGAAAGTTTAGGAATTACTTATGAAGCCTTGAAGAATCGAGTTGATTCATTAAAAGAATTTAATCCTATGATGGGTCATCGTGGATGTCGTTTAGCTATTACTTATCCGGAGATTGCTAAGATGCAAACTAGAGCAGTAATTGAGGCTGCTATTAATGTTAAGAAAGAAGGAATCGATGTTCATCCTGAAATTATGATTCCGCTTGTTGGTATTTTAAAAGAATTACAATATGTTAAAAAGATTGTTGTTGAAACAGCTAAAGACGTTATGGATAAAGCTGGAGTTAGTGTTGATTATAAAGTTGGTACTATGATTGAAATTCCTAGAGCTGCTTTACTTGCTGATGAGATTGCTAAAGAAGCTGAATTCTTCAGTTTTGGTACTAATGATTTGACACAAATGACATTTGGTTTCTCTAGAGATGATGCTTCTAAGTTTTTAAATGATTACTATCAAAAGGGAATTTTGGATCAAGATCCTTTTGCAACTGTTGATCAAAAAGGCGTCGGTAAACTTATTGATATGGCTGCAAAACTTGGTAGAGAAACAAGACCTGATATTGAACTTGGTATTTGTGGTGAACATGGTGGGGATCCCCAAACGATTGATTTCTGTCATAGAGTTGGTCTTAAATATGTTTCTTGTTCTCCATTTAGAGTTCCTGGAGCTAGACTTGCTGCTGCACAAGCTGCAATTAACAATAAATAGAAATGTAGAAATACATTTCTTTTCTTTGAATGATTATTTTTGGTGACTTCAATGGTTTAAAAATAATGTATTTTTTTGTATATTTACCATTGAGGTGGAAATTATTACCATTTCAGGGAATTTTTGTGTGGTGTTATAATTATTATAGTAGACTGAAGATGAAACAAGGAACTTTGGTGAGAAGTGATTTTATGAAATATTTAAAGGGAACATTAATTGCTTTTATAATTACTGCCGCTTTTTGTACATGTTCAGTTTCTGCAGCTCAATATTCAATGGCTAATGTTAGTATTCCTAATCTAAAGGGAATAGCTACTACAGAAAAAGTTGCAAATAAAAAATATCATCAATATTCTTTAGGTATGAAACAAAAGTTAGGAATTGCTCAAGTATTAATGGAAGATCCTAAAATCATGGTTTTTGATGAAGCATTTAATGGGTTGGATGAGGATAGTGTAAAAAAGATAAGAAAAATTTTATTAGAAGAAAAAAAGAAAGGTAAAATTATTATTTTGGCTACTCATATTAAAGAAGATATCCATATGCTTTGTGATGTTATTTATAAATTTAATGATGGTGTTGTAACGAAAGTGAATAAACAAAAATAAACTTGTCATTTGGCAAGTTTTTTTGACTATTAATTTAATATTCAGTAAAATAAATAGTCTAGAGGTGATTTTGTGAATGTAGATAAAACAGCGGTAGAGGCTATGCGATTAGCAAAAACAGAATCTTTTCCATTTGATAGAGATTTATTTTCTACTTATAGTCCTATTTATATTGGTACGACTTCTAATGTAAAAAAGACATTAGATTTATTTTATGGTTATCATAGAGTATTGTCTGTCTGTGGTACTGGTGCACATGGATATGAAGCTTTATTACATGGAGCTAGTCATGTAGATTTATTTGATATTAATGAATTACAAAGACTCTATTTTTTATATATGAAAACGGCAATTATTGTACTTTCTTATGATGAGTTTATACAGTTTTTTACTTCTTCTGATGAGTGGGATGATTATGAAAATAATATGTTATTAGATAATCTTTTATATCAGAAATTGGAACCATTTTTGTCAGATGAAGTTAAGAAGGTTTTTGGACCAATTTTTACTTCTTTCGATAGTAGTGATATTCTGATTAGTAAATTATTTCGACTTGATCATAATTTATCTTTAGATTTTTTAAGGAATGCTTCTTCTCTTTATGATAGAGAAAGCTATGAACAAATACAGAAAATTTTAAGAGAAAATCCTGATATTATCTCTTGTTATACCGTTTCTTTGTCTGATGTTCCAAAAAGTTTTGAGGGTGAGTATGATTTGGTATTGTTTGATAATATTTTAGATTATTATTCATTTATTCCTGGACTTGATAGTGTAGATAAAATTGATTCTTTTGTAAAGCGTGATATGAATTCGTTACTTCATAAAGATGGTAGGTTACAAGTTGGTTATGGTTATGCATTTGATACAGATGCTTTTTGTGATGCACTTGGTATTGAGAAAAAAGAAAATGATTTTGATTTAGAGGATGATGATTGTACTTTACCACCTGATTTTTTACAGTCTTTATTTTCTGTATCGTCTGATGATGTTAGTCAAAAGTTAATAGCTGAGAATTACATGATTCCTTTATTTAAAGATATTGGTGGTTATCAGTATTCTCTTTTTGACGGAGTAACAAAATTAGATGGACAAAATATGGTTCTTACTTATTGTAGAAAACCTTAATTTCTTTTTACAACTGTTATAGTTTTTGGTATAATATTATTAGAATAATGAGGTGATTTTAATGAAAGTAGTTTGTGTGGGACATTCTACTTATGATACAACATTACCAATGGATTTTTATCCAACTGAGAATTTAAAGTATCGTATTTCAGAGCATATAGAATGTGGTGGAGGTCCTGCTTCTAATGGTGCTTATTTGCTTGCTAAATGGGGGATGGATACCACTATTATGAGTGCTGTTGGTAATGATTATTATGGAGAACAGATTATTCATGAATTTCGCAATGTTGGAGCAGATGTAAGCTGTATTGAAGTTCATGATTATTATATGACTCCGAGTAGTTATATTATTGCAAATCGTTCTAAGGGAAGTAGAACTATTATTACTTCTAAAGGAGAGGCAATTCGAAAATTAAATCATGATGGTAATATTCATGCTGATTTGATTTTAGTAGATGGAGAACATCCAGAAACAGCAGAAGCAGTTCTTAGAGCAAATCCTAATGCAATTAGTGTTATTGATGCTGGTAGACTTACGGAGGATACTAAGAGACTTGGTAAGTTAGTGACTTATGTTGTCTGTTCTAAAACTTTTGCTGAGGAGTTTAGTAATCGTAAAATTGATGTTTCTGATCGTGATAGTTTAATTTATTGTTATGACAAATTAAAGGAATATTTTCAGACTAATATTATTATTACTCTTGAAGATAAAGGCAGTTTTACTAAGTTAGATGATTATGAAATCTTGCCTACGGTAAAAGTTCAAGCCGTTGATTCTACAGGAGCTGGAGACATTTTTCATGGGGCATTTACATATTTTATAGGGAATGGTTATTCTTTGAGAAGTGCCATTCATTATGCTTCAATTACTTCTGCTATTTCTATTACTAGAGTAGGGGCTAGAATTTCTATTCCAGAGTTAAAAGAAGTGTTGGATTATGATGAACTTATATAATCAATATCCAATGTTAGATTTGCATGGCTTTGATCGAGATTATGCAAGAATTATGATTAATGATTTTATTAGAGATTGTTATATTATGAAGTCAAAGAAAGCTATTATCATACATGGCATTGGAACAGGTATTTTAAGAAAGACAACACAGATGGTACTAAAAAGAAATCCATACGTTGAAGAAAGTAAGATTGATATATTTAATCCAGGTCAAACTATTGTATGTGTGAAGGATAGGCTTTAACTTGACTTTTTTATGTTTCGGTGCTAGTATATAGGCACGATGTATTAGATGGAGGGGGAAGGTCCATTATGTATAATGAACAATATGAATCAAAGGGGTTTGGTATCAAGGACTTTTTACTAAAGTTGCTTTTAGTATGTGTCTTTGCTTTTTTAGTTGCATGGCTTTTACCTAAGTTCATTGCTCCTGGTGTTATTACAAATGCTGAAGAAGCTCAAGTGGATTTATCACCACTTACTTCACAGATTTTTGCAGACAATTTGGAGCGTATGAAAGAAGCGGCTATTTCTTATTATACAGATGAAAGACTTCCACAAGAAGTTGGAGAGTCTGATACAATGACTCTTAGCGATATGATTGGTAAGAAATTAATCGTTGCATTGATTGATAAGAATAATAAAGCTTGTGATGTCGATGAAAGTTATGTTAAAATTACAAAACTTGATAATGAATATCTATTAAAAGTTAATTTAAAAGATAGTGAAAAAGAAGATTATATTTTAGTACATTTAGGTTGCTATACCTATTGTGATGGTGCAATTTGTGAGAAGAAGGAAACTAGTGTAAATAATCAGGGCTCTAAACCATCCAGTGAAGTTCCTATTAAAGATGGTGTTGATAACACTGTTTATGTAGATGGGGATAATGATAATAATACAGAAAATCCTAGTGTAACTCCTGATACTCCAGATGAACCTGATGAGGAATTACCAAATCCTGATGATACAGAAGAGCCTGATACTCCGGTTGAAGTTCCAGAAAAAGTAAAAGGATATTTATATGAATATCAAAAAAATCCAACTGCTACTTTCTCTAAATGGTCAGACTGGTCTGATTGGACTAAAACAAGTTGTGCTACTCCAGAGTATAATTGTAATAGTAATGATCCTTCTTGTGTTAAGAAAGTACAGAGATTTGATCGTAAAGAACAAATTGGTACATATTTGAAAAAATATGAAAAACAAAGACAAGTATTAACGAAGACAGGTTCTTATCAACAAAAATCTTGTTCTAACTTTAATTATTATATTATTTCTGATAAAACATATGCTACTACAACAACTACGACTTATAACGTTGTTCAAAATGTTATTACAACAACAGGTCAAGCTAGTGGTGGTGGCTGGGTATATAATGGTAGAGCAAGTTATAAGAATCCGCCAAGAGATACCGCTACTACCCAATATAAGTTTGTAGGTGCTAATTATAGTTATTGTGAAGAAACTTGTACATCATTACCTGATTATTATTATGATTCTTATGTTTATAAGGGTGGTGGAAGTGGACTTTCTACTACAACAAGTACAACTACTGTTCCAGCTGGTTCTTCTAGTAGTACTTCTTCATCTGGCTCAAGTTCTGTTCAGGTTTCATGTGGAAATGTCGTTACTAAGACAATTCCAATCTATGATTATATTACTGTTTCAGAAGTTGCTACAAGAAGAGAACCTTTATATGGTACTGTATGTTATCAAAGTACCAAAACTAGAACTGTAACTAATACAGGTAAGACACAAGTTAAATGGAGTAAATATAACGATAAAGATTTATTAAATAATGGTTGGTATTATACCGGGGCTAAAAAGCCTATTAAGTAAGGGGGTTAACCGATGAATACTAAAAAGGTTGTAAATATTGTTAGCTTTCAAGTAACTGATGTTGTTGGAAGTACAAAAACTAACTGGAATCAGGCTATTGTCTTTTATGATGATGGTACTGCTAGAATTGAAACTGTTGATGGAGCAAAGGCAATTGCTGATATAGCTGGTATTAAAGTTGTAAATACAGATACTAGTGATTTAACAAAAAATTATACTTATTATAAGACTATTCCTGGATATCATCCTGGTATGATGGTACCTAAAACTAAAGCCGAGTTAGTTACGGAAAAAGATGCGAAGGCATTTGATCCATCTACTTTTATTCCTAAACCTGAAGAAGTTTCTGGTGATAGTTCTTCAGACGAAGATACAACTTCTTCAACTGGTGAGGAAGATACTGCTACTTCTTCAACTTCTGATGAAGATTCAACTTCTGATGATTCTGATGATGAAGAAGACAGTTCTTCTAAAGATACAGATGATGAAGATGATAAAGAGGATTCTACTGTCATCCCTCCTAAGCCTATTATTCCTGGCAAAGAAGAAGATGAGGATGATGAAGATGATTATGATGAAGATGATGAATATGATGAACCTAAAAAAAGAAAAGGTTTATTAGGACTTTTAGCTACTCCTTTTGTTGGATTAGCTGGTTGGGCTACTAAGAAATTTCTTAATAAGCCAAAAGAAAAGAAACTTAGTTATAAAATCAAAAATTTCTTTACTGGTAAAGCTGACAAGGTGAAAGAAAAGGCTTCTAGTACAGTAAAAGATGCTTTTTATCCTGATAGTGTAGAAAAAACTGTTTCTATGCCTAAAACTAGTACTTCTAAGAAGAAAAAATCTAAGACTAGTAAAGCTTCTACTGGTAAAACTACAAAAACTAGTAAGTTTTTTAAAGCTAGTAAGAAAAAGAAGAAGGGTTCTAAAAAAGGATTATTTGCAAGAATAGGGGCTGCGGCAACAGCATGTTTAGTTGCTCTTGGACTTGTGAGTTGTTCTGCACCTAACGTTTCTAATCCTAATACTGAAGCTACTACAGCTTCTCAAACTGCAACTGATGAAGATGTAAATGGCCTTACTGATGAAGAATTAGTTCAAAGAATTCAAAATGGAGAATATTCTTTAGAAGAAGTTAAAGAGATGCTTTTATCTGGTAAGATTACAAATGATATTTTAGATGGTTTATCTTTTGATCAATTGGTTGAAGTTAGTCATTCTGAAATTCAACAACAAGAAATGTCTAAAATTGGTAACTATTTAGATTACTTTAATGGTACATTTGCAGATTATTATTTAGAGTCTAGTCATCCAGATGTACGTGCTGCTCTTAGTTGGGAAGAAGTATCTGCTATTAATTTAGCTTATAATGAGTTTAGTAAAGAAGATATTAGAGCTATCTTTAATGGATATGAAGTAAATTCTGCTGATTTTACATCTGCTTATAAAGAAGCTACTTTACAGTTAATGGGCGCTTTTGTATTAGAATCAAGAGATATGCCTGTTAATTTAGATCAATTATTAAATACACAAGAGGGTAAAGATTTTTATAATAAATATAATGATTTATTCTTAAGATGTAAGGAGACTACTGGACAAGATCAAATTAATGCAGTAAATGCTTTTTATCAAGAATTGTATAAAGATTATCCAATTAGTTCTGAAGTAAGAGAAGTTGGAATCTCTCATGCTGAATCTCGTGATGATATTGAAGCTTATAAATTATCTGTTACTCCTATGGTAGCAGCTGCTGAAATGATGTTCCAAAACTTAGAAATTGATCATACATTATCAGATCAAGCTATTGCTTACTTTAATGATTTAGGTTTATGTGAATTTGCTCAAGGTTCTTTTGATAGAGCTGAAAAAATCACTTTATGTGTGGATGAAGATGAAACTTTACCAACATATGAGCAATTTGCTAATGCCAAGATTGAAGAGTTAAAGAAAGCTGATCATTATTTCTCTAGTGATAAAGAACGTGACTTAAGTCAATATGATTTATTCCAAAAATGGGTAAATGGTCACTTTAATCTTGATGCAGCTGGTGAGTTTGTAATGGGTGGAAGTATTAGTCAAACCGTTTCTTCAAAAGTTGTTGACACTTATACGACATCTTCTACTACTTATAGTACTGAACATTCTGAAGGATATGGTACTAGAGAAGAAGCAGTAGCAGCTGTTGGTGAAGAAGAAGTTAGAAGACAAGAAGAGGCTATTAATAATCAATTTGATCAATGGAATCAAGCTCAAAAAGAACAAGGAGAAGCAGAAGCTGAACAAAATCGTCAAGAATTACAAGATCAGGCTGATAAAGAGGCTGAAGAAATTCGTGATGAGATTGAAAAAGATGATCAAGATATGCAAGAGGATATTGATCATGCTAATGACCAAATAGATCAAAATAATAGTGATAATAATCCAGATAATGATACATCTGTTAATGAAGATGATTTTGGTGATCATGATGTTGATTTTGATGACCAACATTCTGATAATCAGGGTAACTTAGATGATAGTGTTGAAGATATTACACAAGATGGAACTGGTGCTAATCAAGATTTACCAGATCCTAACCAAAGTGGACAAGATTTAGATAATAATGAACCTGAATATAATGGTTCTACATCATCTGGTACTACTACTGGTGGAAGTTCTTCTACTACAACACCATCAACTACAGAGCCTACTGTTACACAAACACCTTCTGGAGTTACTATTGTGGAATCAGAAGAGCCTGTTGCTGAGACTCCACAAGAGACTTATTCAGCACCAGCTCAAACTACTACACAATCTTCTACCACAGCAAGTAGTTCAGTTTCAACTAATGAAGAGATTGCTGATGCCATAGTTGAAGATATGGCTAATAATCCTACGCAAACGGAAGAAGAAGTGTTTGTTTACACAAAATAAGGAGATTTTCTCCTTATTTTTTATTTAAATTTGACATTTTTAAACTTCTATGATATAATATGTTTACTTCAAGGATAGAGGGGTTCTAACTGAAGCAATACTTATGTATCAGGGAGGTTGAATATATATGGATAAAGATAGTTTTATATTTGAGTATTTGGATGAAAATGATTTTAGAAAAAAAGAACGTTCTGTGCGTAAATACAATATGCTTGCTTATAAGAAATTGACTTTTTCTTATTATCCTGAATTAAGAAAGGGTAATTTCTTAGGAAAAGAAGTTTCTAGAGATGAAAAGAGTCATACTGTTTCTTATGAGTTGAAATTGCCTACTGATGATTTATTTGCTAAAGTTCATGGTGAAATTATGTTACATTACACGGTTTATTTAGAAAAGCATATTATTCTTTTAACTAATATTACACCTGAAGGTATTTTAGATGAGGGACATCGTGCAGAGTTATCTACTTATAAAGGTGTTATGATTTCTAAAGCTCATCCTGAGAAAGATATGTTTAAGATTAATTTACTTAATATGTTAGGAAAATAAAAAATTAGATATTTCTATCTAATTTTTTTCTTTTATAATAATTCTGGTTTGTCATCGGAATCTTTTTGTTCTTCTGCTTTTTTGTTTTCAGTTTCTTCTTGTTTGTTTTCAGTTTCTTCTTGTTTGTTTTCTTCTTTCTTTGTATCTGATGTTTTATTTTCTGTATTGTTAAGGGGTTCTAGTTGTTTGGCTAATTGTTTTTGAATAAATCCTAAATTAAATATTTTTAGGCCAACTGGCATATTCATTCTATCTTTTTTCATTTTTAAACGTACCATAGCATTTGCTCCGGCATCTACGATTAGTGGTAATCCAGTAATGAAACTTGCCATTTCACTATTTAAGAATATTAATGGCTCGGCCATTTCTTTTGGCGTTGCTAGACGTTTTGCTGTTCCTGTTTCTGATACTAAAGCATCCATACCACCAGCTTCTACTTCGAATTCTTTTTTCATACCAGTATCTGTACTACCAGGTAGTAGAGCATTGACTCTTATTTTTTTTGGTCCTAATTCAATTGCAAGTTTGGCCATGTAATAATTAAGTGCTCTTTTTGAAAGAGGGTAGGCCATCATTCCTAATGTGTCCTCCTTGGCTTGTTCGTGTAATGCTTTTTCCATTTCTTCCCAGGTAGTTGCATTGGTAAATTTTTCAAATTCATTTGCATATTTATCCCAGTATAGACCACCAGTTGAAGTTACGTAGGAAATTGTTCCTCCATAGGACATTCTGTTTTTTAAATATTCTTCTGTAATATATTTATTAGCAATATAGTTTACTGTAAATGTTTTATAATAATTAGTTTTAGCTCCAGATAAACCAGCAACACCAAAGAAGGAATCGATATGTCCAGGAATTTCTTCCATGGCTGTATCAATTGATTCTTTACTGCTTAAATCAGTTTCAATAAATTTTTTTACTCCAGGTATTTCTATTTTTGTAATATCTAGGGCGTATACTTCTGCTTCTAATTCTACAAGTAATTCAGCAGTTGCTTTTCCTATTCCGGATGCTGCTCCTGTAACAACACATACTTTGTTTTTATATCCAAAATAATCTTTCATTTATTATCCCTCCAATCTTATTTTATCACGTATTTTTTTTATGCAATTATCTATTTTTTATACTTTACAAAATATTACATTTTTTTGTTGTTTTTTTGGGGAAATGTGTTATAATATGCAATCGGGAGAGTGAAATTATGCAAAAACAAAGTGATTCTGCTTTGTTACAAGAAAAAACATTAGTCGATTATTGTGATGATTGGCTTGCCCAATATCATGATGCTTATGATGTAATGAATCGAATATGCTCAAGTTCAAAAGGGAATCGTTATTCTTTATCTATGGCTACTAGTGTTAATCTAGAACATGATGAAAGAGGGGACTTTTATTCTTTCCATTTAGATATGTTTAATGGTGCTGGAGATTTATTTTTATCTGGCCCATATTTAGAAATGAATGCTGATAATATTGAAGAAGTTTCTTATTTAGTTTCTTCTATGATGGCATTTCATATGAAAGAACAAAAATGTCGTTTTTCTTCTCCTTTTTCAGGAAAAGATATTGTCTCAAAGCCAAGATTGCTAGAATCGTATCGACCAGCACTGGTTTCTTTAGATGTTTCAGATTGTTTATTAAATCCTTATATTAGTCAAGTGGTTGCCAACCAAGTTTATTATGGTAATGGGGATAATTTTGATGACTTACTTGTATTATATAATCGGTTTACTGCTGAGACTCAAGACCATGTTTTAGATCAAAGATTTATAGATTCCTTAAATAATAGTTCAGAGCATACTTCCAACGTTTTATCATTTGGTAATGTTCAAAAGAGATAAAAATCTCTTTTTTTTATTGTCTTTTTTCTTTATATATGATAAACTTATACTGTTCACGGAGATGCCATGTTGGTGAAGTGGTTTAACACGCCGCCCTCTCAAGGCGGTATACACGGGTTCGAACCCCGTACATGGTACCAGTTGTTTATTACTCATTTATGAGTTTTTTATCAATCCTTTTTGGATTGTTTTTTTATTCTAGTTTATTGACTTCTATTCTATTCCATATTATAGTTAAATATAGAGTAGAATAAGAGGGTGTTTGTTATGATGAAGATTTATAAAAATGAATTGGATGATACTAATGTTTTAACTGTAAAGGAAATGGAAGAGAATACTTGGATACGTTTAATTGATCCTACTGAAAAAGAGATTCATGATGTTTCTACTAAGTTAAATATTCCTAGTGGTCTTATTTCTCAGGTTTTAGTTGATAAGGAACTTCCTCGTATTAAACAAGTTCCTGGAGCGACGTTGATTGTTTTAGATGTTCCTTATATGAAAGATAAGAGTATTAAGAATAAATATATTACTTGTCCTTTAGGAATTATTATTTGTGATAATTTACATGTTGTTACAGTGTCTTTACAGAGACATGCTTTTATGGATGAATTTGCTAAAGGAGAAGTTGAAACTTTTTTTACTTATAAGAAGAGTAGATTTTTAATTCAAATATTTTTAAAATCTTCTGAAGTTTATATGTCTACTTTAGGGTTGATGGATGAGGATATACAGAAAATGGAAAAGAATACTTATTATTCTACGAATAACCGTGTTTTAATTAATTTTTTAAATATGCAAAAGACTTTGGTGTATTTTCTTACTTCTTTACAAGCTAATGGACATGTTTTGGAGCGCCTTCATGATGAGGAGATACTTACGATGTATGATGAGGATAAGATATTGTTGAGTGATGCCGTTATTGAGAACAAGCAATGTATTGAAACTTCTATTGTTTATCGTGATATTTTGGATTCTACGATGGATACTTATGGTTCTATTATTTCTAATAATTTGAATGTTATTATGAAGTTTTTAGCGGGTATTACTATTGTATTTTCTATTCCTACAATGATTTCTTCTTTCTTGGGAATGAATGTTCCATTAGGAATTATTGGACAAAGTGATTATTCCTTTTTAGTGGTTTGTATTATTTCTTTTTTAGTATCTTTTCTAATTGCATGTTGGTTAAAGAAAAGAAATATGCTATAATGGGTTAGACTAATTATTTTGGAGGATATATGCAAGAGTTTATTATTTCAATTATGAATCAATTTGGGTATTTTGGAATTTTCTTTTTAATTTTTATTGAAAATGTTTTTCCACCAATCCCATCAGAAGTAGTTTTGTTATTCGGTGGTTTTATGACTACTTATACAAAACTTAATATTTTTCTTATGATTGTTTTTTCTACTTTAGGTTCGGTAGTAGGAGCAATTGTGTTATATTATGTAGGTAAGATTTTAAATAAAGAAAGATTAAAAAAGATAGTTTCTGGAAAAATTGGGAAAATCTTACGATTAAAAGCTAGTGATATTGAAAAGGCTGATCATTGGTTTGATACAAAAGGTAATAAGACAGTTTTCTTTTGCCGTTTTATTCCAGTTGTTAGAAGTTTGATTTCTATTCCAGCTGGTATGAGTGAAATGGCTATGGGTAAGTTTTTACTTTATACTACAGTTGGATCTGCTATTTGGAATAGTGTTTTATTGATAGTTGGAAATAAAGTTGGAGAAAATTGGGAAAGTATATTAGGTATTATGGATCAATATTCACATATTGTATTAATATTACTTATTATTTTATTTATTGCTTTTCTTGTATATTTCTTTGGCTTTCGTAATGCAAAGAAAAAGAGTAAAAAGGATTAATTTTTAATCCTTTTTTTGTGTGTATTTAGAAAAGTGAAAAAATTGTGAAAATTATTGACACCCTGTCATTTTTTGCCTATAATGGTTAAATGTATGACACCCTGTCATATGATATAAGAGGGGGGCGACACTATGCCTAGTAAAACATTTATGAATTTGCCTAGTAGCAAACAAAAAGCTTTACTTGATGCTGCGGTAAAGGAATTTTACCAAGTTCCTTATACTGAGGTTTCTATTAATCAGATTATTTTAAATGCTCATATTTCTAGAGGTAGTTTTTATACTTATTTTACTGATAAGAATGATTTGTTTGGCTATCTTTTGGAGCTAAAAAAACAAAAAGTTTTTTTCCTTACTAAGAATGTTTTTGATTCTTGTAAGGGAGATATTCGTGATGCTTTTTTGAAGTTGTATGATGTTTTTACGGATAAAATTCAAAAGAATGATTTGTCTTTGTTTTTAAAGAATATTTTTCTGTATTTTACTATTTGTCGAGAAAGATTTACTAGACCAGGACATGCATTCTTTTTGTATGTAAAACCATCTATTGCATCTGGTCAATTAAAAGATGATGATTTGGAGTTTGTTTTTCATTTATTTATGCATAATCTATTAATAGGGATTACAGAAGCTGTAAAACATCAGTATGAAAAGGCAGTACGTGAACAATATAGGCATAAGGTTGACATATTGTGTTATGGAATTTATAAGGAGGAGAGAGTATGTTAAAGGTTTTTAAGTATTTAAAGAGTTCTATCTTTTCTGTTTTAGCAGTTATTTTATTACTTTTTTGTCAAGCTTATTTAGATTTAACATTGCCTGATTATACTTCTAAAATTGTTAATGTTGGAGTACAACAGGGTGGTATTGAAAATGCTGCAATTGAACAGATTGGAGAAAATACTTTAGATACACTTACGTTATTTATGGATTCTAAAGATCGTAAGTTTATTTTAAATCAATATGAAAAATCGGATACTTATAAGGGTGAAAATATTTATGAGTTAAAAGAAGATAGTAATATTGATAAAGTTAGTTCTATTATGGCTCGTCCTATGATGATATTGAGCTATGCAGAACAAGATCAAAAGTCTGATGATAGTACAGTTTCTTTTGATTTGCCTGAAGGTGTTACTTTAGAACAAGCACTTACTATGATGAGTGATGTGCAACGTGAAAAGATGCTTGATGAAATCAATAAAAAAATTAAAGATATTCCAGATTCTATTATTGATCAAGCTGCAGTTAGTTTTGTTAAGACTGAATATCAACGTATTGGTGTAGATACTGATGCTATTCAGACTATGTATATCGTTAAAGTTGGTATTATTATGTTAGGCATTGCTCTTGGAGCTATGGCAGTTGGAATTTTGATTGTATTTATTGGTTCTCGTATGGCTGCTAAACTTGCTAAAACATTACGTCATAAAGTATTTACTAAGGTTGTTGGTTTTTCTAAGAATGAGATTAAGACCTATGGTCAATCTTCTTTGATTACTAGAACTACTAATGATGTACAACAAGTTCAAATGGTTGTTGTATTCTTATTAAGAGTTGTTTTCTATGCACCAATTATTGGTATTGGTGGAGTTATTAAAGCAATGCATACGAATGCTGATATGACTTATATTATTGGTGTTGCAGTTGTTGCTATTTTAGCAGTTGTTATTACTTTGTTTGCAATTGCTATGCCTAAGTTTAATCGTGTTCAAAAATTAATTGATAAGTTGAATTTAGTTACTCGTGAAATTTTATCTGGTCTTCCTGTTATTCGAGCATTTTCTAATGAAAAGCATGAAGAGGAAAGATTTGAAGAAGCTAATAAACGTCTAACAAAAGTAAATTTATTTATTAACCGTGCAATGAGTTTTATGATGCCAATTATGATGCTTGTTATGAACTTTGTATGTTTAATTATCGTATATCAAGGTGCTAAGGGTGTCGATAGTGGTGTTATGCAAGTTGGAGATATCATGGCTTATATTCAATATACAATGCAAATTATTATGGCTTTCTTAATGATTTCTATGATGTCTATTATGTTGCCACGTGCTAATGTTTCTGCTAAACGTATTATGGAAGTTATTGACACACCAGATACTATTTATAATAGTGATCACTTGGTTGAATTTAATCCTGAAATGTGTGGTAGAGTAGAGTTTAAAAATGTAAGTTTCCGTTATCCAGATGCTGATTATGATGTTATTACAGATATTGATTTAGTTGCTAATCCTGGAGAAACTACAGCATTTATTGGTTCTACTGGTAGTGGTAAGTCTACTTTGATTAACTTAATTCCAAGATTTTATGATGTTACAGATGGGGAATTGTTAGTTGATGGCGTTAATATTAAAGATGTTGATTTGAAAAAATTACGTGATAAGATTGGATTTGTTCCTCAAAAAGGTGTTTTATTTACTGGAACTATTAAAGATAATATTAAATATGGAAATGAAAATATTACCGATGAAGATGTAAATAAAGCTTTGGATATTGCTCAAGCTACTGAGTTTGTTTCTAAACTTAAAGGTGGTGTTGACTACGATATTAGTCAGGGTGGTACTAATGTATCTGGTGGTCAAAAACAACGTTTATCTATTGCTAGAGCAATTGCTAAAGATCCAGATATTTATGTTTTTGATGATAGTTTTTCTGCCCTTGATTTTAAAACAGATGCTAAACTACGTGGAGAACTTGCAAAGATTACAAAGAACAAGACAGTTTTAATTGTTGCACAAAGAATTTCTACTATTATGAATGCTGATAAGATTGTTGTTTTAGATGAAGGACGTGTTGTCGGTATTGGTAAACATAAAGATTTGTTAGAAAATTGTTCTGTATACAAGGAAATTGCTTTATCTCAGTTAAGTAAGGAGGAGTTGGAAAATGCCTAGAGTCGGTCATGGTGGTCCAGGTGGACAGGGTGCTCCAGAGAGAGCAAAAGATTTTGGAAAAACACTGAAAAAACTTTTATCTTACTTAAAAAATTATAAAATAGCTATGTTTTTCGTTATTGTTTTTGCTATTGGATCTACTGTTTTAACTATTGTTGGACCTAAAATATTAGGAAATATTACAACTGAAATCTTTAACGGATTAATGAGAAAAATTTCTAATACGGGTGGTATTGATTTTGATGCTATTAATCATACCGTTATTATTTTGGTTGGATTATATATTATGAGTGGTTTATTCTCTGGTATTCAAGGTGTTATTATGGCAGGTGTTTCTAATGATATCTCTTATCGTTTGCGTAATGCTTTGAGTAAAAAGATTAATAAATTACCTATGAAATACTTTGATACTAAGACACATGGTGAAGTTTTGTCTATTATAACTAACGATATCGATACTTTATCTCAGTCTTTGAATCAATCTATTACTACCATTATTACGAGTATAGCAACGATTATTGGTATCTTTATTATGATGATTTCTATTAATATTCCTATGACAGTTGCTGCTGTACTTATTATACCTGTTTGTATGTTGGTTCTTAGAGTCGTTGTTAAACGAAGCCAAAAGTATTTTACTATGCAACAGGATTATTTAGGACATATCAATGGTCATGTTGAAGAAATTTACGGTGGTCATGATATTGTTAAAGCTTTTAATGGAGAAGAAAAAGCTATTGAAAAATTTGACCATATTAATCAAACCTTGTATCGTAGTGCTTGGAAGAGTCAATTCTTATCTACTGCAATGCATCCAATTATGCAATTTATTGGTAATTTAGGCTATGTTGTTATTTCTATTTTAGGTGGATATATGGTTATCTTAGAACGTATTGAAGTAGGAGATATTTTATCATTTACACAATATGTTCGTAACTTTACACAACAGATTAATCAATTATCTCAAGTTATGAATACTGTTCAATCTGCTGTTGCAGCTAGTGAAAGGGTATTTGATTTCTTAGAGTTAAAAGAGGAAGTTCAAGAGATACCAGATGCTTTACCAGTAGAAGGATTACATGGTAATATTGAGTTTGATCATGTATGTTTTGGATATAATAAAAATAAAATTATTATTCATGATTTTTGTGCCAAAGTTAAGGATGGTCAAAAGATTGCGATTGTTGGTCCTACCGGTGCTGGTAAAACTACAATTGTTAAATTATTAATGCGTTTTTATGATTTGAATAGTGGTCGTATTTTAATTGATGGTAAGGATATGACTAAGTTTAATCGTAGTGATATTCGTCGTATGTTTGGTATGGTATTACAAGATACTTGGTTATTTAATGGTACGATTAAAGATAATATTAAATATGGTAAATTAGATGCTACTGATAGTGAAGTAAAGGCTGCTTGTCATACTGCTAGTGTTGATCATTTTATTAAGACATTGCCGGATGGATATAATATGGTATTAAATGAAGAAGCTGATAATATTAGTGGTGGTCAAAAACAATTACTTACCATTGCTCGTGTTATTTTAGCAGATCCAAAGATATTGATTTTGGATGAGGCTACAAGTAGTGTAGATACACGTACAGAAGAATTAATTCAAAAGGCTATGGATAAATTAATGGAAGGTAGAACCAGTTTTATCATTGCTCACCGTTTGAGTACTATTAAAAATGCAGATTTAATTTTAGTTATGAATGAAGGAGATATTGTAGAACAAGGTACACATGAAGAATTACTAAAGAAAAATGGATTCTATGCTAACTTGTACAATTCTCAATTTGAAGAAGTAGAGTAATTCTACTTTTTTTATTTTGTCCTTGTCGTATTTTTAATTTCATTATATAATATTTATGATAGGGAGTGGTGGTAGTGTTAAAAGTGAAAGCTCAAAAAACTAGAAGAATTTTATCTTATGTTATGCTTACTTTTGGTTCCATTTTAGCAGCATTTGCTTTGGAAACTTTTTTAATTCCTAATACTATTTTAGATGGGGGAGTTACAGGTATTTCTATTATTGTATCTAAATTGACTAGTTTGCCTGTCAGTTTATTGGTTTTAATTTTAAATATACCTTTTGTATATGTAGGATATAAAAATATTGGTCGTGGTTTTTTATTTCGAGCTGTTTATAGTATGTTACTATTTTCATTTGCCTTGAATGTATTCCAATATTTTGAGCCTCTTACAGAACAGATGTTATTAGCGACTGTTTTTGGAGGTATTTTACTTGGCATTGGAGTTGGTGTTGTTATTCATTCTGGGGGATGTGTTGACGGTACTGAATCGGTTGCTTTAGTTATTAGTAAGCGTACTTCGTTGTCTGTTGGACAAGTGGTGTTACTTTTTAATTTAGTTATTTATGGTGTTGCTGGTCTTATTTTTGGACTTGATCGTGCTATGTATTCTTTGCTTACTTATTTTATTACTTTTAAAGTGATTGATTTTGTTTCAGAGGGATTTGAACAATTGAAGGCAGCATTGATTGTTACTGAGAAAGGTACAGATATGGCTAAGGAAATTTATCGAAGACTTGGGCGTACTGTTACTACTATTCGTGGTAAAGGTTTAATTAGTGGAGAAAAAGAAGTTATGTATTGTGTTCTTACTAGAATTGAAATATATGAACTTCGTCATATTGCAGAAGAGATGGATGAAAGTGCATTTATTACTATTTTAGATGTTTCTGATATTATAGGTAATCATATAAAATCTACACAACATGTAGGACATAAAAAATTACATGTTCCAAAGAAGGAGAGATAATTATGAATCAAGAACAAAAAGGGGTTACATCTACTACAAATACTTCAGTACCTGTTGCTGGTCAGGTTCAGACAACACCTACTGCTAGTGTTTCTCCTAATTCTACTACGGGAGCTGTTGCTTCTAATGTTACTCCGGTTGCCGCATCAACAGCGGCAACTACACAACAACCCCAAGAGCAAATGTTAGCTGGAAGTCCTGGTATTGTGATTGCACCTGTTAGCAATCAGCCAATTGATGCATCTAGTACTGATAAAGGCCGTGTTAATCAGACATCAGAGGTGATTTCTAATGCATCTGTTGATACTAGTGCACCTTTGATTAATCCAACAGTTGTAAAACCTAGGATAGAAGTCAAAGACGAGGTAACAGCGCCTCCACCACCTGTTGTTGATGATACTCCGTCAGTTGTTGAGCAACCAAAAAGAAAATCACATAAAGGGCTTATATTACTTTTGTTTTTACTTGTTATTGGAATGGGAGTATATATTTATTTAGATTATCGTGGCGATATGGAAAGAGGAGAATGTAGTCCTTTGGTTGCTAGTGACAATACTTTACGAGAATTAGATATTAACTCTTCCATTGTGAAAGAGTTGTATGATAAGGTCAAAACCAATATTCGAGAAGATGTTGCTTACAACACTTTTGATGATAAATTAAAATTGTATTTGGCTTTTCGACAAATTCCACATTCTGATTTTTATGAATCAAATTGTAATATGTTTAATGAAAGTTCAATGTCAAACTTTACTTGTTCTAGTGCTTCTAATTTTACACCTTTGGCTTTTAAAGAGGAGACATTGGAACGTGAAGTAAAGAAATTGTTTGGAGAAAGTGTTGAACTTCCTAATCAAAATATTGTTTTAGGTGGTAGTTGTTTGGGAGGATATCAATATATTGCAGATCGTGGAGAATATGTTCAAGGGTATTGTGGACAGATTCCAACTACTACTTATGAGGTAGATAAAGAATTAATCTCGGCTTCTGTACAAGGTGATACGATTACATTAAGAGAGCAAGTTCGTTATTATAGTGCTCAAGGAATTGATACCGATCAATTACAAAGTGGAGTATATGTTTATACTTTTAAACTGGATAATCATTATCATTATGCCTATATTAATCGTACTATTGAAGAAGCATAAATCTTGTGTTATATTAGAATAGGTGATGAGAATGGAAATTGACAAAATTGTAACAGGATTGCTTGATGAAAACTGTTATGTATTAAAGAAAAATAATACTTGTTTGGTAGTAGATCCAGGGGATGACTACCATAAGATAAAAGATGTGGTTGGAGATGCGAAAGTGTTAGGTGTGTTGCTTACACATTCGCATTTTGATCATATTGGTGCTCTTAGAAATTTTTTGACAAAGAGAAGTGTTAAGATTTTTAAAAAGAGTAGTGTAGAGGAAAAAGAATATCAAATTGGTGATTTTTCTTTTCAGGTTTTATATACACCTGGGCATTCTAAAGATTCTGTTAGTTTTTATTTTCCAGAAGATAAAGCTATGTTTGTGGGAGATTTTGTATTCCGTGAATCTGTTGGTAGATGCGACTTACCTGGTGGAAGTGAAGATGATATGAAAAGTTCTCTTGAAAAGATAAAAACATATCCTAGAGATATTACTTTATATCCTGGACATGATGATATTACTACACTTGATTATGAGTGTAGTCATAACCCATATTTAAGTTAGGAGATTTTTATGTATATTGATGTTGTTGTATTAATTATATTGATGGTTGTTGTTATTATGTTTTTTAAACGTTTTTCATCTTTTGTTTTCTTTATGGCAATTGTTGATATGTTACTTAGAATTTTAACGTTTATAAAAAACAATATTGGATTACCTGATGTCAGTGCCTTAATTGGAAAATATATTCCAGCAAGTATTTCTGCTATTATCGATAAATATTGTGATGGACTTGTAAATACTATTTTGCAATGGGCTTTTGTAATTTTAATGTGTATTTTCTTGAGTTATATTATTAAAATATTTATTCATAAGAAAAAAATTTAGTATTTTCTTAAGAAATGACAAGTTTTGTCATTTCTTTTTTTTATACTTTACTTGGTGATAGAAATGAAAGTTTATTTGGACTTAGTCTTTTTCATTAACTTTTTCTTTGATTTTATTATCTTATTTGCAACTAAACTGGTGGTAAAAGAAGTTTGTTCTATATGGAGACTTTTATTAGGTAGTTTATTTGCAAGTGCTTCTATTTTTCTTTTGTTTCTATCCCTTTCTTCATTTGAACTTTTTATTGTTAAAGTTGTTATTAGTGTATTTATTATACTTATTACTTTTGGAAGGAGGAATTTTTTTACTGATTTTTTATATTTTTACCTTATTAGCATGATTTTAGGCGGTTTTTTATATTTGTTTGATATTGGGCTTAGTTATGAAAATAACGGGGTATTGTTTTTTCAAAATGGTTTAGGAATTAATTTAGTTGCTATTTTGATATTATCTCCTGTTTTTCTATGGTTTTATGTAAATGAAAATAAAAAGAATAAAGTTAAATTATCTAGTATTCATTCGGTAGAAATATATTGTAATCAAAAAGTTTATCATTTAAAGGGACTTTTAGATACTGGTAATCAATTAAAAGATCCTTGTACTGGAAAAGATGTTATTTTGGTTAATTCTAATATTTCTATTCCTAAAGATGAATATTTTTATGTTCCTTATAAAGCGTTAAATGTAGAGGGAATTATTTCTTGTTGTAAGGTGGATCGAGTCATTGTAGATGATGTTTTGTTTTCTAAGTGTTTAATTGGGTTTAGTAAACAACCTTTTTCTTTAGGGGGAGTCGATTGTATTTTACCTAATTGTTTTAAGGAGGAATTATGAGAAAAATTATTGAATGGTTACGCAGTTTATTTTCTAGAGTTTATAGTGTTTTTTATGTTGGGGCGACGGATATGCTTCCCGAACCTTTATCAAAAGAGGAAGAAGAGTATTATGTAGAAAAGATGCGGTTAGGGGATATGGATGCAAAAGATAAATTAGTTGAGCATAATTTACGATTGGTTGTTTTTTTAGCTAAAAAATATGAAAATACTGGTGTTGATTTAGAAGATTTGGTTAGTATTGGTACGATTGGCTTGATTAAAGGAATTCAAACTTTTCAGAGCGGTAAGAATATCAAACTGGCTACTTATGCTTCTAGGTGTATTGATAATGAGATATTGATGCATTTAAGAAAAAATAAGAAGGTTAAAACGGAAGTAAGTATTGATGCTAGTTTGTCATTAGATGGTGAGGGGAATGAGCTTCATTTGGAGGATGTTTTAGGAACAGATCCGGATTTAGTTAGTAAGGAAATTGAAAAGGAAAATGATAAAAAGATTATGCTTGAAGAGGTTATGAAATTAAAGCCTAGAGATAGAGATATTATTGTTTTGCGATATGGTCTTTTAGGAAACGATGAATTAACACAAAAGGAGGTGGCGGAGAAGCTTGGAATTTCTCAGTCATATATTTCTCGTATTGAAAAGAAAGTGATAAAAAGATTGAGAATGGTTGTTGGTAATTTTTAGTGTTTCTCCTAGACTTGTATTAGGCTTTGTGCTATACTTTAAGTAATCAAGGTAAGGTGAGATTCATGTTGCAGAAGTTTTATAATTGGTGGAAACACGAGAAAAAATCTAGTAAAATTTTAAGTGTTTCCGCTATTTTATTGGTTGTATTTTCTTTTGTGGTTGGTGGCGTTATGGGTATTAGTTACTCGTCTGTTAATTCTATGCCTGATACTTTAACTTCTAAAATGGGTGATTTGTCTGATCCTGATTTAATAGGGATTAGTTTGATTTCAGGTATTAATTTGACTGGCCCTTTTCTTGCGACTGATTCTGGTGGAAAAACATATCAGATGTATTGTCTGGAAAAAGAAAAAGAGTGGCTGGATGGTGTTACCATTAAAAAAGGTGGGCAATTAGATGCTGGATATGCTTACTTGGCTCGTAATGGATATCCTGAAAAAAATTTGACAGGAGATTCTGATAAAGATTTTTATTTAACACAGGTTGCTGTTTGGCTTTATCAAGATCGTGTTGCAGGTGTTTCAGATAGCCAAAATGGTGTTTTTACTGCTACTCAGAAGACGGCTATTAAAAATTCTGAATATTATACTTCTGTTATTCAACCATTAGTAGATGGAGCAGTTAATGCTCATACAAACTATCA
Organism: uncultured Mycoplasmatota bacterium; assembly: GCA_900554315.1. Taxonomy (GTDB): domain Bacteria; phylum Bacillota_I; class Bacilli_A; order RF39; family UBA660; genus Faecimonas. The sequence goes on from USGP01000008.1 coordinate 27,141, forward strand.
ACATATAGAGCCAAAATTTTCTGTATCTACTAGTAGTTTTTCATTAGACGGTACTGGAAAATATTTAGAGACAGGTTATATTTCTGTTAGTGCAAATGTTGAATTTACTTCTTATCAAGTGGCTTTAGATATGAGTGGAGCTCAAATTATTAATGAAAGTGGTGCTGTTGTTACAGGAAAGTTGCAACAAAATCAAAAGTTTAAAATTCGTCTTCCTTTAGAGGACATTAAATCTAATGATCTTGATTTAAAGGTTGATGTTACCATTGATTATAATGATTATATTGCGTATTCTTATGTAGCTGCTAATCAAGAAAATGCTGACATGCAGAAAGGGTTAGCTGGCGTATTTACGGTTGTTCCTAAACAAGTCAATGCCTCTACAACGGTAAATCTTCCTGAGGGGAATATTCGTATTGAAAAAGTGGATTCAAAAAGTGGAGCTTTCCTTTCTGGTGCAGAGGTTGAAGTTCGTCGTGTTGCAACCAATGAAGTTGTTAAAACCATTACTACTTCTGGTGAAGCTGTAATGGTTGATCATTTGCTACCCGGACAATATCAAGTAGTTGAAACAAAAGCACCTAATGGATATTTATTAGCAGAAGGTTCTAAGACTGTTTATTTGGATACTGATAGTTTAAATCAAACGGTTAAATTGTCTAATACTTCTGTTACTGTTAGAATTCAAAAAATAGATAAACAGACAAAACAACCAGTTGCTGGTGCTGTTATTAAAATTTTAGATGATGAGGGAAGAGAAGTTTATCGTTTTACTTCTGGTAATGGTTATACAACTATTCCTGGACTTGGTATTGGTGATTATCAAGCTGTAGAAGTTAGTGCTCCAAGTGGTTATTATTTGGATACTACACCAGTTAAATTTTCTATTACTGAGGATTCTGATGATGTTTCTTTGAATATGGAAGATACGAAGAATGAAGTTGAAATATTAAAAACCGAAGAAGATGGTAAGACCCCAATTGCTGGTGCCGTTTTAAAGGTTGTTAATACAGATACGAGTTCTACTGTTGACCAATGGACTACTACAACGAGTGCTCATTCTTTGACAGGGCTTCCTGCAGGTAATTATCAGGTAGAAGAAGTTAGTGCTCCAAGTGGTTATACGTTAAATACTAATCCTAAACCATTTACCATTTCTAATACGATGAATAAAAAAATTACGGTTAGTTTTCCAAATACAAAAAGTCAAGTTACTATTTCTAAAGTAAATGAACAAGGACAGTTGGTGGCTGGTGCTAAGCTTGCTATTTATGATCAATCTGGTAAAAAAGTACAAGAATTTACTTCTAAGACAACTCCAACGGTTATTGAGAAGTTAGCGGCTGGTACTTATACTATTAAAGAGTTAGAAGCGCCTAATGGATATCAATTGAGTAGTGAAGTTCAAACATTTACTGTTGATGAAAATACAAAGAATTTAGCAATTAGTTTTAAAAATGTTAAGAATGGTATTTCTTTTGCTAAAGTTGATGCAGATAGTGACAATTATGTTTCTGGTGCTAAATTACGTTTGGTTGATTCTTCTGATGATGTTATTGAAGAATGGACTAGTGATAATAGTTTACATACTATTAGCGGTTTAAAGAACGGAACGTATTATTTTGAAGAAGTGGAAGCACCAAGAGGTTATGTACGTAATACAACTCGTCAGAAAGTTGTTGTTAATGATGATACTACAACAGCAACGTATACGATGAAAAATCAGAAACTTTCTGTAAAGATTGCTAAAGTTGATTCTGATTCTAAACAACTCGTTTCTGGTGCTACTTTAGAGTTGTTAAATTCTAATTATGAAGTTATTAAGACTTGGACTACAACAAGTGATTATCAAACTTTTGATGACTTAGTTGAAGGTAATTATTATGTACGTGAAACCAAGTCTCCGGATGGTTATATTTTAAATAATGATTTAGAGAGCTTTACTTTAGATGAAGAACATCCTACGGTTACTGTTTCATTTAAGAATAAACAGACAACTGTTAAACTTGGTAAGGTTGATGCTACGACAGGTAATTATGTAGCTGGAGCAACATTACAATTATCACGCCAAGATGGAGGAATGGATCCTATTACTTTTGTTAGTGATTCTAAAGCTTCCGTATTTCGTGGATTAAAATCAGGAGTTTATATTTTGGAAGAACTTGCTGCTCCAAGTGGCTATATTACTAGTGGTTCAAAGGTTACTTTTGAACTTGATGAAGAAGGAAAGACAAAGAATATTTCTTTAAAGAGTGATTTTGTATCTATTTCTGTTAAAGATAAGAAATTATCGATTGATACTGACGGTGTTTCTGGATATAAATTTCAATTGTTAAATGAAAATGGAGAGGTTGTTGATACCTATACTATTACAAAAGAAGTATTTACAACGGATGTTTTAGATAATGGAAATTATGTGTTAAAACAAGTAAAAGTACCTGATGGTATGGTTTTAAATTCTAATCCATATTCTTTCACTATTTCTGATACTATGATAGCTGATGCGGTTTATTTTGCGAATGATTATACAAAAGTAGATTTTTATAAGAAAGAGATGATTGGTGGAGATCAGTTAGAGGGTGCACACTTTATTCTTAGAAATGAAAAAGGAGATGTTATTCAAGAATGGGATAGTAAAGAAAGTGCAACAAGAATTGAAAAACTTGCTCCTGGTAATTATACTTTAAGTGAAGTTAAGGCACCAAGTGGTTATCAATTAAATAATTCTGTTCTTTCTTTTAAAGTTGAAGAGATTAGTGATGTTCAGGTGGTTACTATGTTTGATACTCCTATTGTAGAAGTCCCTAATACTTCTGATAATGCACTTTTGTATTGGTTTTTAGGAACTATTATTGTAATGACTGGTTGTAGTATTTTTGGATATGTATATTATAAGAGGCGTGCTCTTTAAGTATGAGTCGATTAGCTTTTTGGTATAGTACCGTCCATGCTTATAAAAGTGAGCATGCCTTTCTTTTGAAAGAAAAATTTAAGAAGCATCATCTATCCATGATGGTTATGGCTCCTGTTGTTACACATCAAGAAGATATTTCTAAATATGATTATTTGATTGGTAGAGAAGAAAATATTTATCTTACGATGAAGAAACAGTTTACAAATATTCATTTATTGGTAATAGATGATGCTCATTTATTAAATGAATTACAAATTGATCAGTTATTACAAGTTTCTATTAATTTAAATATTGCAATATTATGTTTTGGTTTAAGAACAGATTTTCGTACTAGTGGTTTTGCTGGTGCTAGAAGATTATTAGAAATTGCTCCTGTTTTGTTAAAGATTCCTACTTATTGTGAGTGTGGTAAGGAAGCATTGTTTAGTATTCGTAAAGAGAATGGTAAAACTACTTTTTCTGGTAATCAATTATTAAAAGGAAATGATGTTTGTTATGAGGCGGTTTGTCCCGGATGCTATTATAGAAAACTTATTCAATATAAGAAGCTAAAAGAAAGCGGTAGGATTTAAATAGAGTAAAGGTTGTGGTAGTGTGGATACTAGTGTCTTTTCTTTAGAACATTTTAATGTTTTGGAAGATGAACAATATTATTATGTTTTTCGTGCTTTAAATAGAGCAGATCATAATGATGTGATTAGTGGTAAAACAATTTCTTCAGGTAAAATAGCTAGAATTCGTACTGATCGTGAAAGATGGGTAGAGGATAACGATAGTAGTCGGTATTCTGAAGATAGTGAAATTTCTTTAGAAGAAGTTTGGAATCATATTAAGATGCATTATTCAAAAGAGACGAATTGCATTTCTTTATCTTCTAATGCTAATGTTTCTTTAGATTATGGTAATGGCTATTTTGATGAATATGCGGTTGTTAAAGTTCCTAAAAATGGTTCTTCTTCTATTTATCCTGCTGGTCAGTATATGTTAGAAGAAATAAAAAAGAAGATTGATAGTGTAATTTCACAAGGAAATCTTAGTGATGAGGTTACTTCTTTATTAGAACGTATTTCTAGAGAACAGGATTATAATCGTATTGTTCAACTTGTAAATCAGTATCAAAAAGATTTATCAAATACGAAAGACATTTCTTCTCGATTCCAAAATAAGCAGTATTTTTCTCCTAAACAACAGTTGGAATATAATAGAATTGTTGCAGAAGCAACAGTTTTGGAGTTGAGTGGAGATTTACCTAGTATTTTAGATTCTACTTCTGATAATAGATCTTTATTGGCAACTGTTGGTAATGCTTTTTCTTCTATGGAAGTGATTCATTATCAAGATATTGATGTAGATAAAGAGGGAACTGTTTTTCTTTCTAGACCTATGATGGGGCTTGTTGGTGTTGTACAACAATTGAAAGAGTTACATCCTAGTCAAGGTGTGGAAGAATTAGAAAAAAATTTATTATATTTTATTAATCATCATTTTGATTTACGTGATGTAGACGGAAAAATAGTTCTTACAAATGGACAATATTCTATTGATTGTCATTTAAATACGAGTGATACTACTATTTTGGAAAGAAAGAGTTTAGATGAGGCTTTGCTTTCTGTTCATGATATTTATGATATGACTGGTGGCAGCATCTCTTACAATAAAGCTAAAGAAGCTGTAGAGTTTAGTTATTATTTAGCTCTTGCTAGAAAAGAAGCTTATGAATATGCTAATGTTTTAGAAGCTATTAGTTCTAGTTCTATTTTTAACGATGCTGTTTGTAATGAAACTTTTTCCGTTAATAATAAAATTATATGTCGTAATAATAGTGGAGGATTTAAGATTAGCGAGTCTGTCAATGTTGGACTTTCTGGAGCTTCTTATTCCCAAAATGAACAGCTTCGATTTTTAGCTTTAATTCAAAGACTTGGTTACAATGATTTGGAAGAGATTGTCAATAATAGCGGACTATCTATTCGTGATGCTGTATTCTCTCTTTTGCAAAAAGAGAGAAAAGTGATGAATCGTAATCGTTATTATGCACAGTCTATCGTTGATAGCTTGGATTATTCTAGTATTTACCGTAATGCTGTTTTTAGAGAAGATTTTATTGATGAGGAAAGAGAAAAGTTAGTAGAAGATTTAGCTAGTGTTAATATTTCTAGATTATATGATAGTTTTTTAAAATTGAATCTTAGCCATACTGATATTTCTAATTATATTATTAACTTTATGATTGAAAGCAGTTATAAAGGATATTCTTTTCGTGATTTATGTGATTTAGATGATTTAGATTCTTTTTTGCTTGATAATCTTGACAAGTTAAATAAAACGATTAATCCATATACTCTTAATCGATATTTTGGTATTTATGATACAGAAAATTTTATTTCTGGTACCAATTTAAATTTAAGAGATTATCAATTACGTATTAAAAATGATGTTGATAGAATTTATAATGATGGTAGAAGATTTGCTGGGGTTGTATTACCTACTGGTGGAGGTAAGTCTTTTATTGCAATGGCTGAAATGTTAGAAAGAAAAGATTCTAATATTGTTTATATTGCTCCTAGAAGAGAGATTTTAAATCAATTTAAACGTCATATTGTTAAATATGTTGCAGGGGTTGATCCTACTAATCTTACTAGTCAACAACAAGATGAAGTTGTTAAAAGCTATTTTCCTCATCTTGAATTATATTGTTATCAAGGGTTAGATAAAGATGATGAAGAAAAATTAAAGAAATATGATGCTGATTTTATTATTTTGGATGAACTTCATCATGTTGGTGCTGATTCTTGGAACCCGGCTATTAAATCTTTATTTTCTAGAAATCCTAATTCTAAGGTGTTGGGTATTACCGCTACTCCTGTTCGTGATGATGTACGGCCTAATGATCCATATTCGGGAGATATGATGAGGGCAATGGCTGATTTACTAGATGATTATACGCAGGAAGAGTTAAATCACAAATTGTATTTAGCTAGTAATATGAATATTGTTGAGGCTATTCAAGAAGGGTATGTAATTTGTCCTAATATTGTTTCCTTTGATTATTATTTAGAAAATTCTAGAACTTATCAGGATACGTTAAAGACATTGAGTAAAATGCGTGACTCTGCTTTACGAAGAACGTTGAATGATAAACTTGGACAATTACAAGAAGTTATTCGTGATGCTAAAATAGTTGGAGAAGATCATATTTATCAACAATATATTCGTGATGCATCAGGAAGATATATTTTGTTTTTACCTAGAAAGCCACTGTCTTTAGATATTTCTACAGAGGAATATATTCAAGAACAGATTGAGGAGTTTAAAAAGACTTTGCATCTTATTGATTCTGATCCTCATGTTGAATATATTTATAGTGCAAAAGGTAATAAAGAGAATGCTGCAGCAATGCAAAGATTTGAGTCTGATGACAGTTCTCATATTAAGATTTTAGCTGCTATTGATATGTTAAATGAAGGTGTTCATTTAGAAAGATTGAAGGGTAGCTTTAACTATCGTCAGATTGATTCTAATCATCCTATTTTAGCCCAGCAACATCTTGGAAGAGTTATTTATTCTTTAGTACCTGGAGAAGTAGTGCGTCCAGAGGATGTGCCAGTTGTTTTTGATAAATATAATAATTATTTTAATATGGATTTTGACCGTATTGTTAATAGAACTTCTGTTTCTTCTGATTTAGAAAAAATGAAGGACATGATGTTTTATATTCAAAAACATGGTTATATACCACAGACGGATAGTATAAACAGAAGTGAACAAAGAAAAGCACTTACTTTACGCAGGCTACAATTAAAATATCAAAAGTTTTTAGGCAAAGATTTGAGTGATTTTCGATTTAATGCCGAAGAAGCATACGAAGTTTCTGAGATTATGCGTATGGGTAAAGAAATTGATTTATGGAATTTCGAATTTCAAAAAGTTTCTCGAGAAGTACAGGAGGAGTTGGGAAGAGTTAATATTTTTTCGGCTACTGCTGTACAACAAAGCTTCTTAGATATTTGTCATGATATTCAAAAGGTTGCTGGTATTGAAAAATTATCGGATCGTAATCGTTTGGATAATGTTTTTCGTGTTTTAGATTATCTTTCTGAATATCAGATTGAATTGGGTCCTAAAACAATTCGCGATGATATGAAGTTAGGGGAGTTTTTGAGACCATTAGATATCACTATTCAGGAAGATATCATGTATGAGTTAAATAAGTATGGAATTGATCAAGATTATTTATTAGGCCCAGAATTCTACTTTGCTCGGTCTTTGTTTGCACGTGGTAATAAGTATTTTAATAATTTAGATTCTTATAAAGAAGCGGTAAGTCATTTACGTAATTGTGGTATTTTAGAGAATGATGATGACTATACTTTTGTTAATCAGGATGGATTTATTGTTCTTGGGTCTCAACCTTATCATTATCTTAATATTTGGACTGGTACACATTATTCAGAAGCAGGTTATGATTATCGTGGATTAAATGAAGATTTGTTTGATTCTTCTGGTATTCATTTTTATACGAATACTTTTTATAATAGGGATGGTTTTGATTGTCATCATATTCATAGATTTACTCATACAAAGTATGATCCTCATGGTTTTGATATTCATAGAATTCATAAAGATACAAATGATATTATTGATCCTAGACATTTTGATAGTTATGGTTTTTATCATAAATACGATTATGCTAGTGGAGAGTATACTCTTACATCTACTAAATATGATTCAGAGGGATATGATATTGATGGATATGACAGATTAGGCTTTAACAAAGAAGGTATTCATAAAGATACTCATATGCCTTATAATCTTTGGTATTTTGACAAAGATGGGTTCTATTGGAAGAAGACGGAAAATGGTCGTATTAAAACTGATAGTAAGTTAGATGAACGTGGATATAATAGAAAGGGAGAATTATTTATTAAAGATGAGTCTACAGGGGAACTTATTAATCGTGGACAAGTATATGATTCTCATGGATTCTATTTTGATGGTACACATTATCTAACAGGGACATTATATGATGAGCGTGGATTTGATCGTGAAGGTTTTTGGCACGATAAGGATTATGATGGTAATTATCAAGAAGTCTCTTATTCAAAATTTAATAGGCAGGGTTGGAATATTAATCATATGACGGTTCGTCATACGGCTATGGGAAAGCCTTTTTTGGATTATGTTGATGATCATGGCTTTGATGAGAAAAAACGATATCATAGACCTACTGTTCCAACTGATAAAGATGGTTTTATAGATTTTCAGGGTGGAACTGTATATTATTCTAAAAACAATACTTATCAAACTTTTGATATCCATGGCTTTGATTATCGTGGTATTCATAAACTTACTAATGGTCCGTTAGATCCTCAGGGTTTTGATATTGATGGATTTTGGCATAAGCAATTTGATGATGGTACAGATATTAATACAGGGCAGTATTTTAATCCAGATGGTTGGACGATTGATAAAAGAAGGTTTGATGATTTTGGACATTATGTGAAACGGGATTGTTATGGTTTTGATGCTTTTGGATATTGTCTTCTTGATAGGCATAAGTCACGTTATGATTCTCATGGCTTTGATTGTCATGGTATTCATAATGAAACCGGTACGACTATTGACTTAGAGCATTTTGATCGAGATGGTTATTGGTATACAGAGGATGAAAATGGAACTTTCATATCTACTGGACAAAAATATAATCCAGAAGGTTGGAATCATGATCATGTATTTAAGAGTACTGGCCATATTGTTGATGAGCATGGCTTTGATTATTTGCATTTTTATCATAAGAAAAATTTGGAACTTAGTCTTTATGATTCTCATGGTTTTGATTATCGCGGTATTCATAAAACTACAGGAACTAATCTTAATGGAAATCAGTTTGATATTGATGGGTATTATTACGAAAAAATTGGTGATCAGTTTGTAAAAACAGATAGTAAATATGATCCAAATGGATTGAATATTGATAGGTTGGATGAAAGAGGATTTTCGGCTAATGGTTTCTATAACGGTAAACGTAGGAGGGTAGATGAAAATGGCTTTGATGTTAATGGTTTTCATTTTCTTACTCATCAACCTTATGATTTAGATGGAATAGATTGCTACGGAAAAAAATCTCCTGATTTTGATCGAGGATTGGTAGAAAAATTAAAAGAAAGAATTTCTTTTGATAAACGTCGTTATCTTTCTGATTTATATGCTGATTTATCTCATGATGATAGGGATTCTATCTTAGATGCTTATGACGTGGTTATGGATGAGTTGGATACTGAAAATGATTTTTTGGTAAGTTTTGTTGATTATGCGAAGTCATATGGAATTTTATCTGATGAGTCATTACCAGAAGATGAAGATGTTTATGATTTTGTTACTAGGAGGGCTATTCATCGTTATGAAGATGATTACGCTAGGGAATTGGAAGATGTGACTCAAGTTTACTATGTCAGAGGTATTGAGGAAGGCGATGTTCATTGGGCTGATACTAGTCAAGCATATTCAAGTTCTGATTTAGTACGTGATGGTCATATCATACGTGGTCATAAATTATGATAAAAGCATCTCTATTGTGAGATGCTTTTTTCTATGTATGTTTCTTCTAATTGTTTTGTATTTTTGTTATTTAACAATTTTGAATCTTTTGGTAATATTACTTGATAAATTATTTGTTCTAGATATGTTCTTTTTAAAATATTTTCTTCGGGAACTTCTTTTGTAATTTCTTTTTCTTTATTATATGGAAATGTTATCTCACATTTGATTCCTTTTATTAGTTCTAGATATTCTACTTTTTCTAGGGTTTCTCTTACTGATTTTGCATAGGCTCTTACTAGGCCACCTGCTCCTAGTTTTATTCCTCCAAAGTAACGAATTGTGATGGCTAGTATGTTAGTGATATTTTCTTTATCTAATATATTCAACATTGGCATTCCAGCGGTTCCTCCAGGTTCACCGTCGTCAGAAGATTTTTTGATATTTTCTCCTATTTTATATGCGTAGCAATAGTGTGTTGCTTTGGGGTATTCTTCTTTTACTTTTTGTAGGATTATTTCTATTTCTTCTTTTTCTTTTACTCTTATTAAAAGAGTGATAAATCTAGAGTTCTTTATTATAATTTCGTTTTTTATATTCTTATTTATTGTATACATAATGTCACCAGTTTTATTATAACAAAATTCTTTCTTTTTTTCATTTTATTTTTGGTATAATATGGTATAATGATATAAGAGTAGAGTATAGTGGGAGATGATTACATGCTGTTTCGAAAAAGAAAAGATAAAGAAGTAGATTTTAATAGTTTAAATGATATTTTGTATACTGGTAAAAAAATTGTACGTATCTTTTATGTTATGACGATTATTGCCTTGGTTTTACTTGGTACTTATCTTGTAAAAGAGTGGCATGCATTAAAATTTATTGGAGAGTTTTTGGCTGTTATTTCACCAATCTTTATTGGATTAATAATTGCTTGGTTACTAGACCCACTTGTCAAATGGTTGCAAGGTAAAAAAATGCCTAGAATTTTAGCTTGTATTTTAGTATATATTTTGTTTATTACTTTACTATTTTTAATTGTGGCATTAGTGATTCCTGCTATGGGTAGTCAAGTTAAGGATTTTATTGGTAATATACCAGATCTTGTTAATGATGCTAAACATTTCTTTAATGATCTTGTTTTAGATTTAACGAAAACTTTTAATTATGATTTTACTGGTTTAAAAGATCATTTTTATCATAGTGTTGAGTCTTTTGGAATGAGTTTATCTACTAAGATTCCAGATATGGCAATTAGTTTTGCTTCTTCTATTATTAGTGGTGGAATTTCTTTCTTCTTGGGACTTATGATTGGTTTTTATATGTTATTTGATTTTGATAAGTTGAATCGTTCTTTTGTTTCTTTTCTTCCTAAGAGTTGGAGAGTAGGAGCTACAGAATTAGTTGTTCGTCTAAATGAATCTTTACGTAGTTATGTTCAGGGAGTTTTATTAATTATGACTCTTGTGTTTATTACACAGGCAGTAGGACTTACTTTGAGTGGTATACAAGCTCCACTAGTGTTTGCACTTTTCTGTGCTTTAACCGACATTATTCCATATTTTGGACCATATATTGGAGCAATTCCAGTATTGATTGTTGGATTTATGATGGATCCTTTTGTTGGTATATGTTGTGTTATTTCTATTGTTGTTGTTCAATTATTAGAAAATAATTTCTATCAACCTTTAATTATGGGACATACTATGAAGTTACATCCAGTAACAATTATGTTGGGCCTATTGATTTTTCAACATTTCTTTGGTATTATAGGAATGATTGTTGCAACTCCAGTAATTGCTGCTTTAAAGATTATTCTTACTTTTATCAATGAGAAAGTTGATGTTGTTGGTAAGGTTACTAGAGAAGAAATTCATATAGATAATAAAGCGTAGAGTAAAGATAAGTATTAAAGAATTGGATTAGTTAGAGAAGTCGTGGTTGGTGAAAACGATTTAATCGGTCTTTAAGAAGCTCCTTTATGAGCTTTATCGGTAATACCGTTATTAGAATTAAGACCAAGTTTAGGATGGTACCGTGCTATTGCACTCCTAGCTAGGTCTTTTATTTGTATTGAGGAGGACTTATGAAAATATATTTATTAGCTGGTAAGGCGGGTTCTGGTAAGGATTTAATGGGAAGGTATATGAAAACACAATATGATTTTGCTGGTCATAATGCTTGTATTTTACATATTACAACCCCTTTATATGAATATGCCAAAAACTATTTTAGTTGGAATGGTGATATGGCCAATAAACCTCGTGAGTTTTTGCAAGAAATGGGTATTGAGATTATCCAAAAAAAGTTAGGTAAGAAATATTTTTTGCTTGATCGTCTTTGTGAAGATATTGATATTTTAAAAAATTTCTTTGATGTCTTTATTATTGCAGATGGTAGACTTTTATTTGAATTTGAAGAGTTGAAGAGAAGATTTCCAGATATTAAAATTATTCATGTTATTCGTGAGAACTTTGATAATAAATTATCTGAAGAAGAAAAGAAGCATGTTACAGAGACGGAAATGGAAGAATATAAAGATTATGATTATATTGTTCGTAATACTTCCAAAGAACGCTTGTTTTCTGAGGCTGATAAAATTATGGGACTTGAAGAAGCTAAGGAGGGTGAAGTATTATGAAAGAATTAATTGCTATTGTAGGTATGAGTGGTAGTGGTAAGAGTATTGCTACAGACTATTTAGAAAAAGAAGGTTGGAAAAAGTTATATTTTGGTGGTATTACCTATAAATTGATGGCTGAAGCTGGTATCGAGAGAACTCCTGATGGAAAAAGCGAAAAAGAATTTCGAGAAAAACTAAGACGAGATCATGGGCCTGAATGCTACGCTAAATTCTTAGAACCAGAAATTAAAGAAGCAATTCAGACACAAAATGTTGTGTTAGATGGTCTTTATTCTTGGTATGAATACAAATATTTAATTGATAGATTTCCTAACTTAAAGCTAGTTTGTATTGTTGTCGATAAGTCTTTACGTTATGAAAGAGTTGCTACTAGGTCAGAAAGACCTTTTACAAGAGAAGATATCTGTTATCGTGATATTACTGAGATTGAAAACTTAGCTAAGGGTGGTCCTATTGCTTATGCAGATTACTATTTATTTAATAATGGTAGTTTAGAGGACTATGAAAATAGATTGTTAGAAATACTGGAAGACATTAAAAAACATGAAGGAGAGAAGTAAGTATGAAGTATATGAGTCACGTAGAAATACGTAATATGTGGTTTCGATTTTTTGAAAGCCATGGACATAAGAAAGTAGAAAGTGCATCATTAGTTCCTGTTAATGATGATAGTTTATTATGGATTAATGCAGGAGTTACTCCACTAAAAAAATATTTTGATGGAAGAGAAGTACCTGAATGTAGAAGAATTGTTAATATTCAAAAATGTCTTAGAACAAATGATATTGAAAATGTTGGACTTACTAAGCGTCATCAGACTTTCTTTGAAATGATGGGTAATTTTTCTGTTGGTGATTATTTTAAAAAAGAAGCTATTGAGTTTGCTTATGAATTATTAACAGGTGATGAATGGTTTCAAATTCCTAAAGATTTAATCTATGTTACCTATTATCCAGAAGATCATGAAGCACGTGATAAATGGATTGAAATGGGACTTGATGAAAGTCATTTGGTTCCTTTAGAAGAAAATTTCTGGGAAATTGGTGAAGGTCCTTGTGGACCCGATTCAGAGATTTTCTTTGATAGAGGAGAAAAATATGATCCTAATCATGATGCTTTAGAAAAATTTAAGAAAGATGAAGAACAAGAAAGATTTGTTGAAATTTGGAACAATGTATTTAGTCAATTTAATGCAAAGCCTGGAGTGAAAAGAGAGGATTATAAAGAGTTACCAAGTAAGAATATTGATACTGGTGCTGGTCTTGAGAGATGGTGTTGCATCTTCCAGAATGTGGATAGTAACTTTGAGACTGATTTATTTACTCCAATCATTGGAAAGATAGAGCAATTAGTTGGATTTAGTTATACTGGTCAAAAAGAATTTAAAATAATTGCTGATCATATTCGAGCTATTACTTTTGCATTAGCAGATGGTGCTTTCTTTGATAATAATGGACGTGGATATGTTTTACGTAGATTACTTCGTCGTAGTGTTCGTTATGGAAAAAATATTGGGTTAGAAGGTCCATTCCTTTATAAGTTAGTTTCTGTTGTTGTTGAGACTATGAGGGATGCTTATCCATATTTAATCGATAAACGTGCTACTGTAGAGACTCTTGTTATGGAAGAAGAAAAGTTATTCTTAAAGACTTTGGAAGCTGGAGAGAGACGCCTTAAAGAATTAGTAGATGAGTCTATGGATGGTACAATAAGTGGAGAAGATGCCTTTAAATTATATGATACTTATGGTTTTCCTTTTGAACTTACAGAGGAATATTTGACTGAACTTGGTTATACAGTTTCTAAAGAAGAATTTGATAAGTATATGGCTGCTCAAAAGAACTTGGCTAAGAAGAATGCTAAGAATAAATCTGCTATGGCAAGTCAAAAGAAAGTGTTATTAGATTTTAAAGAAGAAAGTCAATTTGTCTATGGTATTTATCGTTTAAAAACAAATGTTTTAGCAATCTTTTCTAAAGATAGTATTGTTGATCGTGTTGATCATGATTGTTATATTGCTTTGAAGAGAACTTGTTGCTATGCAGAAAGTGGAGGCCAAGTTAGTGATACTGGTATGATTATTGGTAAGAACTTTAAAGCTCGTTTATTAGATGCATTTAAAGCTCCTAATGGTCAACATATTCATAAAGTTAAACTATTAGATGGATATATTTCTGCTAATGATGAGTGTGAAATTATTCTAGATAAAGATCGTCGTAAGAGAATTGAATGTAATCATTCTAGTGTTCATATGTTACAGTATGCTTTACAACAATGTATTTCAGGACAAATTAGACAGGCTGGTAGTTATGTAGATGGAGATAAACTTCGTTTTGACTTTACTTATTCTGGTAAGATGACAGACGATAAGATTATTGAAGTTGAAAATTTTGTTAATGATATGATTGATAAACATATTATTATTTCTACAGAGATTATGCCAATTGATAAAGCAAAACAGATTGGAGCAATAGCACTATTTAATGAAAAATATGGGGATGTCGTAAGAGTTGTTAAAATTGGAAAGAGTATTGAATTGTGTGGTGGTACTCATGCTGCTAATACAAGAGATATTGGACATTTTGCAATTTATTCTTATGAGTCTAAGGGAAGCAATCTTTACCGTATTGAAGCTGCTACTGGTGGTAAGATTGAAGATACTTTATATAATATTATTAAACCTTATAATGATGAGACTATTAAGTTATTAATGAAGGCTAAAGGTATTTTAGATGAAGCAAAAGAAGTAGGTATTCAATTGAATTTTGATGTTGATATTGAACATCCAAAACCTGTTTCTTATAAAGACATTATTTTTAATCGTAATGAATTACAGTATGTACAACAAGAAGTTAGAGATTTGGAAAAGAAATTCCAACAATTACGAGAAAAACAAGTATTATCTAACTTGGATGTTTATCGTGAACATATTAAAGACTATAATGGAACATTCGGTCTTCTTATGACTGTTGAGAATAAAGATGTTAATTTACTTAAGCGTGTTGCGGATGCCATGATTGAAGAGATGGGTACTGGCTTTGTGTTCTTTGCTAATATTAAGGATGATGGTAGTATTAATTTCTTATCTCGTAGTAGCTGTCATGCTAATAGTGGTCTTATTGTTAAAGATGCTGCTGTTTCTTCTAATGGTAATGGTGGAGGTAGTCCAACATTTGCTCAGGGTGGTGGAAAGACTAAAGATGCTTTACCAAAGATTTATACTCATATTGAGAAAGTGTTAAGAGATGAAAAATAATTATTTATTAGAGAGTGAAGATGATTATTTAATTTCATTAAAAATCCAAGAGATTATGAAGAAAAATAATTTCTTGGATTGTCCTTATCATACTTATGATATGGATGAAGAAAACTTGGGTGTTGCATTAGAAGATTTAGATACTTATGGTTTGTTTTCTGAAAAGAAAGTAATCGTTATTTCTCATATTGAAAATTTAAGTAGTGATACAACGGAAAAAGATATTGATCATTTATTTCAGTATTTTAAACATCCATTAGAGACCATTTTGGTTTTTGTTACGGCTAATAAGTTAAATAATACTAAGAAGATAACAAAGAATTTAAAGAAAGAATTAGAAGTTGTTAATATTAGTGTGAATGCTACTGATTTTGTAAAACAAGAACTAACTGGTTATACTTTAGAAAATGGTGTTGTTAGGCAATTGGTTAGCGATTGTTTAGAAGATATTGGAAGACTTCATCAAGAGTGTATGAAATTAAAAATGTATTGTATTGATACTAAGAAAATATCTTTAAAAGATGTTTCTGATTTGGTTATTCGAAAGTTAGGAGATTCTAAAGATTTAACATTTGAGTTTGTTAGGGTTTTAGCATCTAAGAATAAGAAAGAAGCATTGAAAAAATATCATGAGTTAGAGGAGTATTCTATTGAAGCTTTACCTTTGATTGGGTTACTTGCTAGTCAGTTTCTGATTATGTATCAGGTAAAAGTATTGGAGTCTACAACAAGATCTAACCAGGAGATTGCGGACAAGTTAGGCGAAAAGCCTTATCGTATTCAAAAGACTAGAGAATTAACCAGGTATTATAGTTTACAAGAATTAAGAGATATTTTAAGAAGTCTTAGTGATATGGATTTAAAGATTAAAACTACTGATGTAGATGGTAACTTTTTAGTAGAGTTATTTATATTAAAAAATGCATAAATATTTTAGTTTATTTCATGAATGATAAGCAATTAATATATCATTCGTGGCACCTAGAAGCATTATTTACGGAATTTTAAAAAATAAATTTTATATATTTGTATAATGTAATTGTAAAGAGTTTATAGATTGGAGTTTAAATTATTGTGTGGAGGAATTTTTATGAAAAGATTTAAAAGATTTGCATTAACTTTAGCGATTACATTAGGAATTATAGTTATTCCTTGTTCTGTAGATGCAGCAACTATTGATATGACTTATTATAATATTAGTCCTTTATCATGGACAAGAACAACAACTATTAATAAAACAAGTTGGGATGGGCAGAAAATTAAAATTAGAAATGCTTATACCCCAATTACTGATCCATGTCCTGAGTGTGAGTTTGATTTTGAATTACACAATGAAGAGACTGGAAAAACTCAAGGTAGATTGCGTTTGAAAATGAATCAGACAGGTTCTTTTGCTGGGGATACTGATATGGCTGCTGGAAGATATTATTTGTTGATTAAGAGAGTGGGGCTTACAGGGGTGCCTTCTACTGTGTCATTTACTTGGACTTATTAAAGTAAATATACTATAAACTCTTTACTTATATATGAGGTGTTTTATGAAAAGTTTTTTGAAGAAAAATATAGTTGTAATAGTAATTTTATTAGTATTTGGATTTATTTTTCTTTATGGAGATTATCAAGTTATTCAAAATAATCAAGATATTACTAAGCTTACCAATAGTCTTCAAGAGCAGTGTGAGAATAAGGTGATTACAGATGAAGATGAAAAAAAGTTTTGCCATGAAATTCTTACAAATAAAGTAATTGAACCAGATTTTTATTCAGAGTTTTCAGAAGTGTTGGTTTGGCATGTACAATCATTTGCTTATTTTTTATTTTTAATTGTTATTATTCCACCGATGATTCCAATTTGCAAAATGTTAAGAAATAAATACATTATAAATACTAATTTAAGAGAAAGTTATCGATGTTTTATTAAAAAGATGTTATTTATTGCTTATAAATATCTTTGGATATTACCTGTACTTGTTATTATTTTAATTATTCCTTTATTAATAAATTATTCTTTGACTCCAGAATATTCGGTGATTTATGATTTGGGTTGGAGTACTAATCTTATTTATCATCCTATTTTATTTTTTACTCTTTATTTATTAAATGTATTAATTGTATCGACAATTTATGTTAACATTTCCTTAGTCGTTGCCAGATTCCAAAAAAAATTTATTCCATGTATTATTTTATCTTATATTGCGTTTTTTTCATTTGAAATATTTTTAGAGACTGTTGTTAGAGTGCTTATTTTGCAAAGAATATTTCATACAGAAATTGGTATGATATTTAATATTATGGATATTTTTGGTTTTAATGATTTATTTGGTATTCCGGCATTATTCGTTGTAAATATAAGTTTTCTTCTTTTGTCCTTTTTAGGAGTTTATTTAGCTTATCGAAACAAAGAGAAGTTTATAATTTCATGTGAGGTTTATAATTAGGAGGAATTATGAAAATAGAAGTTAAAAATATTAGTAAAAAATTTCGAAATAATTTAGTTTTAAAAGATGTTAATATGTCATTTGATAGTGGTTATATCTATGGATTAAGTGGTAGAAATGGTGCTGGCAAAAGTATCTTTCTAAAAATCTTATGTGGCCTTTATAAACCTAGTAGTGGAAAAATTTTATTTGATGATAAAGTGTATGATAAAGATAATTTACATTTACTGAATATGAGAGCGTTGATTGAAAAACCGAGTTTTTTTCCTGAATTAACTGGTTATGAAAATCTAGAACTGTTAGCTAAGATTCAAAGCAAAATTGGCAAGTCAGAAATAGAAAGAGCATTAAGCGATGTTAATTTATATGAAGAAAAGGATAAAAAATATTCTGAATATTCATTAGGAATGAAGCAAAAATTAGGGATTGCCCAAGTATTAATGGAAAATCCAGATATCATTATTTTGGATGAACCATTTAATGGAATAGAGGCCAGTACTGTTACTAAAATAAGTGAAATTTTAAAGAAAAAGAAGGAAAAAGGAAAACTTATCATTATATCTACTCATATAAAAGAAGATTTAGACAATTTATCAGATTTTATTTATTATTTTGATGCGGGAGAAGTAAAAAAAGGTGAAGTATAATTTTTTTAGGTTGTTGGAGTTAATAAAAAAACGATATTTATTTCTTTTTATTGTTTATTTGTTTTTGTATTTTATGATTCTTTTATATATGGTAATGTTACCTATGGATATTTCATCTTTTACGAAATTAGTTGGAATTCCTCCTTATTTTGATGGGATTAAGGTATTATGGATGTTATTCCAAATATCTTGTCATGTTTATATTACTTATATATTTTTTACGAGTGATAAAGATCATTCTTTAGAATTTTTGATTTTGCGAGAGTCTAGTAAGACGAACTTTTTAAATAAATTGGTTGTAATATGTATATTTACTTTTATTATTAGAACTTTTATTTTTTTAGTTACCTATTTTTGCTTTTTTCATGAACTTACTTTCTCTTTAGCATTATTTTTTGTTAATATTATATTGTATTTATTTATATCTATTATTGTAAGTTTTTTTACATTATTGGGAGTTAAATAATTATATAAAAAACAAGGATTATTGTTGAACTTGTCAATAAAAAGTAGACAGTAAAAAACATTTATTTAAACCCTAATTGA
>USGP01000009.1 GCA_900554315.1 uncultured Mycoplasmatota bacterium
AACGAGTTTAGAAATTACACCTTCCATCAAAGGGAAAAAATTCTGAAACTCCGGAGAAGGCAACGCTTCTAAAATATCTTTTTCATCTTGCAATAATACAATAGAACTATAATAAGAATCTCTTAATTTTTCTAACTCTTCATCTACCATAAAGTATCTCCTAATCACATTTAAATTATAATATAAAACAATTATTTTGGCAAAAGAATCCATATTTTTCTCTATTTTTCACGCAATTTACACATTATTTAGTATAATATTACTACAGGGAGGGATTTCAAATGAAAATATTAGTTGTCGATGACGAAGCAAGAATTCGTGACGTCATAAAAGAATATTGTGCTGCTAATCATTATACTACCGATGAAGCAGCAAGCGGAAAAGAAGCTTTAAACAAGCTACAAACCAATACTTATGACTTTATGGTATTAGATATAATGATGCCAGAAATGGATGGTTATACATTGCTAGAACAACTTCCTGAAAATAAAAGAATCCCTACTCTTGTACTATCAGCAAGAGGCGAAGAAGTAGATAAACTACGAGGATTTGAATTAGGAATTGATGACTATTTAACGAAACCATTCTCACCAAAAGAGTTAATAGCCAGAATCAAAGCAATCTATAATCGATCAAACCAAAATTTACCCAATATATATAAACTCAATACTCTCGAACTTAACTTTTCCGCACACACTTTAAAAATAGACAACAAATTAATCAATGTTACTCCGAAGGAATTTGAAATCCTTACCTATTTAATTAAAAACAAAGGAATTGCTATATCAAGAGAACAATTATTATCAAGATTATGGGGATATGATTACTTTGGCGATGACAGAACCATTGATACTCATATCAAAATGCTTCGAAATAACTTAGGCCAGTACAGAGATCACATTGTTACTGTACGAGGAACTGGCTATAAATTCATAGAAAAAAATGAAGAAGAATAGTCTACATATAAAGATATGGCAATACTTTTTAATATTTTCACTACTAATATTGGGATTCCTATGGGCATTCCAAGTTCTTTTTTTAAATCAGTTTTATCGCATGAGTAAAACAAAAGATATTGCATCAGTCGCAAACACACTAGAAAGATACAAAAACAATGAAAATATCGCTTCGATTATTGATAAAGAAGCAATGAACAAGAGTGTTTGTGTAGAAGTAGTTAACGAAAAAGTAAATACCATTTATGCATCCACTTACTTTGGAAAAGGCTGTGTATCAGGAAAAGAACAAAGTCTAGAATATAAACAAGATTTTATAAAAAGTAATAAAGACAGACAAACATATGAATTAATTAATCCTATGTTTGACAACAGAACCTTAGTTCAAGCAATAAAACTAGATAATGAAAACTATGCATTTATCAATACTTCTATGGATCCAATCGATGGAACCATAAACATACTTCAAAAACAATTAATATTAGTAACAATTATTGTCTTAATTTTATCTTTCATCATAGCCTATTTCATTTCAAGACATATTTCAGAACCAATTGTCCAAATGAATAAGGCTGCGAAAGGTCTAGCAAAAGGAGAATTTAACGTATCCTTCAACTCAGAAGAAGATATAAACGAATTGAATGAACTAGCAACAACTCTAAATTACGCAAAAGACGAATTAGAAAAAACAGATGAACTAAGACAAGATTTAATGGCCAATGTATCACACGATTTAAAAACCCCACTTACTATGATAAAAGCCTATGCTGAAATGAGTAGAGATTTACACACAAATAGTAAGAAAAAACAAAAAGAAGACATGGACATTATCATTAGTGAAGTAGATAGACTTACAATCTTAGTAAATGATATTCTGGAACTATCAAGTATGCAATCTAGTATCAATGACTTACAAAAAGAAGACTTTGGCTTAATTCATTTAACAGAAGAAATACTTCACCGATACAAAGTATTACAAGAAACAGAAAATTATCAATTTGAATTTAATCATGAAGAAAAAGAACTTATGATAAATGCCGATAAAAAGAAAATAGAACAAGTAATTTATAACTTAGTTAACAACGCCATTAATTATACTGGTGATGATAACAAAGTAATTATAAATATTATAAAAGAAAAAAATGATATTCTAATAGAAATTAAAGATACCGGAAAAGGAATTAAAGAAGAAGATTTACCATACATCTGGGACAAATACTACAAAAACAAAAAGAAACATAAACGTAATCTAGTTGGTACTGGCTTAGGATTATCGATTGTTAAAAATGCTTTACAACAACATAATTTTGATTTTGGAGTTACCTCAGAAAAAGATAAAGGAAGTACCTTCTACTTTAAAATACCAGAAGAAAGTATAATAAAAGGAAAAAAATAAAAAGCTCATAAAAGAGCTTTTTTATATTGGTAATTCGCCATTCAACATCGCTTCATCCATATTATCTAACAAATCAATAATCTTATCAGCAAAAGCTTTATTATAAATAAAAACAGCATTAGTAGAAGAATAAAGAGACGTAAAAGCAGATTTCTCAAGAATTGGAATCAAAAACATTTTATCATTGGCTGTAACTCGCAACGTCATTTCATAGCAACTATTTTTATTTGCTGTTAATCTTGTTCTACGATTACTCCTCTTCTCTTTTACTACCATATCATCAATTAGTAGTTCATAATTTTTAATATCACGAATCATATATTTATAATGAAAATCTTTGCAATGAAAAACAAGTTCATGATTTTCTCCAACACTAACACCAGAACCAATATCATTAATCAAACATATTTTAGGAACGGTACCACAAAATTCTCCTAGGCGATTAGTAATTGTCTCATTTCGATAAGTAGAATCATGCAAAAGTTGAACAAAAGGAACAATCATATCACTTACACCATTCACAACAAATAGCATATTCGCAATATACAAAACCTGACTCATTACCCCGCCTTTAATAACCTCAGCATCTAAATCAGAATATTGATATTTTAAATACCCATTAGAATGAATTAACCATAAATACTTCGTAGTAGGAACAAAATAAAACTTTACATTACTCTTACACTCTGTTGCATACAAACAAGAAAGACAAATCTCATCAATAGGAATTAACCCTCTTATTAAAACAGCATCTTTTTCATTTAAATCAGGACACATCTTCATTAACAATTTATGACTGATAGTCAAATCTTTTTTTTCTACTGAAGTATAAGAATAAAAAGTAGGTAAAGAATATACTTTAGGAAGTAGCTCTTGATACCTGATATCAGCATTCTTCATCTCTTGATACTTCTCTTGAATTCCACTAAAAAACTTCTTTAACATTCCTATCACCCATCGCGTTATCTTATTATAAAAATATTATAACATACATAAAAGAAAAAGTACTAATCCTTTTTCTATAGAAATAGTACTTTTAATTATAAATATATAATTCATGTTGTGCTCTTGTACAAGCAACATATAAAAGATTTCTTTCATTAGATTTATAAGAATTCTGTCTATCATTATATAAAATAACACTATCAAATTCTAATCCCTTAGCTAAATAAGCAGGAACTAAAATCAAATCTCTCCTAAAATTCTTTGTGTCTAAAGTAATATAAGAAATATTAATATAATCTTTTAATAATAAATAAATCTTTTCTGCTTCTACATCATCCTTAGTAATTACCGCAACACTAGAATATTCTTTCTGTAACTTTTCAATATCCAATAACAATTGTTCTTGTAAATTAGAAATGTTTTTTCTAAATATAACAGGTTTATGATCATCTTTACGAATCGCATTTACATGATGTAAATTTAAAATCTTATTTGTATAATCTATAATTTCAGGAGATGAGCGATAAGTCTTTAACAATTCAATATACTTACTATCATTTTTAAATAAAGGTGATAACTCTTCTAAAGAATCATAATGATAATATGGATTAATATTCTGATTGACATCTCCCAAAATCGTAAAATCTGCTCTACCAAATATTTTAGAAATCATAATATATTGCAACTTATTATAGTCTTGTGCCTCATCAATAACAACCTGTTTAATCTGCGACTCATAAGGGAATCCTGCTAACACCCCTTTCACATAGGAAAAAAGTAAAGCATCTTCATAATAAATTGTCTTACGTTTAATAAATTGATCAATTTCTCTCTCACTCAAACTAACCTTACAATAAGGACTTAAATAAAAATTACGATATATCTCTTTAAAATCCTTCTTAAAATTAGCATGCTCTTTTAATAACTTTCTAAAAGTACCAGTCTTTTTACCACTACCATGATAAAATTGAGAAGAAAGTCTTTTAGCAATTTCATCAACTCTTTCAAATAATGGAAGACGATCATACTTATAATGTAACAATTGATTAATCTCATCTTTATTTACAACATGAATATCAGCTTCCGTAAAAGATTCTATAAATTTAGCAGTAGAAATATAATGTTCTAAATATTGATTCATATCCTCAATAATTTCATCACTTTGCTTATAACGAATCAAATCGACATTTGGAACTTGATAAGTATAATATCTAGCAACAAAATCTGTAAATGCTTCTACATCTTTGTACTCAGTAATACTATAAGACATATAATCATGGAAAGTTGTTTGCAAAGTATTATCTTCTCCTAAAGATGGCAAAACATCAGAAATATACTCAGTAAAAATTGGGTTAGGAGAAAAAATCAAAATATGATTACTAGTTAAATTTTCTAATCGATAAAGTAAAAAAGCAATCCTATGTAAAGCAACTGTTGTCTTACCAGAGCCAGCAATTCCCTGAACGATCAAATTATGATCTTCCAGATTTCGAATAACCTGATTTTGTTCTTGCTGAATCGTATTAACAACATTTTTCATCTTATCACTAGATTCTCTTGCTAGTACTTCCTGTAATACTTCATCATCAATATTTAAAGAATTATCAAAAACACCAACAAGCTTTCCATTTTCAATTTTATATTGGCGTTTTCTTTTTAATTCTCCATAATAAGTTCCACCTGGCGCAACATAAGAGCAAGGCCCAACTTCATAATCATAAAACAAACTACAAATAGGACTACGCCAATCATATAAAATATTATTAAAATTATCATCTGTTAAATACGTTAAAGAAATATAAATATTCCATATCTTATTATGTTCATCTTTAAACACAATAGATGCAAAATAAGGTTTGTTTTTAATTTGATTTAATCTTCTAAAATACTCTCTACGCTGTAATACCTTTTCTGCTTCTTGACTAGTAGCAGCCATAACTTGCTGCATTTCACCTTCATCAAAGCTACTAGAATTTTCCCACATTAATTTCTTAAACTCTGTAAAATTCTCTTCATCCTGAAACACATCAGCACCAAGCTCTTCTAGGGTATCACCAAGAAGTTTTTTTACTTTCTGTAATATTAATTCTTCTTTCTTATACTCTTCACGAGAAATTCCCATACATACCTCCTTACTATTCGAAAACCAAACAAAGCAAAAAAACTACATATTTCATGTAGTACACTACTCTATGTAATTTTTCAAAACGTCTATTTGAATATATCATAATAAAGAAAAGGATACAACACTTTTCTCTAACTAACTAAATTTTTTTCATATTCTGCTAATTCATCAGGACTAGGATAAGAAAGTTGATAATCATCAGCATATACAATATCTTCATCTAAATAATTAACAATAGCTTTAGTTTTTTCACCAGCTTTTATTTCAGGATAATACATAACCAATACAACTTCTTTGCCATTTGTTTGAAAATTAAGATGAACAAATCCAGCCGGAAAAGTATGAGAACTTTCATTCCGAATAGTAGACACAATAGAACCATTGTTAGACTCTTTGATAAAACTATTATCCATCTTTAAAATACAAAAATCATCTAAGCAATGCTTCTTCAACAACTTTTTAGAAGAATTAGTGATAAGATTATCCTTTAATGATTGAGGTACTTTCTCTGACTTAGAAGCACTATTTTTAATATTTGAGGAAAAAAGATTCAAAATAAATCCAAAGATTACTAATAGTACTCCCAAAATAATAGCTACTATAGATATTTTTATCAATATTTTTTTCTTACTCATTAGCACGGTACCACCTTTTTCGTATTATCATCGATACAAGTCCACCCGTCTCGTTCTGTATAAGGAGCAACAGGGCATATCCAATTATAATCAGTTGCTTTATAAACATTTCCATTACTATCAGAACAATAATGCTGATAATATTGTGTCAAGCCATAATGAACGCCTGGACCTGAACATGACCAAGGATACGGAGCAGGATACTTATGATTACCACGAATATTACAATTATTAGTAGGAACTGGTGGTGAACAAGAAATACCAGTATCACAAGAAGTAGGGTTAGCATTCGTATTAGTAGAACATACTCTACCGTCAATTCCTATTTGTGAAATAGTTTCATATTTCGTACCAATTCCACAATTATTAGGAGCAATGCATCCACTCCAACCATCAGAACGTGGTTTCGTAGTACTACAACAATCCATCGTATTACAACTAACTACCTGAGTAGTAGTACCACAACTATGTCCGGTAAAATGTTCATCAGCTAAAGGCCTCTGCTGTGTTAAAGTACCTCCACCACAAGAACGAGAACAAGAAGTAATATTAGACCAATTACCAACTTGTATTTTATCAGTACAATACTTATAAACTTTATATGTTACAGATTTATTAGTTTTATTACCTGCAGGATCTTGAATAGTAATATAAACCGTTCTATTTTTACCATCATAATCACCATCTAACTTCCAATCAATAGAAGATTGATAATTCTGCCATTTACCACCAGTTTCATACCCTTTATTAGAAATATACATCTTAGATACACTAACATTGTCATTACCATGAATATCCAAACGAACATCCAAAGAATGATAACTATTTTGACTAGAAGAAACAGAAGGAGATAAAGTTGGTGGTTCATTATCAATTAAATACGTTTGAGCACTAATTCCTGTATAACGAACATTTCCATAATAATCTTGTACCCCATAATTAGAAGCTTTATCATTAGGTTCCAAAACCAACTGATAGTTTCCACTATCTTTTTGATCACGTGGAACTTCCTTTTTCTTTAACTTATAAATCAAATTATTTAAATTTTTACTAGCTTTATTATTAAAATTATGAACATAAGATTCACTATCTCCTGTACTAAGGTTCTTCCAAGTCCACTTAACAGAAATATTCTTATTCAACCCTTCTCCATCATTAACAGCAACAGAAACGCCTAAAGTATTAACTAATCTTTCTGCATTATACCACTGATTTTTACTGCTAGTAGGAGAAATCTTTAATTCTGGTGGTTCTCCTGTTGGACTGAAGTCTCCTGTACAAACACGATCTGGATTATCGTCAGAATCATTATTACGATAAACAACTTCATTATTCTTACGACAAGTAATATTCGTTACATAATAATATTTTTTATTCTCTTTGGTAACATAGACTAACGTTTCATCATCCCTAGAACAATCTACACCCTTTTCTCCAAAGTTCTGAATCAAATCATCAGTTTTCAACATACCATAAGTAATAGTAACACAGCCAGATTCCTGATTTCCAAATAAATCTCTCTCATGAGTATCAATATATACTTTAGCAGCTGCCTCTATTGCTTCTTTATAAGAATCATATTTTTTATTCTTATTTTCTTGCTGAATATTACTGATTTGTGGCAAAGCCATAATCAAAATTACTCCTAGTATCGCAATCACAACAATAAGTTCTACCAAAGTAAAACCATATTTATTTCTCTCCACTTAGCATCACCCGCTTCATCTTATTCACTTCTATATTGATTAAGTACACCAACAAATTCCTCTTCTAATGCTTTCAATCTATCTTCTGTCTTAGCTTCAAATCTAGCCGTGATATTAGGACCTGTATTACTTGCTCGAACAAGAGCCCATCCATCATCAAATAATACTTTGATTCCATCAATATCTAAATATTGGTATCCTTTTTCTTTCGCATAATCTCCAATTTTACTAACAATTTCAAATTTAATATCATCGCTTGTTGCAAACTTAATTTCTGGAGTTGAATAATAAACAGGAATTCCCAAAGCAAGTTCATCTACACTTTTATCTGTATGAGATAAAATCTCAACCAAACGAAGTCCTGCATAAATACCAGAATCAAAACCAGGCCAACGATCTCTAAAATATACATGACCAGATAACTCTCCACCAAAAGGTAAATCCATATCTCGAACTGCAGCTTTTGTATAAGAGTTACCTGTACGATAACAAACACCTTTACCACCCAAACGCTCAATCTCATCCGATAAAGCTTTGGAACATTTTACATCATACAAAAATTCTTTTTTTTCTACCTTAGAAATAATATCACGAATAATTAAAATCATATAATGATCCGTTGGTAAAAATTTAGCTGAATTAGTAACAACACCTAATCGATCACCATCTCCATCAAATCCAAGGCCAACATCTGCCTGATGTTCTAAAACAGCATGTTTTAATTGTTCCAAATTATCTTCAACACAAGGATCTGGATGATGATTTGGAAAATGACCATCACTCTCTCCATTAATAACAACTAAATCTATTGGAAATAATTCAAATAACTTTTTCGCAATAATACTAGTAGTACCATTACCAGGATCAATAACAACCTTTACTCTACGACTACCAAAATTCAAATTATCTCTAAATAAAGAAACATAATCAGGTTCAATGTTATAAGTAGATAACTTTCCTTCTCCACTCATAAATTTATTTTGCAAAATATAGGCTAAGAAATCTTGAATTTCCTGTCCCTTACAATTACCACTTTCATCAAAAGCAAATTTAAAACCATTATCATCTTTCGGATTATGAGAAGCTGTAACCATGACTCCACTATAAACCTTTAAATGGATACAAGCATAATAATACATTGGAGTTGTACAAAGTCCTAAAGCAATAACATCAATACCCGTGGATAAAATTCCTTTTATCAAAGCATCATATAAACTAGGACTACTCAAACGATTATCATGACCAACAACACAAGTAGCTTTACCCATCTCACGAATATAGCTACCAAAACCTAAACCAATTGTATAAGCAGTATCTTCATCTATTTCACTAGGATAAATTCCACGAATATCATAACCCCTAAATATATTCTTATTAATATTATCTTTATACTTCATAAATAAGCCTCCTAGAATAATTTTATCATAATTTCAAAAAAATAGAAAATAAAAAGAACCACTTTTACAACAATTCAACAAATCAAAAGATAGTTTACCAATAAGCAATACTTCTTTTTATAGATATAGTAAAAGATTAGAACCATTATCTAATAAATAATAAGCTTTTATCTCGGTAGACGCTTTATTATTAAAATTATGAGGATAACTTTCACTCTTTGGTGTCTTACTAAAATTAGTAGTATGAGATTTAATGAATTACCATTCTCCCTTAATAGAAACATTCTTATTTAATCCAACATCAGGAACTATAAGTTTTAATTTTTCAGAAAGAGTTTTAAACTCCTAAAGTGCTAGTAGCGAAATAGAAAAAGTAGGTGGCATTACCGAACTATATGCTTTGCTTTTTCATAAAGAAACAAGTGTTCCACCTTTATCATTATCTATAAAAGGATCTTAATTTGGAATTGTACAAGTAATATTAGTAGAATAAGTAACCATAATCAGCCCACCAATGTAAATCTATATATTACTTTCCATTTTTTTCTTTTTAGTCATCATAATATACTTATCCTATTTTACCTATAATTAATAAAACTATATTTCTTGTCAATAAACAATAAAAAAGTTGGCTTTTACCAACTTTTATAAATCTAATGGCGAATCTAAATTTACACCACTGTCAATCAAATATTGACGTGCCTGATCACCAGTTAAAATATTACCTTGGAAAGAATAAGCATAACCAGAAAGATTCATCATATAAGATAAGAAATCTTCTGAATTACCAGCTATAGTCTTATTTTTAAAATTAATATAAACTTGATTCGTCGTATCTGGATTAGCATAATCATCTAAATGGGAATCCAAAATTTCAGCAGCTTTAATACGTGCTTTATAAGAAGCTAACTTAAACTCATTATTGGCAGCAACATTAGAACCATCCATCATATAACCCGATAAAGAAAGTAGTTCAATTTGAAGTTGTGATAAATCATTAATATAAGCTTGATAATAATAAGAACGGTAACTCACTAAAGCAGCCCAATAATCACCACCATCAGAAATACCTTCCACATTATATTCTAAATTATCTTGTATACGTTTTTCAAGATTACTAGCATAAGTTTCTCCTGCTTTTTTATAAGCAGAAATATCATTATCACCAATAACATTTTTATCTGGAAGCTGTCTTAAATACATATCAGGTCCACTCATAGAGTCACTTTCCATTAATTCTTCAGGTTTTACCTGTAATACCTCGATTAATTCAGCACGAGTACCACCATAAATAAGTGTATTGGTTAATTTTTCAATATATTCAGAAACCTCTTTTTCAGAGATTCTAGAATCCTTTTCAATTTTTTTTCCAACCATCGTACCAGCCATCAAAATTCCTATTCCTATTAAAATTAATCCGACAGTAACGAAAGCAATTGGTATTCCTTTTTTCTTCATAAACTGATTCCTTTCAAATTAATTTAACAACCTATTCTATCTGTAATAGCGCATTGTGCACATTTTCCTCTATTCGTACATGCCCTACCAATGATAGAAGAACAAGCATAAGAACGACTATAATCAATAGTAGTAGAATTAAAAATTGCATAACCACATCCTGCACGACTACCACTAGGTGCATTACTTGGTGTATATAAACAATAGTTATGCACCCAGTCAGTAGAATAATCGATTCCCATTGTATTACGATTAATTCCAGATTTTGCTCCATTTAAATTCCATTTATAAATAGAGTCATTCCAATATATACCTCCACCAGGTTTTTGTAATCCACAGGCACCATGACAAGTAATAGAACATGAAATATGATAATCCTTATCAACATCTTTTTCGATTCTAATATGATATTGTGAGGTCTGACCAATATTACCAGCATAATCGATTGCTCTAAAAGTAATATATTCATTAACCGTATCACTAGCATATTTATAATCACCTAAATTACCTTCAGTAGCCCAACCACCGCCAGTATTATACTCAACCGTTCGAACACCACTTAAATTATCGCTGTAATTAACTTTACGAATCAATGAAACATCAGATAATGAACCACTACTATAAGTTGCGCCATTATCTTCTCTTCTCCAAGTAGCACTAATACTAGGAGCTGTTTTATCAATGTATTTATTTACAGTACAACTTCTAGAGTTACCTGCAGAGTCTGAAATAGATATACTATCTTGTTTACCTTCTGAAGTAAATGTTTTAGAAAAACTACCCTTACTACATCCACTTGCTCCATCACTACACTGAACACTAATAGTACGATTTTGATTAGTCCAAGTAGTACTTTGTCCAGAAACACTTCCACAACTTGGTGCTGTTTTATCTACATAAACATTAGCACTACAATTTTTAGTATTCCCAACTTTATCAGAAATCGTAACTGTTCCAACTCTAGTATCTGAATTAAATGTCTTAGAAAAACTGCTTTTACTACATCCACTATTAGAATCATTACATTTTACAGTAATAGATCGATTACCCTTTGTCCAACTAGTACTTTGGCCTGAAATTGATCCACAAGTTGGTGCTGTCTTATCTACATAAACATTGACCTTACAAGAATTTGTATTGCCTGCAACATCTGCTATTGTAATAGAACTCTGCTTTGCAGTAGAACTAAAGGTCTGCTTATAAGAAGTTTTGACGCAACCACTTCCATTACTTTTATCGTTACATTTTACAGAAATGCTCCTATTGTTTTTAGTCCAACTAGTACTCTGCCCTGAAACGGTTCCACAAGTTGGTTTATCCTTATCCAAATAAACATTAACAGGACATTTTGTTGTATTGCCAACTTTATCTTTTATAGTAAAAGTATAAGTTTTTGTAGTACTAGTAAATTTCTGAGAATAGGAAGTTTTTTCACAAGAACTTTCATGATCAATGCATTGCTGTGTAATAGAAAAATTCTTATTTGTCCAAGTAGTCTTAGCACCGGAAACACTTCCACAAGTTGGTGGCGTATTATCTATTTTATAAATACCAGCTTTTTCAGAAGTATACTTAGTATTACCTAAAGCATCCATAACCCCGGAAGAGGTAGATGAAGTATCCGGCTCAACAACTAAATAATATTTTCCTGATTTCTCTGGAATATTTTTAACCGGAATTTTATAAGAAACCTTCTCTTTACCAGCTTTATTATTGTAATTATATTTATAAGTTTTTCCTACTTTATTACCAGATTGATCTAACCAATAATATTGTATTCTAATGTTCTTATTTAAACCACTAACATCTGAAACTTTAATATGAACAGTAAGTTGTTTGGATGTTTTCCAATCACTACTCTTAGGAGTAATTTCAATAATAGGGGCGTCTGTATCAGGCTTAAACTCACAAGAAGCCCCTTCCATCGCATCTTGTTGTTGCCAAACAATATCATTTTTATTTTTCTTACTTTTACATACAACGGATACTGCGTATTTATATATATTATTAACTTTACGTACTTCAACATACGTATCCTCAGTACCACAATCAACCTCAGTAGATCCATAATCTTTAACTAATCCTTGTGCTTTTAATTCAGAATATTTAACACGTACACATCCAGAAGTATTATTTCCAAATAAATCTTTAGCATTATTATCCATGTATAATCGCGTAGCTTGTCCGAGAGAATCAAAATAAGCTTCATACTTTTTATATTTATTAGCAGATTGTAACTGCGAAACCTGTGGTAAAGCCATAACCAAAATTACTCCTAATATTGCAATCACAACGATTAATTCAACTAATGTAAATCCATTCCTATTTCTCATCTGCACTTCCCTACCTTACAACAAAAAGTATATCATCCTGAAAATAAAATTACAATAAAAAAAGAAGAATTTTATTTCCAAATTATCTTCTCTTCTTTTTTTCTTTAGCAATCTTTTCTTTTAACTTTTTAATTCTAATTTCTCTCTTCGTAGAATCAAATAAATCTAAGAAATCTTTAAACTTCTTATTAGCTGTATAAGTTGCAGTTGGGAATGCTTTTAACAATCTGGAAGTAAGTAACATATGTTTACGAATAGCTGTTAAAACTTCCTTCTTTATCTTCTCTGTTGCATCTTTATGAACATAATTACTAAAGTTAATTTTAAGTCTTGCCGTAATATAAACAGATTCAATTAAATCTACTAAAAAGATAACAAACAATATAATAGCAATAGTAATAGTAACCGTACTAGAAGGTAAATAAACAAGCCATGATAACACAGGTTGAATAAATTTAACAACTATAACGCCACCTAATCCAAATAGTGCAACATTTTTTAAACAAACTCTTCCATTTAAATTGAATTTAATATCAGAATAATCCCACCAACGTAATTTAAAAATCTTTTCCATAATTAAACTAGTAAAATATTCCAAAACTCCTCCAAAGAAACAACTCATAATGAATAAGGCTAGTAAATCATCTTCATAACGAGATAAAAACCAAATCATAATCAATGCTCCCACTCCGTAAATAGGAAGATAAGGACCAATTAAAAAGCCTCTATTCCAAACCACTCTCTTATGAGTAATACTAACACTAATAACCTCGGCAATATAACCGATAAAAGAATATAACAAAAATAATATAAACCAATAACAAACTGTATATAACATATCTAACTCCTAAACAATCATTGAAATTAACATAATAACAATACCAACTACAATACCAATATTACGTTCTTTTGAAAATTTACTTTCTCGAATTCTAGGCCATAATTCTGAAAATAAAATAAACAATAGCATTCCTAAAGTAATAGATAATAAACTACCTAATACCCATTCTGGAACAACTTGACTGTTTAAGAAGAAAGAAAATGCTCCACCTAATAAAGTAGAAATAGCAACTAATCCTATCATCAACCACACCTTTACAGATTTTTGATTGCCTTGATAAAAAGTAGTTGCGATAACCATTCCTAAAGGTAAATTATGAAAACCAATTCCAATAGCCAACATAAGCCCAGTACTAGCATCGGTAAGTACCGTAGAATAAACAGCCATCCCCTCTACAATATTATGAATAATTAAAGCAATGGATGAAATAATACCAATATGTGCCAAATTATTATTAGACTCTTTCTTTGTCATTTTATCATGATCATGATGATCTGGTATAAAATGGTCAAGTAATCGTAAAATTCCATAACCTACAACAACAAATATAAGAAATAACCAAATATAACGCAATCCTAAATGTTCAATAACATCAGGAATTAAATCTAAAATAATTAACATAATAATAACACTAAAGGCAAGACCTAAAGAAAAATCAATAATCTTGCCTTTTTTCTTAGCCAAAAAGGCAACCATAGCACCTATTAAAACAAAAATGCCTAATAAGAATGTAACCAACAACCCTATAATTTCTATACTCATCTGTATCACCTATCTTAGAAAAATATATACTAAAACAACTGCAGCCAAAACCACCCTATAAATCATAAATATTTTAAAGTTATGCTTTTGTAAATATTTAAGTAAGTACTTAATACATAATAGTCCAACAATAAAAGACACTAAAATTCCTAATACAAAAGTTCCAAGATTAGCAGCAATCAAAGTCCAAGCACTATCTTTAAAAAATTGTAATACAACAGCACCTAAGACAACTGGAGCACTTAAATAGAAAGAAAATTTAGCAGCACTCTCTCTATCCAATCCTAAAACACGTCCTGCAGCAATTGTAGTACCACTACGAGAGAATCCTGGAATTAACGCAAACACTTGACTACATCCAATAATAACAGCATCTTTTAAAGACATCTTCTTAATATTTTTAGTCTGCTTACTAAACTTATCAGCTAAGTAAATAATAACACCCATAATAGCAAGAGCTAAGGCAATTACAATATAGTTAGAACGAATAATATTTTCAATTGGATCTTCAAACAATACACCAACGATTGCTGCCGGTATAGTAGCAGCAACTAAATACCAAAGAATCTTACCATCATCATCTTTTATACCTTTTGTAAACCCCTTCTGAATCATTTTAATAAAATCCCAGAAGAAGAAAACCGCAATAGCAAGTAATGTACCAAAATGAAGTGCTATATCAAACGTAAGCTCCATATTATGACTCATACCAGCACCAATTCCAAAAATATCACGGAAAATAATTAAATGTGCTGATGAAGAAATTGGTAAAAACTCAGCAATCCCCTGAATAAAACCTAAAATCAAAATTTCAATAAAATCCATAATATCCTCCTAATTAATTTTCAAACACTTCCATAACAAGTGGTACAACATGTTTTTTACGAGAAACACAATTCTCTACAAAATATCCTTCAGGAATATTTTCTTCCTCATACATAACATCAACAACTTCTTGACCTTTTGTATTAAAGATAACATAACTACCATTTTGAATAATATCAGTTACATATAAAGCTAAGAAGTCATAGTGATTAGCTTCACTAATTTCATCTAAAGTCTTAACATAATCGTCTAATTCTTTCTTCATTTCATCAAAATTCATAGTAAAGAATTGTCCTACAGCAAATGTCTTTTCATTTACAGTATATAACTTAAAGTCATTATATAATACATCTTCTTTACTCATTCCCTCTAATGAAGTTCCAGCTTTTAACATATCCATACCATATTTTTGATAATCCACTTTTGCAATAGAAGCTAATTCTTTTACCGCTTCAACATCTTTAGGTGTTGCTGTTGGACTCTTCAAAATTAAAGTATCTGATAACAATCCAGAAAGTAAAGCACCTGCAATCTCCCTAGGAATTTCTACTCCTCTTTCCTTAAATAAAGTATAAACAATAGTACAAGTAGAACCTACTGCCATATTACGGAAATTAATTGGAGCATTTGTCGTAATACTTCCTAAATTATGATGATCAAAAATCTCTAAAATATTAGCCTCATCTAATCCTTCAACACTTTGTAATTTTTCATTATGATCTACTAATATAACATTTTTAGGATGTTTTTCATTTAAATCAATAATACGTAATAAACCTAAACACTTATTATTTCTATCAACAATAGGATAGTTAGTATGTTTTAATTTATTATTAATATCAAGAACTGTATCAACATATTCAGTATCTTCAAACTTAGTAGGATTATAACTACGAATCATTGTCTTAATGTAATTAGCAAGTGGTAATAAATTCGTAATATGATAAGAATCATATTGTGTACGAATAATATTAACATGATTCTTTCTAGCGATCTCAATATGCTTATCTTTAATTTCAGAATCTCCTGATAAAATAACTAATTTTACACCTGACTCTACAGCATATTCAATAACACTGTGACGATCCCCAACGATTAAAACATTACTTTCATCTAGATGTACACTATTAATAAAAGTCGTACTACGATAAGATGCAACTAATATTTTACCATTGATTTCATCATCAAATTTTAAAATTTCTTCTCCCTTTAAAACCTTCAAAATATTATGATATGAAGTAGATAACTCTTCAAAATTACCATCAACAACAATATGAGATAAATCTTTAATGGTAATAAGACCAACAAAATCATTATCTCCTGTTGCAACAGGAACACCTGTTAATCCTTCCTTAAGCATCATTTGATATCCATCATAAATAGAATCTGTATCTTGAATAATAAATCCTTTATGATAATCAACATCTCTAATTTGTAATTTTACATCATTAAGATATTCAGGTTCTTTCAACCCAAAATAATCAAGAGCATATTTTGTCTCTTTATTAACATTTCCTAAAATTCTTGGCTCTGTATTATCTCCTAATTGATTTTTCAAATAAGAAAGACCAATAGCAGACATTACAGAATCTGAATCTGGCTTTTTATGACCAAATATAAATGTTTTTTCCATACTATCACTTCTTTCTTGCAAAATTATAACATAGATTGTAAAGAAAAAAAAGAGATAAATTAATGGATTTATCTCATTTTAACGAAATTAACTACTACAAACATGAATAAAAACATAGCTGTGCGAAATTCCTGATGAAACGCATATCCCTTTTCATACAATGCAGAAACATCATCTGCAAAATCAACAATCCAGCTCTCCAAATATTTAGGTGGAGTAAATGTTACTGGAAACATATGCGTGCGAATAATATCAATTTGCATATCAGTTAAATCAAAATATTTAGAAGCATTTTTAACAGCAACCTCAGGATGATGTCTTAAACGTTCAACTCTGTTTTCATGATCAACTTCATCTAAAAAGAAATCATGAAGTAAAGCAGCTTCTGTAACTTGCTTGTAATCCAATCTCATAGCCTTAGTAATCTTATATGATATATAAGCTACTCTCATACAATGATCATATCTTGTAATACCATGATGTCTAATAAATTTTAATTGGTTAAATTCTTCTATTTCAAGAATCGGACTTACAATACTTTCGAATTCTTCATCTGTATAACTATTCATATAAACATCCTTTTCTATATCCCATATATTTTATGCATAATCTTACTCTACAATGATACCATAAAAAAATGTGTTGTTCAAGTTGCGAAATGGTAATCAATGTCAATTGACAATCTATCAAGCGACCCCTAAATTGTAGCACAAACCAAGGAAAAAAGCAAATCGCACCCCTTTTCAACAAAAAAGAAGCTAAACAAGCTCCTTTAAAATTTGATTCAATTCCTCCTCTTCTTCAGGAGTTGTCTCTGTATTGTCTAACTCTTTATCAAACCATGCAGGTAAAGACGCCTCTTTCTTAGTAGTTGTACTCTTGGTTGTTTTAGTAGACTTTGTTTTATTAAGCAAATTCTTCATCTTTTTATGCTCTTTTTCTGCAATCTTCATCGCTTCTTCAACCGTTTCAATATTTAAACGTTTCCACTGCCCTGCAATAGTTTCCACATAACTTTTCTTTAATTGTTCATGATTAATTTTTAATACATAAGCAATCAACACATTAACGACACCGGGATTTAATTTTTGATCTACCAACAAACTCTCAATCAAACGTTTATCTCGGTCAGTAGGTTCAGCTCCTTTATACTTAGCCTTTAAAAATTGATATGGTGTTAAATTTTCAAAAGCATAAACCATCTTTGCCCACTTAGAATGATCACCAGCAGGTTTCTTCAAATAATCTGGCTGTTTATTATAAATAACAGTAGGTAAATCTCCGGCATTTTCAAATTGATAATACTCACGACAACTTTTACGAAGTTGTGCTTTATCTATCATACCCTTTTCGTTTAAAGAATCACGAACCAAACCTTGCATCGCTAAAGTATCCAAATGATAAGTAAAACTAAGTGCATTAATCAATTCTTTCACATCTTTAGAAAAACATCTATCATTCACCATACTAGAAGGAATACTAGAAATTAACATATTAAAATCAATTCCTTTTTCAATTAAAGGCTGTCTACTTTCTCTTTTACGAATCGTATCCCCTAATTCCATAACGTTACCAGAAACAGAAGTAAAAACCTCATCAAAACTAGCAGTAATGTCCTCATAATCTTTTAATGATACATGTGGAATTTTAAAATAATTAACAATTCTTTCATATTCTTTTTTACCTAAATTATTGTATAAAACGACGCTTAAAATAGGATGTGTTAAAAATTCATGTGCAGACATTGGAGAATAAATTAAATAGACATATTGATTAATATTACCAGCTTTAAAATATGTTTTTAAAAGTCCACATGCTTCCAATTTTTCTCTAGCTTCAACAATAGTTTCTAACTTCAACTGCATAGTAGCCATCAAATGATGATGAGTCAAATCATAACTCATTAATTCACTACGATCTAAATCATCAAGCAAAGTAAAATATAAAGAAACTGCAGTATACCCAATAATTGGCTGATATAACATACTAACAAGCCTACGATCAGAATCATGAATTACAGTCTTATTAATTACAGTATAAGTATCCGCCGGCAATATCGTTCTATTTTTCATTCCCATCACCTACCAAATATCGTACAATACTTTTAAAAAAAAAGAAAGCAAAACTTTCTTTAAAAACCTAATACCTTAACTAACATCTCTGGCGTAATTTTTGTAAAAACTAAAAATGTAAAAGCAAGTAATAAAAATGGACCAAAAGGAATTACTTTTTCATGATTTTTATAAAGTAAAAACAAAGACATTGGTAAGGCAAAAATACTTCCTAAAAAAATAGCAACTGTACCTAGTAGAGGATCTAAAACAAGTCCAAATAGAAACATCATTTTAACGTCTCCCCCACCAAGACTTTCTTTTTTCAATGTCTTTTCTCCTAACCACATAATACCATACATTAAGGCAAATAAAAATACACCAGTCAAAATATGTTCAAAAACTCCAATAATTCCTAAAGATAAAAATTGAATAATAATAAAATATAAAACAAAAAATACTAACACTTCATCTGGAATTATTAAATAATTTAAATCACTGACAGTAATAATAATTAATAAAGAAACTACTCCTAAAGCAATTAATAAATCATAAGAAAAACCAAAACTATAATAACTAACCGCAAATAAAATTCCAGTAAAAAACTCCATCATTGGTTCCATAATATCTATTTTTTTATGACAATAATGACATTTTCCCTTTAAAAATAAATAAGAAAGAATAGGAATAGATTCTATCAATCTTAAACGATGATGACAAGAATCACATCGATAAGGTAAAAATTGATAATTTTCTGTTGCTAAGCGATTACCAAGTGTTGTATAAAAGCCTCCCATTACACAGCCGGTAAGGAAAAAGAGAATGAAATATATTATCTCCATAATCATCCTCCCTACTGAATCTGTCCATAAATAGAAAACATAGGTTGAACAATTGATAATAAGATAATACCAACAACAACTGCCAAAGCACAAATCATTAATGGTTCCATCAAACTCTTCAACTGATCAATAACAGATTTGTGTAATGCTTGAAAATGGTCAGCAACTTTTTCCATCATAAGACCAAGTTGTCCAGTAGACTCACCAGTAACTAGCATCTCATAAGCAACAACAGGGAAAGCCCATTCACCTCTAAATGACGCTGAAATAGAATCTCCTTTACCTAAGTTATGTAATGTTTTATTGATAATACGCTTATATACTTCATTATTAGTAATCTTAGATAAAATTTCCATACTATCAGTAATAAATACACCATGGTTTAATAAAGAAGCAAAAGTCTTAGTGAAATTAGCAACTTCATTATAAATGATAATACTTTTTACAACAGGTATATGCATCAAAAATGTTTGAACTGCTGTACGGAATTTTACAGACTTTTTATACGCTAAAATAAATAAACCAACGACCGCAACAATTACAACAATTAAAACAATCCAATGTGCCTTAATAAAATCACTAGCTCCCAAAATAGCCAAAGTAAGAGCAGGAAGTTCTGCATCATTGCTTTCGAACATAGTAGCAAATTGCGGAACTAAGTAAGTCAACATAAAAATTAATACCGCAAAAGCAATAGTTAAAACAACACATGGATAAGTCATAGCACTAATCATCTGCTTACGTGTTCTCTCCATAGAAGTATAATAATCTGCCATATCATCCAAAATAGATGGTAAATCACCCGTCATTTCTGCAGTTTTAACCATATTGATTAATAATTTAGGAAATACATTCTTCTGCCTTTCCATTGCATTAGATAAATTTTCACCCTTTAATAATTCATAAACCAAACGTTGAAAGGCTTTTTTAGTAGCTGGCTTGTTAGCTTGTTTAGCCAATATTTTAACAGCATCCACTAAAGGAATACCAGATTTAATATAAGTAGATAATTGTGTTAAAGAAAAAGACAAATCGTTAACTTTAATCTTAGCATGATCATTAACATCAATATCATAAGCAGGACGAACAGAAATAGAAACAACTTCATAGTCTTGAGACGTCAAAAAGCTTCGAACTTCATCTTCACTTTCTGCTTCAAATGTTCCATTTTCTTTTTTACCCATAGCATTAATAACCACATAACGATAACGGATCATTGGTCTATCTGGAGCATCTTCAGAACGTTTTTGAATACCAGATGCCGCAAACTCATCAACTAGATTTTCTGGCTCAGAAGATTCTTTCTTTTTTTCTTTTTTAGAAAACAAAGATTTTTTCTTCTTTGGTTCATTAGGAACTGTATTTTGCTGCAAAGCTTTTTTATTTTCTGCCTTTTCTTTTATATCTTCTGTTTTATGCAAAAGCTTTTTAGGTAAACGACCAATAGCTTGAACACCATGATAAACAGCAATAAAAGGTTTCAATAGTACGTTCACACTACATCACTCCCTATTCTTACATAAGTATAACATAACAAATTTTTTTTGAAAATAAGTAAATAACTTTTTCTCTTTTCTTGACACTAAAAAACTAATATCACACTTCTTCTTCATTAACATATATTAAAATAAGAGGTGATGATATGTACCCAAATCCATACCAAATAACAAAAATACCCACTAAAAGTTTGCTGAGCTCGATAAAAGCTATCGATTGGAAGACACTACTAGATTCAACACAAAAAACATTAGGTGTCATCAACCAAGCAATTCCCGTAGTCTATCAAATAAGACCTATTGTAAATAATGCAAAAACTTTATTTAAAATTGCTGGAGCAGTAAATGAGCCAACCCAAAATATAGAGGAAGAAACGAAAGAAATAAAAACAAACAAAACTCAAAAATCACAAAGCAACTCTTCCCCTATCTTCTATATTTAACAATTAATTCATACTTTATGGAAAGAAGATTCCCTCTAACAACAAAAAAATCTGACTTTAGTCAGATTAAAATACAATTGGTAGCGGCGGAGGGAATCGAACCCCCGACCTTCTGGGTATGAACCAGACGCTCTAGCCAGCTGAGCTACACCGCCATAAAACGTAAGCAATATCATAGTAACATATTTATAAATTTTTGACAACAATTTTTTCAATTTTTTTGAAATATCTCTACAAGCAGTAGAAAAAAAGAACGTTTTCATATATAATATAGCTACTAAGGAGATAATTATGAAACAAAGACAATATTATTCAGTAAACATTAATGACTTGCAAATAAGTTCTTTAGAACCATTGCAATTTACTACAAAATTAAGAAGAGAAAATGTGCCATTTTATAGAGGAATACTTGGAAGATTGCTAACCGTAGAATCAAAATTTCCAACCAATACTTTAGATGATGCTACTTCTTGGTTAGAATCTTTCGCAAAAAAAGCAAAGACACTAGAAGAAGCCCAACAACAAGTTGTTCCATACATCGATAGTAATAGCATTAGAAAAATAGATATGACTAGTGATCAAGCAAAGCAACTAAGAAAAACATATCTGCAAACTCATCATAAAGGATAATTATGCAAGAAGCAGACTTCAATCTTCCAGAAGATTTAGACTTCTATACAGATGTTGATTATTTAAACAAAGATAAAATGGATAATATAACTAGTGATAATCTATTCTTAGCTTTCATAAAACAAAAACAAGAATTAGAATTTAGCGTAGTAGCAGCCATTGATGATGAAATCTACAACTTTAGTACCCATAAATTTCTAGATTCAACTTGCAAATTCACATATGCCAGTGCATTTTCTGACATCATGCCAAGAGAAATTTGGAGATTAGTCTATATAAGAAACTATGGAATTATAACTGTAGATATAGACGATGACAAATACTTTATTGTCGAAGAATGGATAGAAAACAACAAAAATAAATTCGATCCAAATACTAAAGATAAAATCACAAGAAATCGCTATATTCCACCACGGCCAAATACTTATTCAAAAAAGAGATAATAAATCTTCAACATCAAACCTTGAATCCATGGAACCCTAAGAATTTTTCTAGGGTTCTTTTTTTCCATTTCTAAAACAATCTTGAAAGCCAACTTATCAATGTGATCCGATTCTAATAAAGAGAATAATTTCTTCTGCATAAAAGAAATAGAATAATCCTTATTCTGCATCTTTTGATACTTTTCTTTTGCATCCATCATAACTTGATTATAACCAGTAGAATAAGCACCAGGCTCTACCAAACAAAAAGAAATCTCCTTCTCCTCTTTTTGTAAAGTTTTTACAATCATAGAAAGAGCTGCTTTACTAGAACTATACACCGCTAAATAAGGAAGTGGAAACATACCAATTAAAGAAGAAGTAACAAAAATTTTACCTTGAATATGTTTCTTCTTCATATGTTGATATACTTTTTTCATAAACAAAATATTTCTAAAAATATTAACATCATACACTTCCTGAAAAGCTTTTTCATCCAAGTCTAAAACACTACCACTCACTCCATACCCAGCCTGACAAAATAACAAATCAATATCTAAAGTATCCGCCACTAAAATATCATCAGTAAGTAAATCTAGCTTTATACAAATAGCAGATATTTCCTCCTCTTTTAACTTATTTTGAAGAGATACTACTTCTTCTTCACTACGACATCCCATATAAACCAAATGTCCTCTCAAAGACAACAACTTACCAACGGCATAACCAATACCAGATCTTGCTCCTGTAATAAAAACTCGCATACTATCACCATTTATTAACATAACCAAAAAAAGAAATTCTATTTCTAAGAATTTCTTTTTATAATAAAGGATACACCTTTTTTTTCATTTTTAATTGTTATATCATAATTCATAATGTTTAAAGTCTTTTTAACAATCGATAAACCTAAACCAAACTCACCTTTAATTCCCTTTCGGAACGGAGTAAAGATTCCTTCAAGGAAATCATCATCAATATGATCACCATCATTATAAAAAGCGAGTTTGTTTTGCTTTGCGGTAATTTTAATAGTAGTATTGGCATATCTCATAAAATTCGAAAGTAAATTATCAAATATTGTCTCCCAATGTTCCATAGTGCCATAATATTTGGACTTTTTATCAATATCGGTAATAAAATTTATTTCTTTTCTATGGAACTTGAACTTATTGACTTCTATTTGAATAATTTTCTCCATGTCTACTAATTCATTTTCAACATTTTTAGAATTTCTAAGATAATCAAGTTTATTCAAGTAAAGAAGTGAGTGTACTTTATTTTCTAATTTATTGGTCTGTTGTTTAATAACCTGAAGTGCGGTATTACTATCTTCAACGTTATCTTCTACAGCTTCAATATATGATTTTATAACGGTGAGAGGTGTCTTAAAATCATGTGATATATTTTGATACATTTGATTGCGATATTCCTCTTGGTTTACTAAAGAAATACGCATATCTTCGATTGCTAAAGCAAGTGACTTAATTTCATCGTCCATTGTAAAATTGATATTATGATTATAATCCGGATTATCGATATTATCTATCTTGTCTTTTAGTTTTTCAATCTTCTTAACAATAAAGGAAGACCACATAACAAGAAGTAGACCAATCAATAAACACGTACATAAAACTATTGGAAAGATAGTACTTAAAATGGCTTCTTTTGTTTTATTGATATAGCTATCATTAGAAATAGCAACTTTGGTAATTTCATTTTTCGTAATTGTATAGTAGTAGTAAGTATTATGGTCATAATCAAATTTACCATAATCGTCTTTTATATAGGATAATAATTTTTTAGTATCTTTAATGTTTATTACTTGTCTAAGATTTTCACTGGTTGCGACTTCATCATCAACAATATAAATATATGCAACTTCCGTGCTAAGTAATGATTTGTCGATACGATTGTTGCCAACAAATTTCAAAGGTTCACTTAAATAAGTATAAATATTCTTTTCTGCTACTGGAATCAGCATTTTGGGAAGAATAACGCCTAAGGAAATAAATAAAATAATGAAAGCCAAACCAATTAAAGCAATTAATTGATGACTTAACTTCGTTTTACGAGTTTTCATGATAAGCGATACCCATATCCATATACTGCATTAACATTAAGTTTAGGCATCTTTCTACGTAGTCTTCTAACTAAATCATCTACAACTCTATCTGTTCCAAAATAATCATTTCCCCAAACAGCATCCAATATTTCTTCCCTAG
The DNA here is from genome assembly GCA_900554315.1 of uncultured Mycoplasmatota bacterium. Classification (GTDB taxonomy): domain Bacteria; phylum Bacillota_I; class Bacilli_A; order RF39; family UBA660; genus Faecimonas. The sequence goes on from USGP01000009.1 coordinate 25,122, forward strand.
AAAAGCACTTGTTTCTATTTTGTATAAGCAATAACAACAAGTCAAACTCTAAAGTTGTAAGTTTTATCTCTTTATCTTTTTCACCAGTTACTACACGTTTATCCGTATCTATTTTATAACATTCATAAGAGATAATTTGTTTTTCTTGATCTTTATAAACTCTTTTAATAATTTTATCAACACGTAAGACTAATTCCTTACTAGAATATGGTTTTGTAATATAATCATCACTACCTAGTTCAAGACCCAATATTTTATCTAAATCTTGATCTCTTGCGGAAGTAAAAATCACAGGTACATTTTCATCTTGCTCCCGGATAGCTTTGATTATATCGTAGCCATTGACATCATCTCCTAACATAATATCCAGTATCCATAAATCGACTTTATTTCCAATATAATCGATTGCATCTTGACCTTTTGTAAAAGCAACAACCTTATAACCAGAGCGTTCTAAATAGGTCTGAATAAGGTTTGATAAGTCAACTTCATCTTCAACAAAACAAATCGTATACATTTCTACCACCTACCAATAGTATAACACTATTCCCTGAATTCTTCTATAACCTTATGGGCATCCCCTCCTTTAATAAGTAGAATATTGCTTCGCTAATAAGCATCATCCTCCTTTCATCTATATAAAACAACAGGTATTAACATTTTTATGTGACTCTTTTTATCTTATCTCTATCACCCTCCTTCGATACTAACACTATATCGCATAATTGTGTAAGAATTATTAAATAATTATGGGAAATTATGGGATTTTAATTTCCAGTAAAAAATTTAAAACTATTTGCCTCCTTTCATGCTACCAGTATATAAAATAATTACGAAATCCATTTGATAAAAATATGGGAAATCATGGGATAAAAAAAAGACTAATTCTAGTCTTTAAATTGAATACTTCTACATAAAGAAGAAACAACATCTTCAGTAAAATAAGAATCATTTAAATCTTTATTAATAAAAGAAATAACATAAGATTTATTATTATAATCTAAATAGAAGTGATATTCATTCTTTCTCTGAATAAGATAACCATGATAATCTCCATCAATAAAATAAACATCTCCCGCCGGAAAATATGTCTGAACATAATTCCAAATCAATTGAAATTCTCTTTCTTCTTTCATACTAGAAGATAAATTAAATTTTACATCCTGATGAGTAGATAAATATTTTAAAATATCTGTATTTGTTTTAAATTGATATTTTTGTTCCAACTCACGAATTTCCTCTTTCGTAATATGAGAATCAGTCTCTGACAAAAACTTTTCAAAAGAATACTCTACTTCTCCACCAATAATTCCTCTTTGATCAGACGATGTATAAGTAACAAATCCATCCTTAGCATCTTCTTCTAAAGCAAAGCCATCTGGAATACACATAGAAAATCCAGAAAAAGAGGTAGAACAAGTATTACCTTTTTGCAAAGTAATAACTTTATTCTGATAATGAACAATAGATTCTCCATTAGGTTGAAGTAAAACATAAATACAAAAAGCTCTAAAAACAACATATAAAACTACTAATATAATAATAAAAATAATAAATCGAAATATTCCACGTAAAAATTTCATAACTATCCCCCTATTTCTTAAAATCTATACTACCAACAATAGAAAGAATTTCATCTTCTGTAAATGGTTGAGTAGAATCTACATTTGAAAAATAAATAACATAACGCATATGATTATAAATCAAATTAATTTCATAATCACTTCCATAGTGAGTCATATATCCTTTATAATCACCTTGAATAAAAGAAATATCTCCCTCAGGAACAATATTAGAATACAACGTTAAAATAGCATATCTTAATTTAACATCATGAAGAGATGAAAAATAAGAGACCTCACTTAAATTCTTATCATCTAAATAAGATAACAAATCAACCGTATCTGATATATTAGCTTCTTCTAATAATTCTTTAGAATTAAACTTCCCATCTACATCCTGAAAAGTACGAACTAAATCCTCTTGAACTTTCGCAATACTAAATCGCCGATCTAAAGAATCTTTATAAACAGTAATAGAAGAATCTACACTATTTTCTTCATCTCGAATAAATCCCTCTGGCAAACAAATAGAAATATCATCTACAATAAAATCGCAAGTAGAAGATGCCGTTAATGTTAAAGAATCATTAACCCTACGATAATCAATATCACTAGCATATTTTCCATAAATTAAATAAGCACGATATCCTCCCAAAATAACGATGACAGCAAAAACAATCAAACACCCAATAATAACTTTCTTTTTCATACAAACTCTCCTATGACAAAAATATATCATAACTAGAAAAAAAGAAAATGAAATATAAAAAAAAGAATGTCAATTGACATCCTAATCTAAATAAAAATAATCAACTATTGCTTTTGCAACCATGGTCTCTTTATCATCATAAATACATACTTCATAAACAGAAACGTTCTTTCCTGTTTTAACAGCTTCTACAACAACTTTAATTTTACTTCCATGACAAGCATGTAAATATTCAATATGAGAACTTAGTGTAACAGCTTTACGACCAGAAGAACGAGCAGCAACACCTGCTGCAGTATCGGCAAGTCCAAACAAAAAACCACCATGTACCATTCCATAAGGATTTAAACTCTCTTCTTTTATTTCTGCTTCCATTACACAATAATCTTTCTTAATATCAACAAGTTGATAGTGATTATTCTTAATAAATCCCCCTACATTTTCCATATATTTTTTACCATAAGCCAATAACTCTTCCTCACTCATATTCATAATAATATCCTCCTATAAATTTTCTAGTTTTTCTACTGCATCATATATATCTTTAACAGGAATTAATTTAATATCTAAATTTTCCTCTTTCTTTGTTTTTTTACATTCCTGATAATTCTCCCCAGCTGGAACTAAAAACACATCTGCGCCACCATCCACAGCACCTAACAATTTATAACTAACTTCTCCAATTTGACCAATAGAACCATCTGCTTCAATTGTACCAGTACCAGCAATTTCTTTTCCTTTTGTCAAATCCTTCTTCGTAAGTTGATCATAAATAGACAATGTTGTAATCAAACCAGCAGAAGGGCCAGATTCATTCTTCTCAAAATGAAAATCTACTTCTGGATCTGTTTCATATGTACTAAGAGACTGTAATAAAACACCCAATAGTTTTCTATCCCCTTCTGAGTACAAATGACAAGAAATATTTTTTTCTTTACCATCACGCAAAACAGTCACAGAAACATCTTCTGTATCCACCTTTAAAATAGCTTCCTGAAATTCTTCTAATGTAGTATAAGACTCACCATCAATCTTTAACAATTGATCTCCAACTTCTAAAGAATTCTCATAATCTGGTAAAGATGAAATAACATATACTTTTGTATCAACTGTCTTACAAGGTTTATCAGCCAATTGATAAGCATAATAAATAGCATTACTATTAGAAGTTAACAAATCTAATTCACTACGAAACTCAATATCTTCATAATCCTCATCCGTTGTATATTTATAATCATCCATACTAACTTTTTTCCAATGAGGCATCACGTAACTAAGTAAATAAGAAAGTGTAGTTCCTTTTAACTCACTAACATAAGATAAGTTAAAACTACCATCACTTTGATAACCATCCTCTACTTCTACTCTATCTCCAATGTCACTAATTCCTCCACCAATTACAATATAATAATTAACTGGCCAAGTAAATACAACAAAAAAGATAACCAAAACAATAATAAATTTATATTCACTTTTAATATAATCTTTTACTTTCTCATAAAATTTCTTAACCATGTAAAAAACTACCTCCATGATACATTATAACAAAGAAACGAGGAAATATGAAAAAAATTAATCAATCCAACCTTATCTTATTACTACTTGCCTGTCTAACTTTTGTATATTTAAAAAATGCTCCCTTAGTAACCAGTCAAATCTTAACATATTCTAAACTATTCCTAGAAAAGCTATTTCCATCTAGTTTTCTATTTTTTACAATGTCTACTTTACTAATAGAATATAATGCGATTCAAAAAATAGCCAATATTTTTCCAAAGACTGCTGCTAAAAAATATATAACATTAATGAGTATGATTAGTGGTTTTCCAAGCGGTAGTAAATACACAAAAGAATTATTAGATAAAAATTTAATTTCTGAAGAAGAAGCAAATCAATATATAAAATTCACCCACTTTCCTAATCCTGTTTTTATATTAGGGCCTGTATCTAGTCTCTTTCCTACAAAAAAATATAGTTATATAATACTAACCAGTCTTATGATTTCTAATTTTATTATCAGCATTAACATAAAAAAAAGAAAAAGCAACACTCAAAAAATACAGCAAACAATACCTAGAACTTTTTCTAAAGTACTACCAGAAGCAATTTCTTCATCTCTAAAAACCATTTTATTAATATATGGGACATCTGTTTTTTTCTACTTAATCATAACCATCATAAATCATATTATAAAACTTCCCATTATAGAATATGTCATATTAAATGGACTATTTGATTTAACAAATGGAACTTTTTTAACAAGTTTAATTTCCAATCCGACTTTACGAGGCCTACTTATTGTTTTCTTTTTCTCATTTGGAGGCATATCAGTTCATATGCAAACAAAAAGTATCATTTCTGATACTTCAATTCAATATAAAAACTTTCTATTAGGAAGAATTTATCAAACAATTCTTGCTTGTCTTTTATTTCTATGGATAACTAATTGGTGAAACAATATCAATAGAATAAGTAGTACCAAAATCCGGATGAGAAAATGTAATATGTAAAGAAAATACTTGATTAGCACTAGAAACATCTACTTGATTAATTCGTAAAGCATCAATAGTATGACTATTACCATCAGAACAAGTAATAGTTTCTCTACCTAAATTAGGAAGTTCATATTCTGTAACATTACCGACAGGTCCATATTTAATAAGAAATTTATCATTTTGTGTAGTAGGTATTCCCTTTGCAGCACAAATACTAGCATCGACATCTTCACAGCCAAATTGTTGTACAACATCTAACTCTCTTTGTGAGCCATCCTTTAAAGTAAAAATAACTCGATATCCTGTTTTATCACTTAAAGGACTAATGTCCGCACCTACCAATCCATTTTTAATAAAATCATCTTGAATATCCTTAGTAAGAAGATTTTTAAAGGTACTCATACTAAGTTGATAAGAAGATAAAGTCTCCTGCTCTTTTAATCCAACAATTCCATCATATAAAGAAACTACAATAACCGCAACAATAACGAAGGTAACTAAAATTTCAATAGCTGTCATTCCTTTATTATTTAACTTTCGAATCATTTAATCACCTCCATAGTTGCATAAGTTAAAACAGGATCTTCTTCCTCAACCAAGTCACCAGACCTTTCAAACTCGACAATAACACGATATTGAGCTCCATTTAAAGACTTAACCTCATACTTAGGTAAATACTCAATATAAGACAATAACGAAGGTTCATTTTTTAAAGTTCCATCACTTGGGGCTTTTGTCTTTAATCCCTTATAATTAAGTCCGTCATTCTGAGCTGGATTTGTTTCTACAGTATTATCAGACAACTGATAATAAGAAATAATAGCCTGTTTAACATGTAATCGTTGATACATAGCATCACATACATTTCTATCTCGTTCATTATTAAGCCTAGCACATTCAAACTTAACATACCCCTTATTTTGAATAGTTGAAGTGTCTAAACCATACGAAGGCCTTTGAATAAACACTTTTAACCAATAAGCACCATATTTACTATCAATATCATCATAAAATTCTCTACGCTCATACTCACCAGCTAGAGGATAAAAATTAATATAAATAACAGAAAAAACAGCAGCTACAAAAACCGTAACAACTAAAGTTTCAACCAGAACAAAACCTTTATTATTTTTTTTCATCTTTTCCCATCTACTTTCTTGCTATTATACTAAAAGTATTATATAATAAAATAAGATAAAATACCATAGTAAAAAACAAAAGGGGTTGTGACACTATGATTAAATTCGATTTTACAAAAACACCTATTACGCAGATTGCAGACTATATTATTATATCTGCAGCCAAAGCAAATGCATCAGATATTCATTTCGATCCTAGAGAAGATGGAATGATGGTAAGAATTCGTGTCGATGGTGATTTACAAAACTTTACATTTATTCCAAAAGCTTATGAAAGAAATTTAACAACAAGACTTAAGCTTTTAGCAAACATGAACATCACAGAGTCAAGACTACCTCAAGATGGTGCCATCAAAGGTAACTTTGGTGGTAATTATTTGGATATGCGTGTATCTTGCTTACCATTAAATGAAGGTGAAAAAATCGTTATTCGTATCCTAGACTATTCTAGAAGTTTGCAAGGATTAGATAGCTTAGGATTTAATGAATCAAACCTAGATCGACTAAAAAGAATGATTCAAGTACCAAATGGTATTATTCTAATTACCGGTGCCACTGGATCTGGTAAATCAACAACCGTATATTCAATTCTAGAAACATTAAATAAAGAAGAGACAAATATTATTACAGTAGAAGACCCTATTGAAATGAATATCGAAGGACTTAACCAAGTTCAAGTTAACTCAGAAATTGGTATGACTTTTGCAGCAGCCCTACGTTCTATACTACGTCAGGACCCTAATATCATTCTAATCGGAGAAATTCGTGATAGTGAAACTGCTCAAATCGCTGTACGTGCCGCAATTACTGGACACTTAGTTCTATCCACTATCCATACAAACAATACCTTATCTACAGTAGAACGTTTACTAGATATGAATGTAGAACGTTACTTACTATCTACTGCTCTTACAGGAATCATTTCGCAAAGACTTGCTAAAAAAATATGTACCAAATGTAGAATAGAAAGAGACACTACAAAATTCGAAAAAAAGGTATTTAAAAAATATTTACATAAAGACGTAAATAAGATTTGGGATGTAAATCCTGAAGGATGCGAAGCTTGTCGTAAAGGATATAAAGGTCGTGTAGCAATTCAAGAAGTACTAGAATTAGACGATGAAATGCGTAGCGCTTTAAATAATGAAACACTAAGTAAAGAAGATCTTTCTAAATTAGTATATAGTGACCGAGTAATTACCATGCTACAAGATGCTCTAGGAAAAGTATTAGATGGAACAACAAGTTTTGAAGAAGTATTAAGAGTAATTGAAATTGAAGATGCAGAAGATTTCTTTGAAAGTGATACAGAAGAAAGAATTAAGTCTAAAGAAAAAGAAAAAGATGAAAAAATCAAAGAAGAATTAAGAGAACAAGAAGAAAAACAAAATGTTGAAAAAGAAAAGAAAGAAAAAGATGATAAATCCAGTATGGAAGTAGTATCTTTAAATAATACACCAGAGACTACATTAAATCATGCAACACCAAGAACAATTCCAACAGCAGTACAAGAATCCAACCCTGTACAAGTAAAAACAACTTCTTCAAATGCACCAATCAATTCATTAGATAAAATAAATGCTATTGAAAAACAGAAAAGCACTGAAAATACTATCAAAACAGAAATTAAAAAAGATCAAGAACAACCAGTTCCGTTTACAAAACCAAATATTACAACATTAAAAACAAACTTAGTAAACACTACTCCTACTCCTGTTGTTACAGTGCCATCTAAACCTGTAGAAAAACAAGCAACTTCTCAACAAGCAAAACCTACAACACCAATAATCTCACAACCAATACAAGCAACAGTTGCTCCAAAATCAACACAGACACCTCAACCAGTACAAATAAAACCAACGACAACAACACCAAATCCAATTCAACAAGTACAACCAAAACCAGTGCAACCTATACAAGTAAATCAACAGCCAATGCAACAAACACCAAAGCCTTTAACAACACCACAACAACCTCAACCAGTACAAGGAGTAAGACCTATAGCAATACAGCCAACACAACCAGTTCAAAATATAAAACCAATACAAGTAAATACAAATAATAATAAATAATAAAAATGTAGGAAAACTCCTACATTTTTTTGTATATAAAAAAGTAAGAAAAACTTACTCTTCAAATCCTAAATAGCTTAATATTTCATCATTGATGTCTGAAACATCACGAATTTTTCCGTCTTTTACACATTCAATTCTTTTCCAATTATATAATTCAGAAAGTTCAATATAAGCATCTTCTGCATTTTTTAAATGCTCAGGAGATCTTTCATGTTCATCTAAATACTTTCTATTCTTTTTTAGTTCTAAAGAATATTGATAAGGCATATGCAAAAAGATAGTCTGATCTGGTTTAGGAAGTTTTAATAACCAATATTCCAATTTATCAATCCATTGATACATCAAGAATCTCTCATCTTTATTTTTAATCTTACTACCCTGATGTGCTAAATTAGAGGTTGTATAACGATCTAAAATAACATAATATCCTTCTTCTAAATAAGGAAGAATACGACTCATATTATATTTTCTATCAGCGGCATAATACAAAGAAGCAATATGAGGATCAACGTGATCAGCACCTTCAGGAAAATATCCCTCCCCAATAGATGGATTTCCTAAATATGGTCCACCAACAATTTTACCAGTCGGAGTATCATACATTGGAAAAGCAAAGTGGATACACTTTTCTCCTTTTTCCTTTAATCTTTTCTCTAATAAAACAGACTGCGTTTCTTTACCAGAACAATCTGTTCCCTCAATCACAATAATTTTACCTTTCATACCAAAGCCTCCATCAATTATCATATTCTATTCTATCATATCAAAAAATAGATAACATCGCAACAAAAAATAAGTGTCCATTTAGACACTTATTCTATTATTCTCATCAAAAGGAACTAATAAACATTTTCTACTAGCTAAATAATCACACATATGAACAAAATTCTGATACTTCGTTTTTGGAGCTTCCAATACTTCTTCCCCATTATAATCTTGAGTCCAAGGACCCATATGTGTTTTAATAACAGAGCATAATAAATCAAGCTCCTCGTCACTCATAAGTAAATCCGCCTTATGTTCCATAATATAATTTGCCATTAAAATAGGATGGTCAAACCTAGTATATTTTTCTTGTGTCACCCCACTCTTTAACCCATCATGTAATAAAAGTCCCATTAACATAATATCTTTTTCACTATCTTTATATTTATTACCAATACAAGGATCTTGTAACAATTCATAACCAATTCTAACAGCTGCTTTTGTATGGCGTAAAAGCCCACCTTCTCCTAAAGAATAACTAGGATGATACTTTCCAGTAGAAGAAGCTGGTATATGAAAAAAATAATCTGGTAATAATTCAATCATAGTACGACAGTCCTCTTGAATCGTTTCATCTTTTATATAACTAAGCTCTATTTCAAATTGTTCTATTTTATTCATCGTGACTCTCCTCCAACAATAAAACTAATATTTCATTACTAAGATACCAATATGAATATGGAATAATAACATTATCATCTTTTTCTATTAAATATCCCTGATCAATTAATTTTTGATAAGGGTAAACATCTTCTAACTTTTTACCATATAATTGATAAAATTTACTTTTAGAAATCCCCCACTTGGTTCTTAGATTTAAAATAACCTCATATTCCATTTTATCATAAATAGACAATTTTTCCTCTTGGTAACGATAATTTCCTTGTAAATAATGTGTCATACTGCGAGTATTAGAATAGCGTGTATCTAAATAATAACCACTAGCTCCAAGTCCAAAGCCATAATACTCTTCATTATTCCAATAACACAAATTATGACGAGAATACTTTCCATCTTTGGCAAAATTACTAGTCTCATAATGAACGTAATCTTTTAACATTTCACAAATTCTCTGATACATTTTAGCATCCATATCTTCATCTACAAAAGAAGAATGCTGCAAATACAATGAAGTATGTTCTTCTAAAATAAGTGAATAAGTAGAAATATGACTAACATCCAAAGATAAAAGAAAAGAAACATCTTCTTCTACTTCTTGTAAACTCTCTCCAGGAAAAGCATACATTAAATCCAAATTAATATTAGTAAGTCCTTTTTCCTTACAATAACAAATAATTTCTTGAACATAAGATAAATTCAAACTACGATTCATCTTCTTTAAAATCCATTCATGCGTAGTTTCTATTCCTAAACTAATACGATTAATACCAAACTCTAAAAACAAATCAATTTTTTCTTTTGTAATACTATCAAAATTTGCTTCAATAGTTATTTCACAGGTTTTACTTCTTTTTAATTTAGATAAAATAGAAAATAAATGTTTAAGTTCAGAAACCGATAAACAACTAGGTGTTCCACCACCAATATAAATAGTATTAAGTTCTTCCTGATGATAATACTTTTCAATTTCTTTTTCTAATGATACAAGATAGGAATTGACAAAATTTGTATGATAAAATACTTTACAAAAATCACAATAACTACAAATCTTTTTACAAAAAGGAATATGAATATAACAACTACCTATCACTTTTGCCCCTACCAATAACTTTTCTTACTTTTCCGATTGCCCTATTTTCTATTTTTGCAAGAGCAGTTTTAGAAACGCCATACTTTTCTGACATACTAGACAAAGTCATAGTTGGATTTTGACGTCTCTCAGAAAACACTTCACGTTCTCGATCCGTAAAATCAGCCTGTTGCAAATCCGCTTCTGTCAAATGTAGATCAGCAACTTTTCTATAAAAACCAGCATAGTTATTTTCAAGAGTCTGTTCAATTTCTCTAGCGCTCTCTTCTCCCATAACAGAAGGAACACGACTATCTAATAAACAGTCATAAATATAATCCCTAGAATATCCAAATAACTCTTTAAAAGAATCAGCCAATTCATCTAAAGTAAAAGATTTATTACTCAAATAATAAGTACATATCAACTTAATATCTTTTCTTTTTTTATCTTCTCTACTATAATCTACATCCCTGACATTACCAACAAAATGGCCCAATTCATCTTTTACAGGACTATTATGTAAAAAAGAAGTTCTACCGCCCTGTACCTTTCCACGATGTTGATTAACCGTCAATTGTTGACCAATAGTTATACCTAATGCAGCATTAACAACCACATCTTTATGCTTATTTAAATAACGTTGTACGGAAGATCTAGGTATTCCCGTCGCTTCAGAAATTTCACCAATAAATGCTTCTGGATGAGCTAAAAAATACTCCACAACACTCTTTTCTTTTTCATTCATGAAAAACACTCCCTTTATTATTTATCACTAGTAGACAAAATAGATAAAAACGCTTCTTGTGGTACCTCAACACTACCAATCTTTTTCATACGCTTCTTACCTTCTTTTTGTTTTTCTAACAATTTCTTTTTACGAGTTACATCTCCACCATAACATTTTGCTAAAACATTTTTACGCATAGCCTTAATATCAGTTCTAGCAATAACATGAGTTCCAATCGCAGCTTGAATAGGAACTTCAAACATCTGTCTAGGAATAATCTCTTTTAACTTTTCAACAACAACTTTACCTCTTTGATAAGCAAAATCCTTATGAACAATAACAGATAAAGCATCCACAATATCACCATTAAGCAAAATATCCATCTTAACTAAATTACTCTCTTTATAACCAATAAGTTCATAATCAAAAGAAGCATATCCCTTAGTATAAGATTTCAATTTATCAAAGAAGTCATACACAATCTCAGAAAGAGGCATATCGTAATGAATCGTTACTCGCGTCTGATCTAAATATTCCATATTAATAAATGTTCCTCTTTTATCCTGACATAACTCCATAATAGGACCAATATAATCACTTGGTGTAAAAATACTAGTTTTTACATAAGGTTCCAAAGTCTTAGAAATAACTTCTCTTTTTGGCATCTTCGTAGGAGAGTCTACCATAATCTTAGAACCATCAGTAAGTACTACTTCATAAACAACAGAAGGAGAAGTAGCAATCAAATCTATGCCAAACTCTCTTTCAATCCTCTCTTCTATAATTTCCATATGTAATAATCCTAAAAAACCACATCGAAATCCAAAGCCTAGAGCTTTAGACGTTTCAGGTTCAAAAGTTAAAGAAGAATCATTTAACTTTAATTTTTCCAAAGCCTCTCTTAAATCCTCAAATTTACTTGACTCAATTGGATAAAGTCCACAATATACCATAGGTTTCATTGGTTTATACCCTGGTAACACCTCTGTTGCTGGATTAGATTCTAAAGTGATCGTATCCCCTACTTCCACATCACTAATGCTCTTAATAGAAGCAGAAAGATAACCAACTTCTCCAGCTTTCAAAGAAGAAATAGCTTTTTCTTTCGGTGTATCAATAGAAAGGCCAACAACATCATACGTTGCACCAGTCTCCATCATACGTATAATATCACCGACTTTAACTTCCCCTTCCATAACACGAATACTAATAATAACTCCACGATAAGCATCAAAAATACTATCAAAAATTAAAGCTTTTAAAGGTTTATGAATATCTCCCGTTGGAGCAGGAATTTTTTTAATAATCGCTTCTAACAAAGCATCAATTCCTTCCCCTGTCTTCGCACTCGTAAAAATAATCTCATCTTTAGAAAATCCAATATTTTCTAACTCTTCTGTTACTTTAGGTAAATCAGCACTTGGCAAATCAATCTTATTAACAACAGGAATTACTGTCAAATGATTATCAAGAGCCAAATATAAATTAGCAAGTGTCTGTGCCTCTACTCCTTGAGCAGCATCTACTACTAACAAAGCACCTTCACAAGCTGCTAAACTACGAGAAACCTCATAAGAAAAGTCAACATGACCAGGCGTGTCAATTAAATGAAAATAATATTCTTCTCCCTCATGTTGATAAGTAAGCTGAACTGCATTCAACTTAATAGTAATACCACGTTCTCTTTCAATATCCATAGAATCTAACATTTGATTCTTTAACTCTCTTTTAGAAATAGCCCCCGTCTTCTCTAAAATACGATCTGCTAAAGTACTTTTCCCATGATCAATATGGGCAATAATACAAAAATTTCGAATATTTTCTTGTTTCATAACTCCTCCTGCTAATAATTTTTATACGTTATTTTTTATAAATTAATTTCTTAGAAATAGCATATGGAACCACTTCATTTTTCAATGTATTAGATAACAATTGATAATCATCATCAAATCCAAACCACATAAAGTCACCAATTTCACGAGAAGTAGTAAGTTCTCCTTCTAGCTGTCCTAAATATTGAAAAACAGACATATGGATTTCGATATTAGGATCACTAGTAGCAATTTCATGAAAGTCCATAACAAAAGAAAAAAGACTTTCATCAAAAATCGCTTTATCCCCTAACTCTTCATGGCATTCACGAATAGCAGCTTCCAAAACAGATTCCCCATCTTCTACTTTTCCACCAATCATCTGATAAGTAGGTTTATTTCTAGGTTTATCAACTAAAAGTTTACCATCATGAAAAAACATAGTTCCAACAACTTCTAAAACCTTTTTACTCATAAACTCCTCCACTTCCATTATACACGAAATTACAAGAAAAGAAAATAACGTTGACAATCAACGTTATTGTTCAATTTTACTTTGATAAAAATAATATTCTCCTTTATCCTCTTTAAATTTATAGGTAATGATATTACTCTGTTCAAGAAAATCATCAATCGTAACAGGATCTTCCTTATACTTGTCTAATTCAATATTACTAGCACTAGTAATTAACATTGTATGACTCGCATCTCTATAAACTTGATAACTAACTAAATTATTAGAAACAGAACCAGTTAAATAGACAACTCTTTCTACTAAAGTAATATCTCCATTTTCATTTCTACTTGCACTTTCTAAATCATATAAAGCAACTGGTATGGTATTATCAGCGGTAGGTGTCTGATTTTGGAAAGTAACCTCATACTGTTCTTGATTAACATTATAAGTAAGAGTTAAAGCATTACCTTCGTCAATCGGATTTCCTAAAGTAACCGGTATCGTTCCTTGTTTCAAATAAGTAACGTCATCTCCAAAATAATCCTTCATTAAATTGTCCATAACATCATCAGGAATATAATACTTTTTAGTAGACGAATCCGCAGTATCATCATCTTTTTCTTCTTCTAGGTCTCTAGACCTTAAATTAGATAAAGCATAATAAAACTTTTCATAATTACTAAAATCTTTTAACGAAACAAACTGTTCTTTTAAATACTTATTTAATGTTTTAGAATCTCTACCATAAGTAACCATTTCATATATATTTTCTACTTCTGGATCATCTACACTAAGTGTAGTAGAAATTGCAGACTTAGGTTGTTCTTTTGGTTTAGAATTAAAAAATAAACCACTAATAAAATAAACAAGTAAACCAATAATAATAGCAGCAACTATAATAATAACAATCTTTTTAATTTTTTCATTTTTGTTTTTTTCTTCACGCTCTTCCGGCGGTCTAGGTGGAGCGTAATTCTCACCATCTACTTCATAATTATCATCATCAGGTACATACATAAAACTCAACTCCTTATCTTAATTATACAAAAAAAGAAAAGAAAAAAAAGTAGTTTAAAGAAAAACTACTTACTTGACTGTCAATTATGATATTTTTTAGAAATCCATTCTGCTACTTTAATACCATCCATCGCAGCAGTAGTAATGCCTCCTGCATAACCACTCCCTTCTCCACATGGATAAATTCCTAGTATATTACTTTCTCCATCCTCTCCACGAACAATTCTAACAGGAGAAGAAGTACGACTCTCAACCCCAGCTAAAATAGCATCTCCTCGGTCAAAACCATGAATTTTTTTTCCAAATACTGGCATCGCTTCTTTAATAGAAGAACAAACATAATCAGGTAAAACTTGATTCAAATCCGCAAACTCATATCTTCCTTTCATTTCTGGAGAAACATCTAAAAAATTAGCTGAAAAAAGTCCATGATCAAAATCTTGATACAATTGAATAGGAATTGCCCCATTTCCAGCTAGAAAAGCATTTTCTTCCAACTTTTGCTGAAACTTAACGCCATCTAACGGATGACGCCCAAAATCATCTGGACTAACCGTAACAACTAAAGCACTATTAGCATTTTTACTACCTCTATCATGATAACTCATCCCATTAATTGCAAGTCTTCCATCTTCACTAGAAGCATTCACAACATACCCACCAGGACACATGCAGAAAGAATACACTCCTCTACCACTTTTTGTAGTATATGTAAGCTTATAATCAGCAACAGGAAGTCTTTTATCCAATGTCCCATATTGACTAAGTTGAATCATCTCTTGGGGATGTTGAATACGAAGACCAACAGCAAAAGGTTTAGAAACCATATCTAGACCATTCTGATATAACATAGAAAAAGTATCTCTTGCACTATGTCCAATTGCTAATACCAAAACAGAACAAGGTATCTTCTCTTGATGATTAATCTCTATTTCATATAACTTACCATCTTTAATATGAATATCTGTCAACTGACTACAATAACGAAATTCTCCACCAAATCGCTCTATAGACTTTCTAATATTGACAACAACATCTCTTAACAAATCTGTTCCAATATGTGGTTTTTGTAAATACAAAATTTCTTTTGGAGTACCATTTTCAACAAATATTTCAAAAACCTTTTTTCCCCTAAAATATTTATCTTTAACCATAGTATTCAATTTGCCATCCGAAAAAGTTCCTGCTCCTCCTTCGCCGAACTGAACATTAGAATTCATTTTTAACTTACCACCATTCCAAAATTCTAATACACTTTTAACACGATCTTCAACTGGCTCTCCACGTTCAATAACCAAAGGGCGATAGCCGTATTGTGCTAACATATAAGCACAAAACAAACCAGCAGGACCACTTCCAACAATAATAGGACGATGTTCTAAAGTTAAAGATCCCATTTCGACGAACTGATATTCTTCTTTTGGAGAAAGTAAAACATCCTTAGACAAACTATTTTTTAAAACTCTATCTTCCTTCAACACCTCAACATCAACTTCATAGACATAATGAATATCTGTTTTACGTCTAGCATCTAATGACTTTTTTAAAATAGTAAAAGAAAGAATATTTTGACAAGAAATATGTAATTTTTTAGCAATCTCTCCCTTTAATCTATCCTCTTTGCCTAAAGGGATTTTAATTTGCCTAACACGTATCATTTACTACCTCCTCGTAAAGCTTTACCAACTAACAACCCAGACATCCAACTAAATCCTAAGTTATAGCCACCACAATCACCATCAACATCTAAAATTTCTCCAACAAAATATAAGTGAGATACTTTTTTAGATTCTAGCCAAGAAGAAACCTCAGAAAGTAGAACTCCTCCACAACATACCTGAGCCATAGAAAAATCTTTCGTACCAATTACTTCTAATGGAAAAGAAAACAAATAAGATAATAATCGTTGTTGCTCTTCTTTTAATAAACTACTCCAAGTAGCTTTCTTAGAAATATTAGAAAGTTTTAAAATAACCAAAATCAATTTATATGGCAAAATTCCTTCTAAAAAAGAAACCATAGAATACTCTTTTAACTGTTCCCCTCTTTTAGAAAACCAAGCATAAATTTCATCTTCACTCTTATCTTTTAAAAATGGTAAAAATGAAATACTTAATCGCTCAGTCTTTTTAGGAAGACCCAAAGAAACAATTCGACTTAAATTAAAAACACAAATTCCACTAACACCATAATCAGTTAATTGAATTTCTCCTTCTTCTGCCTTTACAAAATGATCATCTTCATATAAAGAAACAATACAATTTGTACGAACACCAGACCACTCCTTCAAAAAATCACCATTTGTAACCAACTGAACCAACGCAGGCTTAACAGGTGCTATGGTATGACCAAACTTTTTTGCAAGAGTATATCCAAAACCATCAGAACCAGTTTTAGGACTAGCTATAGAACCAGTAGCAATAACTAAATCATCAAAAT